>DATKLX010000098.1:0-9926 GCA_035542155.1 Anaerolineaceae bacterium
GACATTTTCCTGGGCGGCAGAACAGGCGATGAAAAACGTCGAGGAGGCACTGGCTTTCATGGGTCGTTTCGAGGGACCACGCATGCTGGTCGGCGACCTGAATCAGACTCCAGACAGCGATGCGGTCGCCGGGCTGATAAAAGCGGGTTGGATCGACGCATGGGCGCAATGCAATCCAGATAAGAAGGGTTTTACTTTTGTCGAAAATGGAAAGTTCGTCAAACGGATCGACTACACCTGGTTGGATCCAAGCCTGGCGGGCCAGTTGGAATCCATTCGCCTGACCGCGAATACCGCGACGACATTGGACGACCGGCGTGGTTCGGACCACGCCGCCTTGCTGGCCACCTTTCGATAAGTCTGCTGAATCCGCAACCCAGATGGAGAATTTCATGGATATAGATCGAAAATACACCCTGGTAGAGGCCCATCGCCAGTTTGCCAAGCAGTTCAATGGACGCGTGTGGGAATTGATTGCCAAGGAACATCGATCCAATGATGAAGATGAGGAGATGCTCCACATGGCTTACGCCTCCGCCTTTCATTGGCGCCAGGTCGGGAGCGCGCTGCACGAACAGCGGGCGGAATGGCTCATCTCGCGGGTCTCGGCCGAGCTGGGCCTGGTCGAGCCGGCTCTGCGCCATGCGATCCGCTGCTATGACCTGACCCGCGAACATGCCGGATTGATGGAAGATTTCGACCGCGCATACGCATTCGAGGCAATGGCCCGCGCCAATGCGCTTGTGGGCAACCAGAGCGAGGCGCGGAAATTCATCGAGCAGGCTGAGCAGGCCGGAGAAACGATCCTCAACCCGGAGGATAAAGAAATCTTCAAGGGCGACCTGGACCACGGCGAGTGGTTTGGTCTGCGCTGAACTTTCATGGAAAAACGCAAATACACCCAAGCAAATAAGCTGGCCTGGGATGCAGCCGCTCCGGTTCATGCCCAGGTAAAGCTGGCGAACTTACTGGTGGATGTGCAAACTCCTGGATACAGTTGCCTGGATCCAATCGAGACGGGAATTTTTCTACGGATCGGCCTCCAGGGAAAAAGCGTCGCGCAACTCTGCTGCAATAACGGTCTCGAGCTCATTTCGGTAAAAAATCTCGGTGCGAATGAATGCGTTGGTTTCGATATCTCCTCAGCCTTCATCGATCAGGCCAGACAACTGGCAGCGGCAGGTCATTTCGACTGTGAGTTCGTCGAATCTGACGTGCTGGAAATTCCGGAGCAATACCACCACCGTTTTGAACTGGTATTTTTCACTATAGGCGCTCTGGGCTGGATTCCTGATCTCGGCCTGTTATTCGATACCGTAAGAAGTTTAATGAAACCGGGCGGCTGCCTGTTTATCTATGAAATGCACCCGATTCTGGATATGTTCGAGGGAGAGGATCACAACGATCCGCCTGCGCTCAAGGATTCCTATTTTCGTGAAGAGCCATTCATCGAGGAAACAGGACTGGATTATTTTCATTTCTCCGAATACCAGTCGCCAAAAACCTACTGGTTCCACCACAAACTGGCAGACGTGATCGGCGAGTGCATCAGGCAGGGATTCCGGTTGGATTTCTTTGAGGAATATCCGCACGATATTTCAAACGTGTACCGGCATTTTGAGAATATCCATGCCCGTCTGCCCTTATGCTATGCACTGGCCGGCCGACTCGACGGATAGAATCCAGGAAATCTGGGTAGTACTAACAAACCAGCGTGGCTACAATACCAATGATTATTGAAAACTATCTATCGAAAAGGATGTCGTATGTACCGCGGTTTTCGTAGTTTTCGACATTTTGGGCGGATGTTCCTGCCCTATCGCCGCTATTATTACCCGCGAAGGTCCGGATGTTGCTGTTTTATGATTCCCCTGGCCTTACTTCTTGGGGTTGCCAGTATTTTTGCACTGAGCGCGATGTTATACTGGCGGTAAGAAATACGAGCACTCCCTGCTCGGCCCAGGGGACCAGGAAGCCATTATTGGGTCTTTTCCCTGACAACCTTTTCCCAGGAAGATGACAGGGGAGGAGGCATATCAGTTTCCTTCATTCAGAATGGAATAATGAACGGCGGGCATGCGCCGTTCCACGAATTGTTCCACCGCCGAAGCCACCCGCAAGAGGACGTGCTCTTCCCAGGGCCGTCCGATCGCCTGCATCCCCACCGGCAACCCCTGGGCATCGTAACCCACCGGGAAGGAAATTGCAGGGTGGCCAGTCAAGTTCGGTGGAAACACGAAGCGCATCATTTCTGTCGTCAGGCTCAAATCTGACCAATCATCATCGCCGGTGGATGGAATGAGGGGGGCGGTGAGCGCGGTCGCCGGGGTGAGGATGATGTCAACCTCCTCCAGGGCGCGATTGAAATCCTCAATCGCCTGGGCGCGAACCTGTTGGGCGCGCGAGTAATCCAGGGCAGAAACCACCTGGCCGAGGGTCAGGCTCAGGCGCACCGAATCTGCCAGTTCTTTCCAATGAGCCGGATAGTTTTGCAGCGTGGTCGCCATTTCAGTCAGGATCGTGACAGCTTGGGCGACCCGAATCGCATCCAGATTGGGGATCTCGACCTCGCGGATCTCCGCACCGGCCTTTACCAGGTTTTTGAGCATTTCCCGACATACCGCCACCACCTGCGGGTCAGCGTGATCGAACCATTCCGGGTAGATCCCTATGATGAAATGGCTCGGGTCAGGGTTATTCCATTGGTCCAGAGTGACTTTCGGCTGGCGCAGGGTCAAACTATCACGCGGATCTGCGCCAGCGATGACCGCATATACCAGGGCAACGTCCTCCACACATGAGCCAATCGGCCCGAGATGGCCCACCGACCAGCACAGCGGAACCGCGCCTTTCTCACTGACCCGGCCAAAGGTCGACATCAGGCCAACCTGACCGCATAATGCCGCCGGGATGCGGATGGAGCCGCCGCCATCCGCCCCAATCGCAACCGGGACCAGACCCGCCGCCACTGCGACGGCCGAACCGGACGAGCTGCCGCCCGGGTCCCGCTTCAAATCAAACGGGTTTCGAGCGGGTCCATAGTGAATGTTGAGGCCGTTGGGGTTGATCCCGATCTCGTGCATATTGGTTTTGCCGAACAACAGCGCTCCGGCAGCCCTCAGCCGCGCGACCACCGTGGCATCTTCCTCCACGGGCCCCTGCCCGAGGAAGCTGGTCCCGGCGGTGGAAGGGTAGGGACGCATATCGACCTCGTCCTTTACCGCGATCGGAACGCCATCCAGAATACTGAGCGGCCTGCCCTGGGCAATACGAAGAGTAGAGGCTTCAGCCTGATCCAGGACATCCTGGGGATTGATAGCGATAAATGCGCGCAGCGACGGATTGTTCTTATCGCTGGCCAGGACAGCATCCAGGGTCTTTTGGGCAACCCGGGTTGGGGTGGTCTTTCCGGAACGGTAGGCGCTGGCATAATCGCGAACGGTCTTAAACGGCAGCGGCCGGGTCCTTTCCCCAAGAAGCTGGTCCAGCTCACTACAGGCCAGGGGCTTGCCGGAAATCTCATCTGCCGGATGATCCGGAAATAGAACGGGGCGGGTTTCCGAAACGAGCGCACGCAGTTGGTCCACGCCCCCGGTTTTGAGCAACTGCCCCACCATTATCCCGCGGGTCGTCGGGTTGGAAACCGCAGCGGTAAACAACTGCAAACGAAGGCCGGTCAATCGAGGAAGCTTAACGGATCTCAGATCATACGCGCTCATTGTCATCTCCTTGACGAATCTGAATGTGACGAAAGCTTTTTCTCTATACGCAATTTCTCACCCTGGCTTTTGCACCACATCCTGCGGCCCCGGGTCCGAGGCGACAGGCTGGGTCACGAAGAAGCGCGGTTTTCCCCAGCGGTAAATCTGCACCGCGGCCGCCAGAACCAGCGCTCCACCCAGGTACCCGCCGATCACGTCGCTGGCCCAATGCTCGCCCAGATAAATCCTCGAGATGCCTACCAGAATCACCAGCGATCCGAACAGGATGAGCAAAACCGTCCGCCTCCAGGAATGTTTTAAGACAATGAAGCAGATAAAAAATAGGAAGCCGAAAAAGGCAGTATAGTACATGACGTGGCCGCTGGGAAAGCTGTAGCTGCTCAGGTTTTCAAAAACATGAACCAGGTTCGTAGAAGGTCTCGGTCGGTGGACCACTTCTTTGATCAACAAATTCAGCATTGTGCTGACAATTCCCGCACCCGTCAGCACAACCGCTTCCCATTGTAGCCCGAATAGCCATACAGCAGCCACAAAAAAACATGAAATGATCACAATTTGCGGCAGGTAACCCAGCCAGCTCACCGCGAGCATGAGATCCTGGAAAGGGATCGAGCTGTTTTCCTGGATCTCGTGAGTGATCAGGGGGTCCAGCGAAAAATAAGCCTGCGTGCTGGCCAGAAGTGCCAGGGCAACAAAGGCCAGGATCATCGCCAATACAATGAACTGAAAAATGTACGCCCGGTAGCGGCGCTCTCGGTGGGGAACCATTTCGCTCCGCGCGGTTTCTTGCGTCTTGTTTACCTGATGGTCTATTTCGGACCCGGCCATTCCTTACTGTCTCACCCAGGCAGCTCTTTCCCTCCTGAGACCATTCCCACCATCTACACCTCGATCCAATCAATGGAGCCGGGGGCGGGTTTTTCAGGGGTATCTGAACCAAGATATAATCGCTTCGCGGAAAAAAGGTCCTGCAGGCGAATAAAAAAATTCAGGATTGCGTCAAAACGAGGGTGTGGATCTTCATCCTCGGGAAACGCCTGATCCGGCCACCAGACCAGGTTCAGGTCTAGAGCGCCAGAGGGCGTGCGTTCCACAATGGTATGGATATCCAGCTCCATGCCGTCTATTGAGATCGAATAATCGACATTGACAGACGCCGTATCTTTGCGGCCCAGGGCCGCGGCGGCTTCATCACCCGAAGCCAGATCCAACACCCCGATATTTTCCACCTCCCCTTTGGGAATCGCGGAGATACGCAGGTTCCTGGTCTGGGCCGCGAGAGTTGCTATCCCAAATGCCAGGCGCCCTGTGGGAACATTGGTAAGGAAAGCTTGATTGGCGCTGCCCGAATTCTCGGTGATCCAGCTCGAGGCTTGCCTCCAGGCGTTTTGTATCCGGGCTGAGCTTGGGTCCATGTTCCCTCCTGAATAATATCTATCATTTTACCCGATTCGGATTGCTTTAAGTTCCGAGGTAGCTTATACTGAAAGAAAAACAATCAGGGAGAAAAGAAAATGGCGAAAAAGGCCGATGTGGTTGACTTTTTATCGCAACCTGCTTTAGCGATCGTGGGCGTATCCCGTGGGGGGAAAAAGTTTGGCAACGCCATCCTTCGGGAATTGAAATCAAGCGGATACAAGGTATACCCTGTCCATCCGGCTGCCGAAACCCTGGAAGGGGAACGCTGCTATCCCAATTTGAAGTCCCTTCCCGAAACGGTGGGGGGTGTGGTGGTGGTCGTCCCACCGGCGCAGAGTGAAAAAGTCGTTCGCGATGCAGCCGAAGCGGGTATCCCGCGGATCTGGTTCCAGCAAGGAGCCGAATCGGATGCAGCAGTGCAGGCTGCCCAGGCCAGCGGTATGCGCGTCGTCAGTGGAGAATGCATCCTGATGTTTGCCAATTCCCCGGTATTTTTCCATAAGATCCATCGCTTTGTGAACCGGGTTGTCGGAAAATTACCCGCATAAATCAGAATAAGGAGTTTGTATGGATCGTCCAAAAAATGGGGTCAAGATCCAGAACCTCCAGGGGAAGCCGATCCAGGTTGGCGCTTTCAAGGTGATCCCCGAATCACAATCCATCAGCATCCATTTCCCCTTTGGAGGCTTTGTATATAACCGTCCAATCGCAGTGCAGGTCGAGAGGGATGGAACTCTGGACCGCATACCGATCGTGGATGTAACCCGCCTGGCCTTGCTGGGCCTGGCCGGGTTTAGCTTCTTTTTTACGATTGTGCTGTCCATGCGGATGGGCAGGGCAGCCCGACCCAGGAGGAAATAGAATAAATGGAATCAAAAGGTGGTTTTCAATTTACCAGGATTAAGTCCGAGGAAGAGGGGATCGCGCTGATGAACCGGCTGGTGGACGTGGCCCAACCCAGCGGGGTATTCGGTGAGCCGGTCACGGTCGGCGATTACACTCTGATCACCAGCTCGGAAGTCCAATCCGGTTTAGGCTATGGATATGGGGGTGGCTACGGTCCGGTTCAAGGGGAAAAGAAGGGGGAAGGAGGTGAAACCGCCGCCTCGGACGAAGCGGCTGACCGGATGGCGGCAGGCTCGGGGGGCGGAGGAGGTGGCTTTTCCGCGGCCCGGCCAGTTGCCGTGGTCAGCATTGGTCCGGACGGAGTACGGGTTGAGCCGGTCGTGGATCTGACCAAACTGGGCATCGCTGCACTGACAACCTTTATGAGCATGGCCTTTGCCCTGTCCAGAGTCCGCCGCCACCGCTAGTAAAAAAAGCGGCTTCTCACCGTGGATTTTGAATGATCAGGCCGGGGTCCGGTATTTAAGACCCCGGCCTGAAATATCATACAATTGAATTATGGGGAGAGGCGAATGATCCGAAAAATCGTGCAGTATCAGGTCAAGAAGGAAAAATTAAACGATGTGATCCAGGCTGTCCGGGAGTTTGTCGAAGCGGTCCAGGACCAGGAACCCGAAACTGTTTATACTGCCTATCGGGCGGGTCCAGGGTGGGATTTCGTCCATTTTATGGCTTTTCCAGATGAAGAAGCAGAAATCCTGCACCAGTCCGCGCCCTATACTTTGAAATTAACCGACATCCTTTCTCCGGCCTGCGAGCAAGAGCCCGTTTATACTGAATTATTTGTGATCCAATAAAAACTTCCACACTGGTAGTCTGAGCCGAAATTCGTTACAATTGACCCACGAAATCCCGACAGCCAGTTACCTTCACTATCGGAGGATCGCATTGGGGAAAGAACGGCTCGAAGATCATCTGAATCCTGAACAATACGAGCTATGGAAGTCCCTGGACACGCCGCTGGAGATCCAGGCTTTCCTGGACGGTATCCCGTACAGCCCCGAAAATCGCAACCGCAGCCCACTGGAGGTTCTCCAGGACCGGCAGGCCCACTGCCTGGATGGGGCACTTTTTGGCGCAGCCGCCTTGAGACGAATAGGGTATTCTCCCCTGGTAATCGATCTCTATCCAGATCCTGGTCAGGATGACGATCACGTCCTGGCGATCTACCGTCTGGATGGCGCATACGGCGCAGTCGCCAAATCCAATTACGTAGGTCTGCGCTACCGCGAGCCGATCTACCGAACCCTGCGCGAGCTGGTCATCTCCTATTTCGAGGTCTACTATAATATTCATGGCAAAAAGACCCTGCGAATGTTTACTTCTCCTCTGAATTTGAAACATTTCGACCGGATGAACTGGGAATCTGATCCGGCAGGCGCGGACGCGATTGAAGCCAGATTGAAGACGGCGCGGCGAACGCATCTGCTCAAACCGGCCATGATTGCCAGGCTTGCCCCGGTCGACGAGCGATCCTTTACAGCAGGGATGCAGGGATCCAATCCGGACGGGTTGTACCAACCGAAGGTTGGAGCCGAAGAAGTTTGAGAGCGGGTCAAATGAAGGCATCCTTCATCACTCTTCAGGAGAGAGAAAAACGAATGATATTATCAAAGAAGCGAGACCCCAGGTTCATCACTGTACGTCGCGGAGGCACCCTCCAAGACTCCGATCATCACCTACTTGCGGTATGGGCGGCCGATTGCGCACAGCATGTATTGTACTTATTCGAGGAAATGCAACCCAATGACAACCGGCCGCGTCGAGCCATCGAATTGGTTCGCGCTTGGACGCGAGGTGAAACTACGATGACTGAAGCGCGTACGGCCGCAGGCTTCGCCAACGCTGCAGCCAGAGGGTTGGACGGAGCCGCTCGGCACGCCGCGCACGCTGCGGGCCAAGCAGCGGCGGTGGCGCATGTTGCCGCCCACGAGCTCGGCGCTGCGGCCTACGCAATCAAGGCCGTGCGGACAGCCGCGCCAAAGGGGGAGAGCGAGTCCGCTGGCCGCCGGGAATGCCAGTGGCAGCGCGAGCAGCTTCCGGAAGCGATCCGCGACCTTGTCCTGGATGATCAGCGACTGCGAAACAAAATCTGCTGGTCGGTGTTCGACTGCTAAGCGATGACTGATCTACAACAGTCATCCAAGCATTTCGTTCGCTTCCATGCCCTGTTGACGCGGCAGTGCTTAAAGAAGACTTTGCTAGCTATTTACTTGACTGCATCCGCGAAGGAATTCACCAGCGTAGAGACGGCTGGATTGACGATGACCTTGCCTTTACCAGAGGGTGGGGCTTTGATCTTAGCTAGTTTTTGGTGCAAAAGGCGGCCAGTTTACGCAACTTGACAAAAGAATAGCCTCTTTGGTAGAAGTTAGGCGCCAACCCATACTTTTCCCGCAGAGGCGCCTTAATGTTACAAGATCGGTACGAACCTGACAAGATCTTCACGGATATTCTCCAACTGACCCACGAGATGGATCCCATCCTGGCTCAGATTGATCAGCTCTTAGAAGACGACGCACTTTACCAATTGATCCGCCATGACCTGGCCAAACGCTTTCCCAAGACTGAGCAAACCGGGCGCAATTCCACCCCTGTGGAGGTCATCCTGCGCACGCTGGCCGTGAAACGCCTGTATCGGTTGAGCTATGAGCAGACCGAATATCAAGTGCGCGACAGCTTAGTCTTGCGCCAGTTTTGCCGGGTGTACCTGAACGAGGTGCCCGACGATACCACCTTGTTGCGCTGGGCAGGCCTGATCCAACCGGACAGCCTGGAGCGCTTCAACCAGCGCTTGACCGAGCTAGCCACCCAGTTGAAGGTCACCCAGGGACGCAAACTGCGCACGGATGGCACGGTGGTCGAAACCAACATTCATCCACCCTCCGACAGCAGCTTGTTGGCCGATGGGGTCCGGGTTTTGGGACGGACCCTGAGCCGGACCAGGCAGGTGCTGGGCCAGTCGAGGCAACTGGGACCCGAAGTGTTTCGCAACCGGGTGCGCAGTGCGCGTCGCTTAGCTCGCCAGGTCGGGGAAGCTATGCGGCGCACGAGCGATGCAGCCAAAGCCGAAGGGCTGCAGGCCTATCGTCGGCTGGTGCAGACCGCCCGTCAGACCCTCTCGCAGGCGCACCAGGTCCTCCCGGTGCTCAAACAGCAGACTGGGAAAACCGCCAAAACCTTGACCCAGACCCTGGAAACCTTCCTCCCGCGGGTGGAACAAGTGGTCGAGCAAACCACCCGCCGCGTGTTTGACCAGGAAAAAGTGCCGGCTGGAGAGAAGATCGTCAGCCTGTTCGAAGCTCATAGCGATATCATCCGTCGCAACAAGGCCCAAAAACCGACGGAATACGGCCACAAAGTCTGGTTGGATGAGGTGGAGGGTGGGGTGGTCACCCGTTGGAAGGTCCTGGAAGGCAACCCTGATGATGGTCAGCAATGGCCCACCAGCCTGGAACAGCACCAGCAGCGTTTTGGTCATCCTCCCTACCAGGCCAGCGGGGATCGTGGGGTTCACTCACCCGAAAATGAGCGGACTGCTAAGGAAAAAGGGGTGCAGCGGATCATCTTGCCCCAACCTGGCTATAAGAGCCAGGAGCGCAAGGAGCACGAGAAACAGCCCTGGTTTCGGCGGGGGCGGAACTGGCACTCTGGAGTGGAAGGTCGGATCAGTGTGCTCACCCGCACCTGCGGTGTGGGCAGGTGAACGTCGGTTTGGGCTGGATCGCTGCCGGGATCATGACCAAACGGGCTTCGAGAAATGGGTCGGTTGGGGTGTGATCGCTGCCAATCTGTTCGTGATCGGCAGAAGGGTGGCTGCGAAGGCGTGATCAATTGGTAAAGTTCAAGCAAAATTCGATAGGCAATTTGCCTGTTGTC
>DATKLX010000099.1:0-9951 GCA_035542155.1 Anaerolineaceae bacterium
GCGCCAGTTGGGGGGCAAATTGGGCCTCTCCTCGGATCGGGATGGCCCGTATTGGCTGCTGCGGGGAATTTCCGCGGTGATTGTCACAACAATGACCCTCTCGTTTGTTTTTTTGCATCCTTTTCCTTTTGGGGAGGATACGTATGGGTAATCACCGATGATTATGCTGCTTCTCCGCTGCCGGCCATTTTCGCCGCAGCGGCGGAACGGGTGTGGATATCCAGTTTTTCAAAAATGGATTTAATGTGGCGCTTGACAGTGTTAGTGGAAATCACCAATTGTTCGGCGATCTCCTTGTTGGTCAGGCCGCGAGCGAGGAGCTCGAGGACTTCGCGCTCGCGGTCGGTCAACACATCCAGCTCACTGGCGGCGCGGCCTAAGGCCCGGGCTTCTTTGACCACCCGTAAAAAGCCGCGCCGGTCAAAAGCCTGCTTCTCTAAGAACGCAAAGATGCGATGCTCGCTGTACGCCCGCTCGATCTCAGCCGGGTTAGCTACCCCGCTGACCACGATCGTGGGAATCCCCTCGGCGTGCGCGCCAGCCAGCAGGCGATAGCCTTCCAGCTCCAGGCCGACTTCGGATGGTTCACTCTTATACTGCCCCGACAGGGAGAGGTCCACCACCGCCAGGCTGAACTTCTCGCGGTGCAGATACCCCAGCGCTTCCCCGTAACCGGCGCACAGGCGGACCCGGTAACCAGAATCGGTGAGCAGCTCGGAGAGGATTCCCCGCCAGCCGCCGTCATCCTCTACTACCAGAACAGACCCCTCCGGATTGTTCGCCTGGCCCGGTGTCTCGCGCCCATTCTGCCCGCTGCGAGGCAGACCGGCAGCCAGACTGGCCGTTTTTTCGGGGGGCGCTGCCGCAAGCGCCTGGTGGATCACTTGCCGAAACTGGCTGCGCTGGAACGCCTCTTTGCGCAGGCAGGTCAGGGCGTTGTACTCGGTCAGGACGCTGACCGCCAGCTCGACGGTGGCGAAGCCGGTGAGGAGGATGCTGGCGCAGCCCGGGTCGAGCCGGCGAACCGCGTCGAGCACTTTCAGGCCATCCTGGTTGTGCGGATCCTGGCTTCGCAGCGAAAGGTCGACCACGGCGACGCGGTGCGGATGAGCGCGCAGGTAGGTGATGGCCATTTCCTGGTTCTCGGCCACATCGACGGTCAGGCCTTCGTCGACCAGGATCTCCTCGAGGATCTGCTGCCAGGATCGCTCGTCCTCGACGATGAGAGCGCGCTGGAGAGGATGGCTCACCGCTGGACCTCCGCGATGGGCAGCTTCAGATGGAACGAAGCGCCATGGGCGCCATCGCTTTCCACGCTGACCGCGCCGCCCAGGCGGGCCATCAGCGTCTTGACCCACCACAACCCGAAGCCAAGCTTGCCGTTCCGGTTGATAGTGTTCCGGCCGGAATAGTTCAGCTCGAAAATGCGGTCGTGTAGTTCTGCAGGAATCCCCGGCCCGGTATCGCTCACCACCAGGTCGACCCAGCCTTTGCCCGCGGTGCCGCGGACGGTAATCACGCCTTCACCGCGCATCGCATCGGCGGCGTTTTCGAGCAGGTTGGTGAACACCAGGGTCAGGCTGCGCTGGCCGGCAAACACGGGCGGCAGCTTCTCCAGGCCCTCCAGCCTGACCTGGATCCCCGCGGGCAGGTTGGCCGCCTCGACCGCCTCGCTGACGCAGGCCGCCACCCCCACCTCGGCCAGGTGGATCGGGCGCAGGTGCGAGAGATTTTCGCGCACCGCTTCCATGGCTTCGTTGGCGCTGCGCTCGATCTCCGACAGGTTCGCAGCCAGGTAACGGTCGTTGGCCAGAGCGCCCTGGCATTTATCCTGGATCCCCTGGACGCGCACCGGGATCGTACCCACCTTGTTGTTCAGTTGGTGGAGCAGGTTGGCGGTGATATCTCCGACCACGGCGAAGGTTTCGGCGACAGAACGCTGTTGCTGGGCAGTCTGCAGAGCCTCCTGGTGGCTGGCATTGCGGACCGCGAGCGCGGCATAATTGGCCAGGCTGGTGAGGACCTTTTTATCCCAATCGGATTGGGAAAAATACCCCTCCTGCAGAGAAGCGCTGTATATGCAGATCGCCCCCAGCGGTTCGCCCACTTCATCGGCGAGGAGGGGGACGGCCATGGCCTGGGTGCGCTCGCGGCCGCATTCGGCGGATCCTCCCTGGTTGGGCAGACTGCCGGTGACCAGACTGCGTTTCAATACTGCCTGGCCGGGCAGGCTATCGTGAAGAGCCAGATCTTCGGAACGACACGCGCCGTTGGAAGCTTTCAAATCCAGTTTTTGATCATCGAGGAGCCAGATAGCGCAGAAGTCGGCATTGAGCAGATCACATGCCAGCTCGGAGAGCCGCCCGAGGACCTGCTGGCAGGACTGCGAGAGGAGCAGGCGGGTGATCTCCTGGAGCGCGTCGAGCAGGCGGACTTCCTGGATCGCGATTACTGCCTGGGTGGCGAAGGATTGGAGCATATGGCTGTCCTGCTCGGTAAAGGCGCCGACTCGCGGGCTTTCCAGGTTGAGCACCCCCTCCAGGCGTCCGCTGCCGCTAATCAGCGGGACAGCCAGCTCGGAGCGCATCTGCAAATCGGCGTCCAGCGGGTAATACATGCTGGACCACGATCCGGACTTGAGGTCGGCCACGCAAACCGGCTGGCGATTCCTGGCCACCCAGCCCATGATGCTGTTCGATTCAACCGGCAGCGCTTCGACCCGCGGCCGGGTCATGTGTTCGCCGGCAATGGCGCGGGTGTTGAGGTATTGGCCGCTCTTGTCCATCAGGCGGAAGATGCCGTACTGGGCATTGGTCACTTCGAGGGCCATCTGAAGGATGGTCTCGAGGGTATCCTCCAGGCGCAAGCGGGATGAAATCAGAAGGCCCGCCCGGCGGAGGTGCTTGAGTTCCTCTTCTTTGCGGGCCAGGTCGCGCTGCACGCTGTTAAAACGCTGGGCCTGGAAAATGGCCATGGCGGCCTGGTTGACAAAATTTTCCAGCATCAGCTCTTCGAGCTGGCTGATCGCCCGCGATTCGTTCAGATAAACATACAGGGCGCCCACCGGCTGCTCGGCAACGATCAGGGGAAAACAGGCCGAAACCTTCGCCCCGGCCTCGACGATGCGCGGGTGGATTTGCAGATCGCTTTCTTCGTAAGAAATCACCCGGCGGCGCTGGTCGATGGCGCGCTTGCCCATCCCACGGAAGCGGGGCTCGATCCCCCGAACCGGCGCCAACCAGCTCCCCGCGGATACGCGCGAGGCCAGATCGAATTCCTCCTGGCCCTGGTCGTAGGTGTAAATGACCGCCGCCGCACCGGGAATGACCTTGGTCGCGCTTTCAGCGATCAGGCGCAGGGTCGCGTTGATGTCCACCTGGTCGCCCGGCCCGATCTGGTTGATCGTCGCGCTGATCTGGTTGAGGCTGGCCAGGGCTTCCAGCAGGCGGGGATCGGTATCCACCCGGGGAATTTGAGAGCGGTTCACTGCCATACGAAAATTATAAACGATGAAATAAAAAGTTTGGGATTCCCCCGGTGCGGCGGCAGGGTGGGAATCCCAAGGTTTTTTCCTCTTCCTCAAAGAGGATGAAACTGGCGAAATTGGATCAAGCGCAATCGCGGCAAGCGTTCTTTTTACACGTCATAATACAACGAGAACTCGTACGGAGTCGGGCGCATTCGAACCGGGTCCAGCTCGACCTGGCGTTTATAGGATATATAGGCCTCGAGCAGGTCCATGGTGAACACATCGCCTTTGAGGAGGAAATCGTGATCGTCTTCCAGGGCGTTGAGCACGTCGCCCAAGGACCCCGGGACCTGCTTGATCAGACGGGCTTCCTCGTATGGCAGCTCGTAAAGGTCCTTATCCACTGGCTCGCCGGGGTCGATGCGGTTCTGGATGCCGTCCAGGCCAGCCATGAGCAGAGCTGGGAAGCAAAGGTAGGGGTTGCAGGAGGGATCCGGCGCGCGGAACTCGACCCGCTTGGCTCGCGGGCTCTTGGAATAGACCGGGATGCGGCAGATCGCCGAGCGGTTGCGTTGCGAATAGGCCAGGTTGACCGGTGCTTCAAACCCGGGAACCAGCCGACGATAGGAATTGGTGGTCGGCGCGGCGAGGGCCAGAATTGCCGAGGAGTGCTTGAGGAGGCCGCCGATATAGTACTTGGCCATATCCGAGATCCCGGCGTAGCCGCTCTCGTCGTAGAAGCAGTTGGTTTCCCCATCCCACAGGCTCTGGTGGACGTGCATCCCGCTGCCGTTATCCCCAAAGAGAGGTTTGGGCATAAAGGTTGCCGTCAGACCGTATTTGCGCGCCACGTTCTTGACGATGTACTTATAAATGAGGACCTTATCGGCCATATGAGTCAGCGAATCGAAGCGCATATCGATCTCCGCCTGGCCGGCGGTGGCGACCTCGTGGTGGTGAACCTCCACCTCGACGCCGGCGTCTTCCAGAGCCATCACGATGCGGCTGCGCAGGTCCTGCTGGGTATCCGCCGGGGGAACCGGGAAATAACCTCGTTTAGCGGGGATTTGCGCGCCCAGGTTGGGTTTGTATTCGGTCCCACTGTTCCACCAACCTTCGACGCTGTCAATGTAATAGAAAGAGGAATTAGTCCCTCCGCCATAGCGCACGTCATTGAAAAGGAAGAATTCAGCCTCAGGCCCCCAGTAGCTGGTCTTGGCCAGGCCGGTCTGCTTGAGATAGGCCTCCGCTTTGTGGGCCACGTAGCGAGGATCCCGTGAATAGGGCTGGCGAGTGACGGGATCGTAGACGTCGCAGATGATCACCAGGGTGGGAACCTCGAGGACCTTGTCGATGAACGCGGAAGCCGGGTCGAGAATCAGCAACATGTCCGATTCGTGGATTTCCTGGAAACCCCGGATCGAGGAGCCGTCAAAACCGATCCCTTCTTCGAACAGCCCCGCAGTGAGTTCGCGGGCCGGGATGGAAAAATGCTGCCAGGTTCCGGGTAGATCGGTAAAGCGCAGGTCGATCATATCGACCTCTTTGCCCATTTTCAAGACATCTTCAACGGTTATTGCCATTTTTTCTTGCCTCCTTTAGACTCCATACGCAGAGATTATAGGGGCGGAGCTTCAGGCCCGTCTACTACCCGAATGGGGTATATTTGAAAAAATGACCCAAATGGGTCATGTCTGGCGGGCTATTTTTGATTGACAGCCCTGGGACCGCTCCCTATAATCATAAGATGACCTCCGGCCCCATGACCGATCTTTTTGAATTGGGCGAAGCCGAGATTGTGGAGTTGCTCGCGCCGGCCCATTTCAGCGATTGGCGCGCGGCCAGCCAGCGCCTGCAGAGGATGGCTGCCCGCCATCCGCAGGCGCAGCCTGTTCTGGCTGCTATCTTCCCCCATTTGCTGGTCCAATTGGGCAGCGCCGCCGGTCCGGATGGGGTTTTAATCAGCCTGGAACGGCTGGCAAACAACGTTTCCGATCCACTCCGGTTCTATACCCTCCTGGCGGAGAACCCACACGCCATCGACGCTCTGGTGATCCTCTTCTCGAGCAGCCAGTACCTGACCGAAATCCTGTTGCGAAACCCCGAATATGGCGAGGCGCTGACCTGTGAAATGCGCCAGGCGCAGATCAAAACCGCAGGCCAGTATGCCCAGGAAAGCCGGGGAATGCTGGCAGGCATGCAAGATTACTCGGAAAAACTCGACGCCCTGCGCGTGTACCAGCACCGCGAGCTGCTGCGGATTGGCGTGTGCGATTTGATCGACCAGTTCGACCTGGCGGCTGTGACCGGGCAGTTGTCCAATTTGGCGGACGGCCTGGTGCGCACATGCCTGGAAATCGCCGCCGAAGAGAGCAGCCTGAACGACGGCATAGGGATGCCCTCCGGGTTCAGCGTGATTGGGATGGGGAAACTGGGCGGCCAGGAGCTGAACTACAGCTCCGACATCGACCTGCTCTTCATTTCCAACCGCGACCGGCCGGAATACCGCCGCCTGGGCCAGAAGTTGATCGATGCCCTGGCGCACGTCTCGGGGGAGGGGTTTTTGTACCGGGTCGACATGCGCCTGCGGCCCTGGGGGCGGGACGGAGCGCTGGTCACCACCCAGGAAGGGTACCTCAGCTACCTGAGAAAATCTGCCCGGCTGTGGGAGAAACAAGCCCTGCTCAAGGCGCGCTGGATCTCCGGGGATGAAAAATTGGGAGCTGAATTCCTTTCCCGGATTGCGGGCCACCTGTTCAGCTCCTCCGCAGAGGAGGCCCGCCAGGCAGTATTTGCCATGAAGCAGCGCACCGAGAGCCATTTGCGCCAGCAGGGCCGCGCGTGGGGAGAGGTCAAGCTGGGGGAAGGGTCGATCCGGGATATCGAGTTTGTCGTCCAATACCTGCAACTGGCCTTCGGCGGGCGCCAACCTGAAATCCGCAGCCGGAACACGCTGGAGGCTATCCGCCGCTTGACCCGCTTTGGCTTGCTATCGCTGGATGCCTCTCACGAGCTGTCCACCGGGTACGTTTTTCTGCGCACCGTCGAGCATCACCTGCAGATGTTGAATTACCGCCAGACCTACACCCTTCCCAGCGATCCTGCCGCCCTGGTGAACCTGGCGCGGCGGCTGGGTTTCCAGGGAGAGAGCGGCGGAGAGCATTTTCTCGAACGGTACAAACAGCACAGCGCAGCGATCCGTTCAATTTACATGTGGTATTTGGGTGGGCATATGATGGACAAATCCGACCAACCGGCAAATACACCCGAAATCCAGCGGCACGTCGAGCGGATGGATCCCTCCTACCAGACAGCCTTCAGCCCACAGGATATTTCCCACCACGCTGCCCTCGCCGGGCAACTCGATGAAGACCACCTTGCCCAGGTGGATGCGACAGCCCTCGAGGACAACCGCTGGAGGGTCACCATCGTTGGGTTCGATTATCCAGGCGTGCTTTCCTTGATTTGCGGGTTGATGTTCGTGTACGGCCTGAACATTCACGATGGCAATGCATTCACCTACGAGCCCGCCAACGAGCCTTCCCGCAGCCGTGAAAACCGTTCCACCCGGCGGAAAATCGTCGATGTCTTCACCGTCACGCCCGGGCTGGTCGTCATCGACGAGGCGTTCTGGCTGAAATATTCCAGCGATCTGGCCGACCTGCTGCGGCTGATGCAGTCCGGCCAGCGCCAGGAAGCGCAGGTCGAGCTGGCCAAGCGGGCAGCCGAGATTCTGCGCGGGATGAAAAGTGAGTCCAGCCCGCTCTACCCCATCGATATCGAGATCAACAACGATATCTCGCGTGATTATTCGGTCCTGCGCATCGCGGCGCTGGATACGACGGGTTTCCTCTACGAGCTGACCAACGCCCTGGTTTTCAGCCGGATCTACATCGCTCGGGTCGAAATCGAAACGATCGGGCAAAAGGTGCGGGATACGCTGTATGTGACCGACTCGGAGGGCCGGAAGATCATCTCGGCCCAAAAACAGCGCGAGCTCCGCGCGGCCACAGTCCTGACCAAGCATTTCACCCACCTTTTGCCGCTTTCCTCCGATCCACAATCAGCGCTGCTCCATTTCCATGCCTTCATCGGCCAGCTCTTCCGCCGTTCGGACTGGCCAGACGAGTTCGTCTCGCTGGAGCGCCCTGAAGTGCTGGGAGCGCTGGCCCAACTCCTCGGGGTCAGCGATTTCCTCTGGGACGATTTTTTGCGTATGCAGCACGCGAATCTTTTCCCTGTAGTGCGCGACGTGGACGCCCTGGAAACGGCCAAATCGCGGACCTACCTGCAAGCGGAGCTGGAAGCCACCCTGCTGCCCGTCCATCCGGGTCCCCTGGCGCCAACCGAAGATGCTCCCTGGCGGGAAGCTCTCAACGCCTTTAAAGACCGGGAGATGTTCCGCATTGATATGCGCCACATCCTCGGGCACTCCCAGGAATTCTGGCAATTTTCCGAGGAATTAACTGACCTGGCCGAAGTGATCGTCAACTCCGCATTTCATCTTTCAATGGAGGATCTCCGCTCGGTGTATGGAGCGCCATCCCTGGAGAACGGCTCTCCGGCGGAAATGAGCGTCTGCGCGCTGGGCAAATGTGGCGGGCGCGAATTGGGTTTTGCCTCGGATATCGAGCTGATGTTCATCTATTCGGGCAATGGAAAAACGGACGGGCCGAAAGTGATCACCACCAGCGAGTTTTATGAGAAGGTGGTTGAGAATTTCGTCAGCGCGGTCCAGGCGCGGCGGGAGGGGATCTTCGAAGTCGATCTCCAGTTGCGCCCTTACGGTAAAGCCGGCAGCCTGGCCGTTTCGCTGGAATCCTTCCGCAAGTACTTCTCCCCCGAAGGACCCGCCTGGCCTTACGAGCGCCAGGCGCTGGTCCGCCTCCGCCCGGTTGCCGGGGACCGCCAGCTCGGGCAGATGATCGTGGCCTTACGTGACGCCTTCGTCTACACCCCAGGGATATTCGACGTCACCGCGATGCGGGCCATGCGCGAGCGCCATTTGCGCCACCTGGTGAAAGGGGGCACCTTCAACCCAAAATATAGCCCAGGTGGGCTGGTCGATATCGAATACCTGATCCAGGGGCTGCAGATCATCCACGGGCAGAGCCTGCCGGATCTGCGCACGACCAACACCCGCGACGCGATGAGCGCGCTGTATAGACACGGGATTTTATCTCCTGATGACTATACGCAGCTACGCAAGGCGTACACCTTCTTGCGCTGGCTGATCGATTCGCTGCGCATGGTCGCCGGCAACGCCAAAGACCTGATCGTGCCCCTCGAAACCAGCGAAGAGTTCGCTTACCTGGCCCGGCGCCTGCGGTACGGCAATGATCGCGCCCGCTTGAAGGAAGAACTCCAGCGCTATACTGCCTTCGTCCAGGAAATCAATCAGCGCCTGCTGAGCCGCTAAATTCCACCCCCACAAATAAATCGCTGATCCTCCCCCGACTCGTCTCTGGCACGGGGTATGCCTGCATATAGGTTTCCTTGCGCCGGAACAGCTTGAAGACCAGGCCGCGAAACCCGCGGAACATGTCTTTGCCCCCCTGGCTGGCATGGCAGGCGGCTGCCTGGTCGCGGATTTTGGAGACCGGCGAAAAATCCACCTCGGCGTGGATCGGAAAATCTTCGATTGTCAGCAAGGTCAGGTCGATGTCGTGGTTTCTGCCGTATCGCCGCGGATCCTGGCCCAAAACGCGCAAGAGCCAGACCACGAAGCGCAGAAAGCTGCGCGAAAAGGTGTTGAAAAACAGCCGCTGGGGCGCGTAAGGCGGCAGCCCATCCGGGTCGATGAAGGTTGAATCGCTGGCTAATGAAAACGCCCGGACGGTCGCCCGGTGGATAAAGATATGGTCGGGGTGGCGGTAGCCGCCGATGGGATCGAAGGTGATCACGACCTGCGGCCTCACCCGGCGGATGAAATGGGCCACCTCGTCGGCAACCAGCTCCAAAGGTTGGGCTACCAGAGCGCGGGGATTCTGGTTCTCCGGCGACCCGGGCATGCCGGAATCTCGGTAGCCCAGAAAATGGACCTCCTTCAAACCGAGCAGGCCGGCAGCGCAGCGCAGCTCGCCCTCACGCAGCTCGGCGATCGAAGCGTGCCCGGCAAGCATCTCCGGCTCGACGTCGCCGACCTCGCCCCGGGTGGCGCAAACCAGGGAAACCTCCACGCCAAGGCGGGCATAGCGCACCAGGGTCCCACCCATCCCGAAGGACTCGTCATCGGGATGGGCCAAAACCACCAGGAGCGCCGGTGTTTCCACGCTCCTGGCCGTCGTATTCACTTGTTCAGTTAGTTGTAATGTTGCCATCTGAAACCACTTCTGAAATGGATTTTTTCAAGCCTTTTTTCAGGCTTTTATTCTATTTTAGCGTAACTTTTGTGCAATCAGCGAGCAAAGTGCTTTAAACGTCAAAAAACAGCATTTTGAACAAACGGCAAAGGCAACTGAACCGCCCAATGCCGATTGACA
>DATKLX010000100.1:0-9309 GCA_035542155.1 Anaerolineaceae bacterium
AGACTCGTAATTGGATGACTGGTATTCACCTTCCTTAGCCGTCACCCGGAAGCGGGCAAGATTGATCTCTGCTCTCGAATTTTCACTATCACCGTGATCGGAAAGGAGTGTCTAACTTATCCATATTGCGGTTGTCTATTGATGGAGTTATCCCAACGCCATCTGAATCGCCTGCTCGATCGTCATGGCGCGACCCTCTGACCAAAGCTTATTGACGTCTTCTTCGTTGAGCATAGAGCGAAGTCGACTGATAAACTGCGCGTGTTCCGCTTCTTCTTCATCGGTTCGTTGATGGCCTGTCCTTTCCCGCAGTACATCTGCCGCGCCGAATAATTTTGCAGCGCGCAGAGGTTCTTCCTCTACAATCGCGATCATGGCAAAACATTCCAGTTGATGCGCAACGGCTGGAAGATTCCCCTGGTCTTGAAAAACCTTGATGGTTTCCTGATAAGTTTTTTTGGCTTCGACGAAATTGCCCTGGGCGCGTTGCGTATGGGCGATCTCGGAGGTCATTACCGCGATCATGCCTTTATGTCCCAGGCTTATGAATACAAGTAGACCTTCCTTGAAGTACTGTTGGGCAAGGTCGAGGAGACCCTGTAGACGCGAGCCTATTCCCAATCCCAAATAACCAAAACCAGTTTGTAAAGAGACAGGCGCATCATCCATAATGCCCCGCATCAGATGCATGTACTTTTTGCCTTCTTCAATATCGCCGTGGACTGTCTCCCAACGCGCCATGTTGGAGTATGCCATCGCCAACCCAGGGCCGTAATTAAGGTCTCTAAAGATTTCGAGTCCCTCCTTTGCTGCCGGAACGGTATCATCGGCTTTGATCATGTTTGAGGCGCTGGCATACATTTCCAGACACAGGCCCAACAGGTGTTTATCACCCAGTTCACGGGCAATTGCAATGGCTTCCTGCAGTGTACTGCGCGAAAGCATGATTTCATTTGTACCCTGGAAGAGCGTGCCCAGGCTAAAACATACACGGGCATACATCTCTTTTCGAACATGGTTCGCGTCGCCTTCAACAGGCGGCAATTCGCGAAACTTCTCCATGGCTGATTTGAGGATGGTGATTCCTTCCAACAGACCTCCCACCATGCTAAAACTTATTGACATGTTCGCGGCAAGTTCCACTGCGTCTTGAACATGGTTCTGCAAACCCCATTCAAATGCCGCTCGCAGGTTTTCCATTTCTCCTTGATTAGATTTCAATCTTTGAATTTCAGATTTCTTTGCCAAGCTAGAGACATCCCATAGGCCGCTCGATATATTTTTAAAGTAAAGGAAGTGCCGATCTCGCGCCGCCGCAGCCTGTTTCGCTTCAAAAAGCTTTTCGCGCCCATATTGGCGAATCGTTTCCAGCATGAAATAACGCATCTCCCCTTCTCGTTCTTCGGTCACCACCAATGACTTGTTGACGAGTTGTTCTAACAACTCCAACGTGTTTGGGTCAGCGGCGACGAATTCGAGCGCGTCCAACGTCCAGCCCCCGACGAAGACCGACGCGAATTGTAGTAGGCGTTTCTCTTCATCGGAGAGTAAGTCGTAGCTCCAATCAATCAACGCACGCAGAGTCTGTTGGCGTGGTAGGGCGGTACGACTCCCACCGACGAGCAGGCGGAACATGTCATCGAGCCGTGAGGCGATCTGTTCGGCGGAGAGAAGCTTCGTCCGCGCGGCGGCGAGTTCGATCGCCAGCGGAATGCCATCGAGACGGTGGCAAATTTGAGCGACGGCGGATTGGTTCGCCTCGGTCAGTTTGAAGTTGGAGTTTGCCGCGTGAGCACGTTCCACAAAGAGTTGAGTCGATTCTGATTCCGCAAGCGAAGGCGTGCGATAAGCGATCTCACCTGCAATGCCCAAGGCTTCGCGGCTACTGGCAAGGATCTTGAGTCCCGCGCATTGATGGAGCCAGTGATCGGCGAGCCGTGCGCAGGCGGCGATGAGATGTTCACAATTGTCGAGGATGAGCAGGAGCTTTTTGTCGCGCAAATAATCTTCGACGAGCTTTGCCAGGGGGTTGAACGGCAGCTCCTGCAAACCGAACACCTGGGCCAGCGCAGGAATGACCTGCGACTCATCGATTAGCGGGGCCAGCTCTACGAGCCAGACTCCGTGCGGGAAGCTCGTTAAAAGCTGTGCGCCAGCTTCTTGCGAGAGTCTTGTTTTCCCCGTCCCGCCAGAGCCGGTGAGCGTAACCAGGCGGGCAGTCTCAAGGGTGGCCTTGATCTCGGCGATTTCTTTTTCGCGCCCAATGAAGGATGTCAGTTGAGTTGGCAGGTTGTTTGGAAACTGGTTGAGCGATTGAATGGGCGGAAAGTCCTGGGGTAAATTCGCTGCAACCAGCTGGTAGAGGCGCAGCGGCGTTCGCAGACTCTTCAGTTGGTGCTCGCCCATATCCCGCAGAGAGACTTGATCGGGTAGCTCGCTGAGCAAGTCGGCGGTGGAGTGAGAGATAAGCACCTGTCCCCCATACGCTACCGACATGACGCGCTGTGTGGATGCAATTGTGACATAACCTTCATAATTGCCGTTGGGTTGGATCTCGGCCGAACCGGTGTGCAGACCCATCCGAGCTTTGATTTTGGACGATAAATCTTTTTGCCGGTTTTGCAGTTCCTGTTGAGCCATCAGCGCCGCCATCAAGGCATCTTGGGCGGTGTGAAATGCTACATTGAACGAATCGCCAACCATTTGAAAAACATAGCCGTGATTCATTTCAATGGCTTCATGCAGAATCCTGTCATGAAGCGTGTGAGCATACGACATGGCTTCCGGTTGCTCCTGCCAAAGGCGGGTCGAGTCTTCGATGTCAGTATAAAGGAACGTGACGGTGCCTGTAGGGAGTTTGTCCATTATTTTCGGCCCCCGTGTTGTGGTCATAAAAGCAGAGAAATATATTGGATAATTTTAATCCAAATTGGCATACAAATCTACACAAAACAACCCAAATGAGCCGCGTCTCTTTGAGGAATCTGGATCCGTTGAAACCACTGGCCAGGAATTGGTAGTTGAAATTAGTACAAATATTCTATATAATCGTATAATAGTTTGATTCGTATTTCAACCTGAAGGAGGGACCATGCAATCTCAGCTTCACCCGTATCTCGGTTTCCGCGGTAATGCCCGCGAGGCGATGGAATTTTATCAATCTGTGTTCGGCGGCAAGCTTTTGATGAATACCTTTAAAGAATATCAGGCATCTTCAGACCCCAGTGAAGATAACAAGATTATGCATTCGCAGCTGGACGTTGATAATGGAATCTCTTTCATGGCTTCGGACATACCAAAGCGGATGGACAATAACGAGGGGTTGAACCCGCGCCTGTCACTGAGCGGCGATAATGAGAAAGAGCTCACCACCTATTTTGAAAAGCTTTCTACAGGTGGGATGATCACCCAGCCTTTGGTCAAGTCCCAATGGGGCGATACGTTTGGGATGTTAATCGACCGCTATGGCGTGAACTGGATGGTCAATATAAGCGCCCCCAAGGCATAGAATCCATAAATAGCACACAATTACCCCAAAAGCTCACCGCAGGGTGAGCTTTTTTGATCAGATTCCCTAAATTGCTTCAAGGACCGGGTCGACACGCAGGTCGACCCCTACGAAATGGCGCATTTCTGGTAATGGGCAGACCTGGGTGTCTGCCCACGGGCCTGGGGGTCGGGCGGGATGGCCAACCTGCGCGCAATGCAGGTCGACCTCTACGAGAGGAACGGTTCTGGCTATAATTAAAAAAAAGGATCTCATCCATGAACGCACTCTTCATCGGCGGCACCGGAATCATCAGCTCGGCCTGCTCTCAGCTCGCCATCGACCGGGGCGTCGACCTCTTTCTGCTCAACCGCGGCCGATCCGTCCGGCCGGTCCCCGCGGGCGCGAAAGTCCTCCACGGCGATATCCGCGATCCACAGACAGTCCGCGCGGCCCTGGGCGGCCAGAACTTCGACTGCGTGGTCGATTTTATCGCCTTTACACCCGAGCACATCCAGACCGACCTGGACCTTTTCTGTGATCGTGCCCGGCAATATATCTTCATTTCATCCGCCTCTGCCTACCAGACGCCCCCGGCGCAGCTTCCAGTGCGCGAATCAACCGTGCTGGACAACCCCTACTGGCAGTACTCACGAGATAAGATCGCCTGTGAAGAGCGCCTGGTCCGCGCCTACCGCGAAGAGAAGTTTCCCATCACGATCGTCCGTCCATCCCATACCTACGACTGCACCCTTCTGCCCTTCCACGGCGGCTACACCATCGTCGACCGCATGTTGCGCGGGAAAGCGGTGATCGTCCACGGAGATGGCTCCTCATTGTGGACGCTGACTCACCACACCGATTTCGCCAGGGGATTTGTTCCACTGATGGGCAACTCGCATACGATCGGCGAGGCGTATCATATCACCTCGGACGAGTGGCTGACCTGGAACCAGATTTTTGAGATCACAGCGCGAGCCTTTGGCGTCGAACCAAAGATCCTCCACATCCCTTCTGACCTGATCGCCGCCTACGATCCCGAGTGGGGCGCCGGACTCCTGGGGGATAAATCAATCAGCTTCATCCTTGACAACAGCAAGATCAAGAGTCTCATCCCCGCCTTTGTCTGCAGCGTGCCATTTTCGCGTGGAGTTGAGGAGGTCGCCGCCTGGTACCGGGCCGACCCGGCGCGCCGGCAGGTTGATCCAGCCCTTGACAGCCTCTGCGACCGGATGATAGCGGCCTACGAAAAAGCCTGGCCGGCATGAACGTATCCCGCGACCCCCACTGCGGGCAGCTTGTTCTGGCCGCAGGAGCACCGCTCGACCAGGCCCAGGCGGCTATGCTCATGATTCACGGCCGCAGGGCGAGTGTTGAGGATATCCTCTCGTTATCCTCCTATCTGGATCATCCCGAATTTACCCTGCAACCCGGAGAGGTATATCTGGGACTGCGCGACGCTGCCGGAATACCGCCAGAAATACCTCTACAGCGCGCAGCCGGCGTATATCCTCGCGGAGCTGCGCATCGGTCCCTATTCCCGGGCGTGGATCGACGCCGACCTGGATAACGTCCCCTCGCAGCTCGGCATTGCTCGCGCCGGATTCCACCACATCGCAGACCTGCTGATCCAGGGGTTCTGGCGATGCGCCTGGTCTGGGCGCAGGGAGCGCCCGGGGTGCCCGAAGAGCTCGTCGCCGAAGCGCGGCGCGTCTTCCTCGGCGACCGGGAACGGGTCTGGCTGCACGCGCTGGAGAAAAGGGCCTGAATCGCTGATTTCTGATTGGAGAGTGCTGATTGGAAAAAGGGGTGGCGTAATGGCATAAAATCACTGCCTTTCATTCTACAATCAGCAATTTCTTTACGGCCAGGGAATATTCACGGGATCAGTGTAGCCGTGTTTTTCCACGGTGTACAGCCGCCCGTTAGATTTGCTGTTGCAGCCTTTCTGGTCGCGGATCTCAATTTTTGGCTCCATACTGGCGATCGCAATGGGGAAATAGGCCCCGTCCTGGCAGACGTTGGCCTCGATCATATAGCCGCGGTTATCATCCTCAGTCATCCAGACCGCGTCCCAGGTCACCGTGACCTTGTCGCCCTTACGGGTGGCGCGGATATTGTTGGGCGATTTGTAGAGGACCGAATGCGGCAGGCGGATCGGCTGGACGGGCAGAGCCATGACGTTTCCCGAGGTCACATTGACCTGCGAGGCGGCCACCCAGCAGTAGCGCCCCACGGTATCCGGGCGGAAATACAGCCAGGCGCCGGAATAGTTCCGCCCGCCGATCTTGCCGTGATCGCCGGTATACAACCCCGCGGAATACAGGTATGCCTTGCCCGGGCCGTATCGGCAGTTGGACTGTTCTTTGACCAGCCCTTCGGGGAGGGCAAAGGTCGGCGAGGGGGTGATGGTGGGCGTTTCCGTAATGGTGGGCGTCAGGGTGATTGTCGGCGTCTCTGTCACAGTGGGGGTGAGGGTGAAGGTGGACGAAGGGGCAGGGGTAAAGGATGGCGTCAGGGTGACGGTGCTCGTCGGGGTTGAGACCGATGGGAGCGGCGTAGCGCTGGGAACGAAGGCAAGGGTCGACTGGCACCCACTCACCACCGCGATGACGATGACCAGGATACAGGCGCTTTTCTTCTTCTGAAACAAGGGAGGTCTCTTTTCTAGTCCAAAAGGGGACAAATTGAGGTCTGCGCTATCATTCAAGAATTTCTACGCAGCCCGTTTCTCCATCCACCTGGATCCGGTCTCCGCTGCGGATCTGGGAGATCGGCAGGTGGTCGACGCAGGGGATCTCGGCGATGATGCAGCCAACCGCCGTGATTGTCTCACACTCAGCATTGAGGATGGCCGCCGGGGCGAGGCAGGCTTTCTTCAGCCGGTAGAGGGTGTAGGAGCCGACGGTCGATCCTTTGCCGCTGGGGAAGACGAGGATCTTACCCTGGATGGATTGCCCGGCGAGGTCGTGGCCTTTTTCTACCACGATGCCGGTCTCGGGGTCGACCCCGCCGAAGAACGAAATGCCCATGCGGCTGACCAACGCTTCGCCAGCGGCGTGCCCGGGGTAGATTCTGCGCCCGCTGAGCTTCATTTTAGCGCCTCCCCGACCACCTCGTCGAAGGGCAGAAACCTGGTCTTGAAGTGGTTTCTGGCAGCGGCGTAGTAACAGGCCTTGGCGCTGTCGGTCGCCAGGGCATCGAACCGGCCCTGGATGGGAGAGACCACGCAGCAGGTGTCCGCGGCGATGATCGCCCCCGCTTCCTCGATGACCTGAGTATACCCCATGCGGTCGGCGATCTGGCGGGTGGGGCGGGCTGTGGTGATCCAGAAGGTCTTCGTCACCTTTTTCCCGCGCAGCAGGTCAGCCAGGTGGGCAATCTCCTGGATGGAAAGGTGTGGGCAGCCCAGGCTGACAAAGTCGATCTCGGCCGAAGTCGCGTCGTTGAGCGATCGCCAGGCCGCGTCCAGGGCAGCCTGGTCGATGACGATCCGTTCCTCAGGCGGGGAATACCGTTCCGCCTCGGGGGTGACGCCCCGGGCGTGGAAGAGGGCGGCTCCGCCAAAGGTGGCCAGGCTGGCGCAGAGCGATTTCAAGTTTTCCAACGTGGCGGTTTCAGCCAGGCCGGTAAGATAAGGGACCGGCCGATGCGGCCGGTTTTCCAGGATCTGCCCGACCGCCTTTCCCAGTGCGCCGTAATCGGCTGCAGTTTCCAGGCGGGCCTGGACGGCAACCCTCAGCCCCGGGCGGCGATTTTCGTCCAGGTGAAACCCATATTCAGGGGTCAAACCGGTGAGAGCCGCCGCCAGCGCGCTGGGGCCGCCTTCGCGGTTGGTCCGCGCGCCAATTACCGAATTGGCGTAGCAGACCGCGCTGCTCTCCGCCCAGGCGATGTGCTCGCCGAAGCGCGGCAGGTTGCCGACCAGGTAAGGAGTGCAGGTGCAGGTGGTGATCACGCCCATCCGCTCGAAGGCGGCGATGACCCGCTCCTGATGCGCGGCGAACTCGGGGGAGATGCCCAGCGCCAGCCAGTTCTCGATGTCCATCCCGGCTGGATTGAGGGTGGTCAGGACTCTGGCGCGCCCGCCGCCGTCGGCCATCTCGGAAAGAAACTCCAGGCCGGCCTCTCCGAGGTTATCGTAGCTGACCCCGGAGATCTGCACCGAGGCGACCGGGATCATCCGCTCCGCGCCGTAGATCGCGCCCAGCGCGGCCAGGATCTCCATCGCCTTACGCGCCGACCGGCCCTGCGCGCCTTCCAGGACTGCGTATTGTTCGGAGGTCAGATTCATCTTCTATTCTGGGAGAAACCGCGCCAGGTCCACATCTGGGAAAGGCGCTTTCTCGAAGGATTTGCCTTTGGCGACCAGCGGTTTGGTCAGGTCGAAGCCCATCTTGGCGGTGAAATGGGTCCCCGCCTCCGCGCTGGGATCCAGACTGGAGCCCTGCTCGCGGGCTTTGATCACCAGGTCCCGGTCGCCCTGGAAGCGAGTCGCCAAGGCCCATTCGACCTCGAGCGGGTTATAGATGTCGATATCGTCATCGACGACGAAGACGTGCTTGGCCGAGCTGTGCCCGGCAAAGGCGGCAGCGATGGCCTTCTGGCCGTCGTCCTCGTGCTGCTTGTCGATCTGCACGATGACGTGCAGCCAGGAGCAGCCGCCTGGGTTGACGTTGACGTCCAGGCAGCGCACCACCTCGTTGACCTTGCGGAAAATGGTCGGCTCGCGGGGCATACCCATCAGCAGCTTATGCTCGAGCGCGCCGGGCAGAAGGGCGTGCCAGATGGCATCCCGACGGTAGGTGACCGCTTTGACCGTGAAAACAGGTTCCTCGCGGACCACGTCGTAGGTTTCGGTCAGGTCGACAAACGGCCCCTCGGAATGGGTGCGCTCGAGGGTGACCGTCCCTTCGAGGACGAATTCGCTCTCCGCCGGGACGCAGACGTCGGCTGTCCGGGCGTGGACCACCTGGAGCGGTTCGAGCGCGTTGGCAATCTCGAGCTCGTCCACGCCCAGCTCGACCGAGGTAGCCGCAGCGGCGAGGACGTTCGGCGGCAGCCCGACGCAGACCGCCACCTCGACCGAGCCCAGATCTCGCAGGAATGCGTCGAAATGGCGCGAGCGAACCACGCGAACCGCCATTTCGTTTTTTGAGAACTGCATCAGGCGGTGAAAATCCACGTTCTGGCCCCATTGGGGGTGGCGGGCGATCATCACTCCCGAGCTGATGTAGTTGCCGCCGTCGCGCTCGCAGTGGCGCAGGATCGGCAGCCGGTCCAGGTCGGGATGCAGGTCCACGACCTCCTGGCAGGGACCGCCGTCCACCAACTCGCAGGGGCGACGGTCCGCGATCGCCGCGACCAGCAGGGGGATGATGCCGGAAACAGGTACGCCAAAATAGCTCGCAAAGGCCGCCTTCGAGCAAAACAGGTTCCCCGCCACGCGGAACTCTGTCTCGCGGACCCGCTCGAAGAGCGCCGGCCTGGGCTCGACCTGTTTGAGCAGCCCGGCGATCTCGTAGGTCTTGGAGATGGGCGTTTTGATAGAAAGTAACTGGTTGCTTTGTTTTAAGTTGCTCAGGTAAGACCGGAGGGACATGTGACCCTTTACCTTCCTTGGCATCCCCACCAGGGACACCCCAGCGATCGTTATCAGTTCGGCGAAGCATGAGTAACTCACTCGACTTTTGCAGTGACAAAATTTTTACAGCACTTTGACAACCGAATAGCCAAATAGAGAGACAAAGGACGAGAAAATCGGTACAATCCAGAAAAGAAACAGTATTCTGGAGGTGCTGGATGCTTCCCTTGGTGGAATT
>DATKLX010000101.1:0-11125 GCA_035542155.1 Anaerolineaceae bacterium
CTGCAGGTACAGTGTCCCTGCTAATAAGACGACGAAGACCGCAAAAAGGATCCAGGTGTTGCGGCGGACCATAATCCTACCCTCTCCGTCGACGCTGCAGCCAGACTCCCAGGCCGGAAGCAAGGATAGCGCCCGGGACTACGAATACAGATCCCAGCAAAATTAAGCCGAGGGTATAGCGTTGCGGCGGCAGCATCATACGGTTCGTCTGCGACTTGGGGGTCAGATTGATCAGATTGTCCTGTTTCGAAGCCCAATCGACCATGTTGATAAACAGGTCGCCGTTCCCAAGCGTGTTAAAAACTCCATTAGAAGCAAAATCTGAATCACCGACCACGACGACACGCGAACCTTTGGCAGTATCCTCAAATGACACGGCCAGGGTGATCGGTCCGAGAATATCTTTCCCATTATCGGGCGCCGCCTTGTTATTCTTTAGGGCTGCCAGATCTGTTTCTGCCCAGGTTCCTGGCGCTGTTTTCACCAACAGGACAGTGTTTTGCTTCGCTTGAGGATCTACCTGGAGGCTTCGGGATTCGGGGAAGACTGTTACCAAGTGGTTCTGTAGTAAGGTATTTGTGATCGGTGAATTGCCATATTCATTGGCAGCAGCAACTGTGGGTGGATTTACGGCAATATCAATCACCAAATCATTCTTCAGTTGGATACCCCAATCTTTCGTCAGGTAGGTCTCCAGAGGATCTGGTTTGTAGGCTGAATTATCTGTGATCAACGGTGGATCCACCAGGATCACCGCAGATCCACCATTGGCGATATATCCGCGGATAACATCGATCTCGCTCTCCGCCAGTGGTTTTTGGGGTCCGGCAATCACAATTGCCCTGGCATCTTTGGGAATAGCATGGTCTACCAGGAGGCTGATGGTTTTCACCATATAATTTTTGGAGGTTAATGCAGATTTCGCTGTCGAGTACGTAGTATCACCGGAGCCATCGGGATCTTTTTCGCCATGACCGGTGAGAAAATATATCACTCTCTCCCCAGGATTGGTCAGACGAATCAGAGAAGTGGTTATTTGCTGCTCGTCAGCAAAGCTGACTTTTTCTTTCTGGTCACCCATTCTTAAGATGATCACTCCATCCTGCCCCTGGCCGATATTATCCTGCTGAGCAGAGACGGGGTCTGCATCCGGGTCAATAAAACGGTAATCGAATTTCCCTTTGGCGCTGGTCTTCATCTCATCGAGAAGATTTCGAGCGGTACTGGGGTTAGAGTTCCGGGAGAAGTAGGCGGTAGCCGATACCGCGCCAGGCAATTTCTGGAGAGCTTGAACTGTCTCAGGAGCCAGCGTGTGAGTTTTATCCTCGGTCAAATCCCAACGCCTGGAGTTGTTATATCCAACGAGATTAATCACTACCAGGATCCCAACGAAAGCGACTGTCAGGATCAGGGCGTTGCTGCCATAGCGAGCCTGCCTGCCGGTCAGGGTTTCGCGCAACTGCTGGGGATCGAGGAGAGCATAAATAGCCAGACCAATGACGATGCAGCCCAGCGAGATCTGTAGCGGGAGATTGAACTCGTGCTGGACAATGAAAAGCCCAAAAGAAACAAGGGCAGCGATGCCCGCGATATACAAACCGATCGGCGCGTATTTCCGCAAGGAGGGGTTCATTATCGCCACCTCCTCGTCTCAACCGACATCGAGCCGATGAATAGAGCCAGGATAGTGATGCTGATGTAGTAAATTACGTCTTTCAATTCGACGATACCCTGCATAAAGGTATTATAGAGATGACCCTGCATATCCAGGTAGCTGAGCAAATCTCCACCGACGCCGCCCGAAGCCTGAACAGGAAAGCTGAGCAGCCAGAGGATGAGGAGAACGCCGAGAGTGGTGAAAAACGCGGCGATCTGATTGCTGAAAAATGAGGAGACCATCACTCCAATGGCCGCGAAAGCGCCAAAAAGGAGAAACAGCCCCAAATACTGGGAAAGCAGGAGCCCTTGATCGATCCCGGGTTTAACCATCTGGTTCATAACAAGCGGGTAAATCCAGGTCAGCGCGAGGATGGTGATGTAAAACAAGAAAGCGCCCAGCCATTTTCCGACCACCAGCTCCCAATCGCGAACGGGCGCGGTGAGCATCACTTCCATGGTTCCCATACGTTGCTCATCCGCAAGAGTTCGCATGGTAAAGGCCGGAGAGGCAAACAGCATGATGGTGATCAAAGGGCTGAGGATGCTCTGCATGTCGGGCACGTAGCCACTGCCATTCCCAGTAAGCTGCTGGTTAGCCGCATACAAAATATAGGAGTAGAAGAAATACCCCAGCACCAGAAAGATAATGAATGCAACCACCCATGCGATGGGGCTAATGAAATAGAGCTTGTATTCGCGTTTCGCGATGGTCCAGATATTACGCATCGATTAAGCCTCCTCCACCTGTTCCGTGGCTGTTGACTCGGCCTGGTTCAAAGCGCCAGGCTCGTCGCGGGTTAATTGAAGGAAGATATCTTCCAGGCTGAGGTTGACCGCGTGAAGCTCAAGCAGGTCGAAACCGTTCTGGACGACCTGACGGGCAATTTCCGGGCGGGCATCGATACCAGCCGCAGTTTCGAACTCCAGCACATCATCTCCCTGGCGGGTAACGCTAATCACGCCAGGAACATTTCGAACATCCTCAAGCAGGTCAGCGGCATCCCCACGGATGCGCAGAGTGACGTGGTTGGCGCCAGAAATGCGGGTTTGCAGGTGTTCGGGGGAATCTTCGGCGACAATTTTTCCTTTGTTAATGATCAACACACGGTTGCAGACCTGCTGGGCTTCCGAGAGGATGTGGGTGGAGAGCAGCACGGTCCGCTCGCGGCCGACTTCGCGGATCAAATTGCGCACCTCGATGATCTGAGCCGGATCGAGGCCGATGGTGGGTTCATCCAGGATGAGCACCTGGGGCTGGTGGAGCAGCGCCTGGGCCACGCCAACCCGCTGGCGCATGCCTTTGGAGAGCTTATCGATGTATCCAAAGGCACGTTCTTCCATATGAACTTTTTCGAGGACAGCTTCGACTTTATCGTTCGGTTTTGGCAGGTGCCGCAGATCAGCCATATATTTCAGATATTCGAACACGGTCATTTCTGGATAAAGCGGTACTGTTTCGGGCAGGTAACCTACCAGGCGGCGAACTTCAAGGGACTGGTCAACCACATCAAAGCCGCCAATTTCCGCTTTCCCTGAAGTTGGGGGCATGTATCCGGTCAAAATCCGCATGGTGGTGGTTTTACCAGCTCCATTGGGGCCTAAAAATCCAAGGATTTCACCTCGTTCAGCATCAAAGTTCAGGTTATCGATGGCCCTTCGAGACCCATAATCTTTGGTCAGTCCGGAAACACGAATCATCAGCGGCACCTCACCATTGGCAAGAGAATTGTTGTCAGTGATTAATTTGTATCCAGTTTGGGGCGGATGGGAAGAAAAGTATCGCGCAATTTAAAAAGAATAACACCTGAGCGGTGCTTTTTTGTGGAATAATCAATCCCATTTCAGCCGTCTAAAAATATACAACAATGACGACCTCAATGTCAAGTATATTACCAGTTTCTAATAAAACGCTAATCTCACTCAGAAAATTGACAGATCAGTAGACCTGCTTTACAATTGGTCAAATTTTCGTCTTCCCCCGAGACAGATGTATATTTAAGAGGGAGCCTATCGTTACTTTTCCAGTGTGACATCCAGGTCCGGTTATCTCCGGCTTACCTTGATAAATTTCATCATTTTGGAGGTTCCATGAATATCCTTGGTCTTGCCCGGCATGGGCTTAACGACTTCGAGCAAATTGCTATCATTTGCGTCCTTTGCATCGCGCTGTTCAGCCTGGTGTATGCCTGGTTGCTGCGCGGAACGGTCTTGAAAAAGGATAAAGGGACGGCAAAAATGCAGGAAGTCTGGAATTCGATCCGTATTGGCGCGGAAAGTTACCTCAATCGACAGTTAAGGACCATCCTGCCGGCGATTGCTGTGCTCGCTGTGGCATTGTTCTTGAGTGTTTATATCGTTCCCGCCTCCCAAGAGGCCTTGCAGGAATTTCCGAACAACACTCTGATCATCATCGCGGTCGGGCGTATGCTAGCCTTTATCGTCGGGGCGAGCTTCTCGCTGCTGGTCGGCCAGTTGGGCATGCGCATGGCGATCGAAGCCAACGTCCGGGCTGCCTCGGCAGCGCGGCGGGGGTTCAATGAAGCCCTCTCTATCGCCTATTATTCCGGCACGATCACCGGTATGCTCACCGATGGGCTGGGGTTGTTGGGCGGCACCACTATCTTCATCATCTTCGGCAAGGCCTCGCCAGATGTGCTGCTCGGCTTCGGCTTCGGCGGCACGCTGCTGGCGCTGTTCATGCGCGTGGGCGGTGGGATTTACACCAAGGCCGCCGACGTCGGCGCCGACCTAGTGGGCAAGGTGGAGAAGGACATCCCCGAGGACGATCCGCGCAACGCCGCGGTGGTGGCCGACCTGGTCGGCGATAACGTGGGCGACTGCGCCGGGATGGCCGCCGACATCTTCGAGAGCTACGAGGTGACCATCGTCTCGGCCCTGATCTTGGGCATCGCCCTGGTTAACATCGATCCCAGCCACTCCTTGAAGTGGATCGTCTACCCCCTGATCATCCGCGGGGTTGGGGTGATCAGCTCCATCCTGGGCACTGTGCTGGTGCCCACCTGGGAGAAGAGCCCGATCAAGTTTATGCGGGCACACGACGCCGAGGAGGCCATGTTCCGCTCCTACGAGGTCTCCAGCGTCAACACCGTCTTCTGGGCGCTGGTAATCTCATCTTTCTACACTCACGACTGGCGCATGGGGCTGCTGACCGCCATTGGTGTAGGACTGGCGGTGGTGTTCAATCCCCTAACTTCCTACTTCACTGCTACCTCCAAAGCCCCGGTGAAGGAGATCGTCAAATCGACCAACACCGGACCGGCGACGACGATCCTCTCCGGGTTGTCGCTGGGGATGGAATCCAGCGTGTGGGCGCTGGCGGTGATCGCGGTCAGCTTTGTGTTTGCCCTGCTGCTGTACGGCGGGACAGGTCAGATATATGTGCAGTACGCGGTGGCCCTGATCGGGATCGGGATGCTCAGCCAGACGGGCAACAACGTGGCCATGGACTCTTACGGTCCGATCTCGGACAACGCCAACGGGATCGCCGAGATGGCCTGGCACGACCAGGATGACGAGACCACCCGCAAAGCGCGTCAGATCATGGCCGACCTGGACGCGGTGGGCAATACCACCAAGGCCATCACCAAGGGGGTAGCCATCGCCTCGGCAGTCATTGCCGCCACCAGCCTTTTCGCTTCGTTTATCACAGACGTTGCTCGCGTTCAGACGAACATGGGCGTGCCGGTGATGGATGCCATCCGGGTCTCGGACACCAAGGTGTTCGTCGGGATGCTGCTTGGAGGCGCGCTGCCCTGGCTGTTCAGCTCGCTCTCTATCCGGGCGGTCTCGCGCGCGGCGGGGCAGATCGTGGAAGAGGTCCGCGAGCAGTTCCGCATCCCGGGGTTGATGGAAGGCAAAGTCAAGCCGGATTACGCCCGGGTTGTCGGGATCTCGACCCGCTCGGCGCAGAAAGAGCTCATCCCCCTGGCGACCATCGGCGTCATCACTCCCATACTGATTGGCCTGGTATTGCAGGTCGAGGCATTGGGCGGCTTCCTGGCAGGCGTAATTCTTTCCGGCCAGCTCCTGGCGGTCTTTATGTCCAATGCAGGCGGCGCGTGGGATAACGCCAAGAAAGCGATCGAGGATGAGCCGCGCGACCTGGCGGCCAACACGGGCAAAGGTTCCGAACGGCACAAAGCCGGCGTGGTCGGCGATACCGTGGGCGACCCGCTGAAAGACACCGCCGGCCCGGCTCTCAACCCGATGATCAAGGTTGTCAATATGGTCAGCCTGATCGCCGCGCCGATCATCGTCCGCTTTCGTGAGCTAGGGGTGGGGGGATGGATTGTGGTCGCCATCCTGATCGGTATTCTGGCCTGGGGGATCCTGCAGAGCAAGAAGCCCGCTCCGGAACTGGTGGCGGAAGGCGTCGCTGCACCGATTAGCGGAGACTGAGCACTTCTTATCCTCAACTATCAGCTACCCCAGGCTTTCCTAGCCTGGGGTAGCCTGTTGATCGGGTTTCTTTCTCCACACGAAGGGCTGGGCGAGGAAGAACGACCCGCAAGCGCTCCAAATACAAATATAGGGTAGAAACGGAAGGTAATAACGCTGGAAGGGGATGGGAACACTGACCATTAAAGCAACCCACTGGCAGAGACCGGCGACGGCCAGGAGGACGAATTTTCGCCGCTGTTCGCCGGTCAGGTTCCGGTAGCGCAATCCTGCTGCCAGAAAGCCGAATACGGCCAGAACCAGGATGAACCCACTCCAGACCAGGTTGGCGGACAGCAAGTGGCCGGGAGTCTGCTGGTATATCTTTACCTGGGAAGTAGTCTCCGTAGCGTAATTGGCGACATCATAGTAAGCCGGCTGAGTGAGAAAAGTTTCAGCGAGAAAGGCAGCAGCCCGATTCGCGGGGGAGTGTAAAACCAATTCCGGAGCGCTTGCTCCGATGAGATCCGCTTGCCCCTGGACGAAGCGGAGCCTTTCCTGGATCGCGGTCTGGGCGGCACGCAAGGGATCCTTCCAAAGGAATGGGTTCAGCAGAACGGTAACCAGAAGAAAAACCCCGGCGTAAATTGATAGGTGCTTCCCAAGCCAGCTCCATGGACGCTTTTGGGGGCGAACCAGGATAAGTGCGAGCGCGCCGACCGGAAATAGCACCAGGGTCGAATACTTGGCGTTAAAGGCCAGCGCGGCAGCCAGCGCCAGGAACCAGGATCTCTGCGGCGAGTGAAGTAGCAGATACAGGTAGAACAGGATCCCCACCAGCATCGCACCTTCTGCCATCGCCCGCCTGGCGTGGAGGAGGACCAGCGAATTCAGGCCGAAGAAAACCACCGATGCGAGGCCAATCCAGGGACTGCCCAGTTCGGCGCCAGCGCGGTATAGCAAGATCAGACCCAGGGGAACCAGACCGGTGATCACCAGGCGGCTGATCCAGAGGACCAGGTCTTGCGGATAGGCACCCCGGGCCAGGTTTTGATCCCAATTCTGGGTCCAATCCCAGTCGACGGGAAGCGCGGGGGCGCCGGCCAGGCTCCTGGCCAGGCCGATCAGATCACGGGTCAAGGGGGCATCCAGCAGGCGGTAGTGGGTCCTGAGATCGGATTCCATGCCCGGCGTCCAGGCGAGGCGTCCGGGATCCTGAAAAAGGGTTTGCAGATCGCTGCTCATGAAGATCTGGGTGGTCTCATCGGGGTGGAAGGGGATGCGGTCGATCCCCCAGAAATAGAAGGAAGAGATCAGAACCAGGACCGTAACGAAAAGGCCATCGATGAAAGAGACAGACTTCATGAGAGTTATCTTTTTTGTAATGTAGGGTCAAAAAGGCAAAGGAGAGGTTGTAAGCCGGAAAGCAAGCGGCTACAATACAGAGGAGCTAGGCTCACCCGACAGGAAGATATGCCGCCCGGCAGATGGGACTGACAAGCAGGAGAGGGAACAGGACACCGGGCGGATCATTGCGCATAGCCATTATATGATCGGAAATTGGATCAAATCGAAGTATACAATACTTTTCGGGATTCTGATCCTGGCCGCCGGGTTAAAAATCTGGCTGATTACCTCCGGGAAAATTCCGTTCGATTCAGATGAGGCGGTGGTGGGATTGATGGCGCGGCACATCCAGGCAGGAGAGCGGCCCATCTTCTTCTACGGGCAGGCGTACATGGGCAGCCTGGACGCATTTCTGGTCGCGGCGGGTTTCGCTCTTTTTGGCCAGCAGGTCTGGGTAATTCGGCTCGTCCAGACGATCCTCTACCTGGGTACGATCACGGTCACGTTCTTCGTGGCAGAAAAAGGGTTTCAAAGCGTGAAAGCTGGCCTGGTCGCCGCGCTGTTGATGGCGATCCCGGCGGTCAATACCACCCTGTATACTACCGCATCTCTGGGGGGATACGGGGAAGCGATCCTGATCGGAAGCCTGATTTTGCTGGTTGCTCTGGAGATTCTCAATGATCCCGGCGATAGAGCCAGAGGGAACCAATCCTCGAAGCTCTCCCTTTTCTCTGGCCTTTTCGGTTTCCTTTCCGGGATGGGTTTGTGGGCCTTTGGCCTGTCTTTGATATTCACGGCATCCGCGGGGATCACGATTTTCTTGGACGCGATTCGCCATCGAAAGAAACTGAGTTGGATTCCGATGGTCTTCAGCGGTCTAGCCGGTTTTCTGCTCGGTTCTGCACCCTGGTGGTCCTATGCAGTCCAACACGGATTCAGCAATCTTGTTCTCGAGCTGTCCGGGAGTGCGGTCGCGGTTGAAAGCGGCAGTCTGATCGACAAGCTCCTGGCGCATGGGATTAATTTTTTCCTCCTCGGCTTGCCAGCCCTTTGGGGGTTGAGGCCGCCCTGGGAGGTTCGCTGGCTGACTGTTCCGCTGATCCCCTTCGTCCTGGCGATTTGGGTGGCGCTGATCTACTGGGGGATCAGAACCCTCATCCGTTCCAGGAACCCATTACTTTCGATGGCGTGGGGGGTGATTTTCCTGCAAGCGGCTGCCTTTTTGCTGACTCCTTTCGGAATCGATCCATCGGGCAGGTATTTTCTTCCGCTGGTCATCTCGTTTGCCCTGACAGCAGGTTATTTGATGGAGGCCTTACCAGCTCATACTTCGGTCAAATGGGGGGCAATCGCGGTCCTTGTAGCGTTCCAACTGGGCGGGAATGTCGAGAGCGCTTTACGCTTTCCACCCGGGATCACCACCCAGTTTGGCCCTGAGACCCGGGTGGATCATACGGCAGATGGCGAACTGGTCCGTTTTTTGCAAGAAAATGGTGAAACTACGGGGTACACAAATTATTGGGTTTCTTATCCAATGGCATTTCTGTCCTCAGAAAAGATCATCTTTGTCCCAGATCTGCCCTATCACCTGGATCTGCGCTATACTCCTCGGGATGACCGCTACCAGCCGTATGCCCAAATTGTGCAAGACAGCCCGCGAGTTGCCCTGATCACCACCGGCCAGCCAGCGTTGGAGAAATTTATCCGGGAGTATCTTCGAGAAGCCGGGATCCATTGGTCGGAAAGGAAGATTGGAGATTACCTCGTCTTTTATCATCTCACTCAAAAGCCAGAAATCGTTCGCCTTACGCTGAAGGTTTCACCGCCATGAGCTCTCGGTTTCGCTCCCCGATCCAGTTTCTTCTTCCCCGGCTTGGGGATATTCTCTTTTTAGCCGGGTTTGGCTGCGCCATCCTGCTGGGACCGCGGCTGCTGAACGTGGATGGGGATCTTGGCCGGCACCTGGTTCTCGGCCAGCAGATTATCAATAGCGGCCAGATCCCCACTCAGGATATTTTCTCACACACGATGGCGGGCAAGGCGCTGACGCCGCACGAATGGCTTTCAGAAGTGATTATCGCACTTTGTTACCGCTGGCTGGGATTGAATGGGGTCGTCCTTCTGTGCGGCCTGTTGATTGGGTCGACGTTTTGGGTGCTCTATTCCGCTATTCTGGAGCGGTGGGGCAGACCGCTGCTTGGGCTGGGAATGAACCTGGCGGCGCTGGCCGTTTCCAGCCTGCACTGGCTGGCGCGGCCGCATCTCTTCACGCTGCTTTTCTTCGCGATCTGGCTGGCGGAGCTGGAAAAACTCTTCGATAGAAAAACCAACCGCTGGTGGATTTTCCCGATCCTGATGCTGATTTGGGCCAACCTCCATGGGGCGTTTATCGCCGGGTTTGTCACCTGGGGTATCTACCTGGCCGGGAACCTGGTGGATCAATGGCGAGAGCAACGATCGATTCGCCTTGCAGAGATCAAACTACCCCTCGCCGCCGGAGTCGTTTCCGTCGCAGCCTCTCTCCTCAATCCCTCAGGTTTCCATCTTTGGGAGACCAGCCTGGGATTCTTGCAAAACCGCTACCTGGTCAGCCACACAGCCGAATATTTCTCCCCGGATTTTCACCAGATAAGCACCTGGCCGTTTCTGGCGATGCTGGTGTTATCGATCCTAGCCCTGGGACTTAGAAAAAGCCAACTCTCTGCAATTCACATCCTGCTGTTGGGTTCCTGGGCGGCGATGGGATTGGTCAGCGTGCGCAACGTTCCCCTGTTTGGGCTGGCCGCCGCGATTTGCCTGAGCGAAGTTTTTGCGTCTGAGGGCGCTTTACTCGTCGGCCTCGAAGGCAGGCTTCTGGCGATGGAGAACCGGCTGACCGGATGGGCCTGGCCCCTGGCCGTGATCGTCCTGGTTGCCTTCGCTTATGGCCGAGGGATCAATCTGGACGCACAGCAAAAAGGGAACCAGTTCGACCTGGGCGTTTTCCCGGTGGCGGCGTTGGACTGGCTGGATGACCACCCGGTCGAGGGGCCGGTGTTCAATTACTTCACCTGGGGCGGGTACCTGTTATTCCGGGAATGGCCAGATCGTAAAGTCTTCATCGACGGGCAGACCGACTTTTATGGCGAAAACCTGACCCGCCAGTATGAAACCGTGATCAATGCCGCGCCGGGATGGCAGGCCGTCCTGGACCGGTATGGGGTTCGCTGGGTGCTGATTCCCGAGGGAAACAGCCTTGGGAAGGCATTGGAACAGTCCATCCATTGGGAAGAGGTTTACAAAGATCCTACGGCAGAAATTTATGTCCATAAAGACTGAAGCCAATCTCAATCGTGTGATCGACCGGCCATTTCTGCGGGCAGATGTATTTTTTTCCGCGGTGATATTAATCCTGGTCTTTCTCATGGCTGCCCGCGCGCCGATGGATACCGATCTTTGGTGGCACTTGAGAGCCGGGGAAAACACGCTGGCCAGCGGGCAGATCACCCTGGTAGACACTTTTTCCTATACCCGGGCTGGCGCACCCTGGACCAACCATAGCTGGCTGGCCCAGGTTTTGATGTTCTGGGTTTTCCGGGCAGGTGGATTTGCGGGTTTAAGCGCCCTGGTCGCATTGACTGCAGCGGCCAGTATTGGATTCGTGCTTCCAGCCATGGATGGGCCCATGCTCCTGAAAGGATTCATCCTCGTCCTGGTGTCTGCGGTCGCCTCGGTAGTCTGG
>DATKLX010000102.1:0-23631 GCA_035542155.1 Anaerolineaceae bacterium
AGGGGTGGGAAGAAACCTTCGTTAAAGCCTCTTCTAATTTGAAGGAGGATGGCGAAATGACAGAACCCTTGGTTGGAAACCAGTTCGATGACGAGGAATGGACGTGGTAAATGCCAGGCGGTTTTCCGTTTTCCTTGTCAATCTCGACCCTACCCTAGGCAGTGAGATGAAGAAAACGCGCCCCTGCGTAGTGGTTTCACCTGATGAAATGAACCGCCATTTATCTACGGTGATTATCGCACCGCTAACATCTACACTTCGGGGATATGCGTCCAGAGTCAGCTGCGTTTTTGACAACCGGTCGGGCGAGATTGCGCTGGATCAGGTTCGCGCGGTTGATAAAAACCGCCTCATCAAAACGATGGGGAAAATTCAGGATAGTGAAAGTCAGGAAGTTTTGTCAGTTTTACAGATTATGTTCGCGAGATAAAAAACAGGCTCGATGTAGCACCGAGCCTGTTTTTTGGCGGATTTATTCCTATAACGGTGGGTTAACTAAGGGGTATTGCGGGGATTCCTAATCCCTACAAGTGGAACAAGGTCTCGCGAATGAAGCGAAACCTTGTTCCTGCGGATTAACCTCTATAACGGCGGGTTAACTAAGGGGGGTTAGCGGGTTATTTCCTAATCCCGACAAACCGACAGGGATCTCTTTATTTTTTCTCTCAGCACTCGCTGAACCCGCACGAGTAGCACTTCCGGCAGCCCTCCTCATTGACCACGGAGGCCTGCCCGCACTCGGGGCACAGGTCGCCGATCTTGAGCAGCGGCGGCTGCTCGACGAACGACAGCGTTACCTCGTGGACCGCGCCGTTGCCGTTCATCCCCGGGGCGGGCGCCTCGCTGTGCTGCGCCTCGGTCGATTGCAGATAGTCGTCCAGCACGTGCGCCACGCCGTCGGGTAGCGAGCGCACCCGGTTGGGGCCAAAGCCCAGCGAGCGCCCGCCGCCGATCCCGACGAGCTGGCGCATCACCTCGTGCAGCCGCTCGCGGGGCCGGATCGGCGAGGCGATGCGCAGGATGAAGGAGATCAGCCGCCCGATGGCCTCGGAGACCGCCGCGGTATCCGAGCCAGCCTTGGCAGTGTTGATGAAGACCTCGAAAGGCTGGTCGCCGCCGTTCTCGTTGATGGTGATGAAGGCCTTGCCCAGCGGCGTCTCGATCGAGTAGGTATAGCCGCGCAGCGAGCGCGGGCGCGGCTTCTTCGCCTCGCGCCACATGGCGAGCTGCGCCGTCGTGTCTTCCGTCGCCGCCAGGGAGGCAGGGGCGGGGGCTGCCTCGGCGGCCTGCTTCTTCTCCACGGTGGCCTTGGTCTCCAGCACCACCTTCTCGCGCGAGCCGGTCACGTAGACGGTGATCCCCTTGCAGCCCAGCTCCCAGGCGAGCTGGTAGGCGGTCGCCACCTCTTCCTCGGTGGCATTTTCGGGGAAGTTGATCGTCTTCGACAGGCTGTTGTCGACAAAGGCCTGCAGCGCGGCTTGCATACGCACGTGCTCCTCGGCGGTGATGTCGCCCGAGACCACGAACACGTCCCGGATCGCCGCCGGCACCTCGGGGATCGTCTGGCAGGTCCCCTCCCGCATCACCTTCTCGACGATCGCCTCGCGCTGGGTCTCGTCCAGCCCGGCCTGCTCCAGCGCGGCCTCGAACTGCGGGCTGGCGTAGGTAAGCTGCAGGTCCTTGCCCTGGTCGTTGACGTGGCGGATGTAGGCCAGCGCGAAGACCGGCTCGCAGCCGTAGCCCTCGCAGCCCGCGACCGTGGCGATCGTCCCGGTCGGCGCGACGGTGGTCTGCGCCGCGTTGCGAATCCCATATTCCAGGATCCCCCGGGTGACAACGTTCCAATCGATCTGCGGCCGGCCCCAATCGCTGCGCAGCGGCGCGATCGATTCGGGCGGCTGCCACTGCGGGTTCTCGCGATCGTAGCGGCTGCCCGGGATGGCCGGGAAGGGCCCGCGCGTTTTGGCCAGCTCGATGCTGGTCTGCATGGTGTGGTAGCGGACGAACTCCATGATCTGGGCCGCGAACTCCTGGCCTTCCTCCGAGCCGTAGCGGATGCCCACGTGGTACATCAGGTCGGCCAGGCCCATGATGCCCATGCCGATGCGCCGCGCGCGCAGCGCCGCTTCCTTGAGCTGCGGCACCGCCGGCACGTAAGCGTTGGCGTCGACCACGTTGTCCAGGAACAGGGTGGAGAGGACCACGCTCTGGCGTAGCTTTTCCCAATCCACCGTGCCGTCCGGCCCGCAGTGTTCGGCCAGGTTGACCGAGCCCAGGCAGCAGTTCTCGTAAGGCCCTAACCACTGCTCGCCGCACCCCCGGGAGACAAACCCTTCGGTGATCCAGGTATCGCTCTTTGGCTCATAGATATCGTATACTCTGTCCACGCCGGCCGGGACAACTTTCACCACTTTGGCTGCCCAATTTCCGCCTGTGAAATTTGATTTTAGCGCCGCTTCTTCGAGGCGCATTTGTTTTTCGGGATGGCTCAAGCGAATCTGGTCAAAAAATCTACCCAGGCTGTCCCCAGAAATGGTGATGTCATACTTGGGGCGATCATAACGGATAACTCGGCCATCGATAGTATGCCTCTGGCGCTGGCTGGTGGCGATCCGCGCATAAATTCCGAACATCAGCAAGATACGGCGTAGTTGGCGGGCCAATTCAAGGCTGGAAGTGTGATAACGCAGTAATGGGTGATTCGATTGTAGATCGACGCTGCCATCAGTTGAGAATAAGCCATCCAATAGGCCAGTTAAGAATTCCTGGTTACTATTGATATACTCGTTAGGAAGACGTTTCTGCGGTCCACTGGCTGGTTCGAGCGGTAGAGATTTCACCCAACCGGCGATAACACGCCCCGGTTTCGGATCCATCATCATGGATCGGCTGTTCGTGTTGATGTACGAATACATTTTCTCTACGCCAACTTTGGCGAAAGCATTCTCTAGGATTGAATTCCATTCCTTTTCATCCGCGTGCGTAGAGATTCTAACCACATTTTTAGAAAGCGCGTGTGGGGTATAGCATCCATCTCCAACCAGTACCCCTACCATGAATCCGTATTCATGGTCTGTCATGTGCTCGAGCTTGCCGGGAACAGGATTTTTGGGAATAGAAGACCGGTAGACTCGGATCCATTCACCTGGCTTCAATTCGTCCAGGCGGCGTGGTTCGAAAAACTTGGTCCTCGAATCGCGGACATGGAACTGGTGCGCGGCAGTTGCACGGACGATTGCGCCATCTGAGAGATATAAATCGAATACGGGCACATTCTCATTAACTTCAATTGATGCAATTCGTCCTGCACCCAAAACAGTGCAGATTGAATCGCCTTCATGGATCTGATCTGCCCGGATCCATCCACTTGGAGTTGCCACCAAAGTTTCGCCGGTGACGCAAGGATTGGTCGCCTCTAATGCATACAAATGCGGAACCGGGTTGCCGCGGTTGGCCGCGTCGAGGAAGAGCACGCCCGGCTCGCCGTTGTGGTGCGCCTGGCGCACGATTTTGGCGAACAGGTCCCGCGCCCGCAGTGTCTTGTGGACCTTGATCGGCACGCCCTCCGCTTCGGCCTGCTCCAGCGTCCCGCGGAAGCCCTTATACTCCGGCGCGGAGACATCCGGGAAGCGCAGGTCCCAGTCCGCGTCGGCCTCCACCGCGCGCATGAACGCGTCGGTGATGCCCACCGAGATGTTGAAATTGGTGATCTGGTTCTCGTTGACCTTGCAGGTGACGAAATCTTCCACGTCCGGGTGGTCCACCCGCAGCACCGCCATGTTGGCGCCGCGGCGGGTGTTGTGGGTGACCATGCCATAGGCCAGGTAAGTGTGGTTTTCGTCCACTTCCAAGTCCAGGGTCAGCGCCTCTCCGGCTGGCTCGATTCCCGTTATGCGCACGAACCAGGAGTCTTGGGGCGAGCGGGCCAGGGAAGAAAATTCGCCATATTCCCGGGCGAGCTCTTCGAACGCGGAACGGGTGAACTGGCGATTCGCGCGGTAATAGCGCAGGATGGAGCGGCGCAGGGCGGGTAGCTGGCTGCGGAATTTGCGGCCAAGTCCCCGGCCTCTCGCATCGACCTGTTCCAGGGTGATCGCGTCGAGGACGGGTTGGAGCCAGTAGCGTGGGTTAGGAAGGACGTATGTGCTTTCGCGGCTCTGGTCGTTTTCCCAGGCGTAGCAGGCAACGAAGCGCGAACGCAGGTCACAGCCGATCTTTTTCCTCCATGCCTGCAAGCCAGCCGTGGAGGTAATGCGGACCTGGAACACGCTGAGCTTACCATAATGGGTGGTCCCCGGGCTGATCGAGCGAATTGCTACCGGGCAGCCCAGGCCGATCAGGAGCGTGGCGGCTTCTTCAGCCAGGCGGGCCGAGGTAGTCATCAGCGATGGATACCCGTGGCTCAGGGTTCCATCCGCTTCGAACAGCCCCCGCAGGTAAGCGGCAACGATTTCGGGCGGTGACTGGCGCACCAGGCGTGGGACGAGGGCATCGCGGCTGGCCGGTTTCACCAGGCCGTTCATCTGTAAAAATTCTTTGACCGCCAGGTTATCGATCACATAAGTCACCGAGTGGTCCTGGGGTTTTTGCTGCCGGTGAACCTTTACGCTAAACAGACGCTCGAGCAGGGAGGGCATTTCTTCGAGCAGGTATGACGTATGGGCTACACTGACTCCTACGCGATGATCGTCCTCCTGAGAAGCGATAAAGCCATCCCCCGCCAGGTATCCAAGGAAGAAAGCCAGCTCTTCGTCCAGTACAACCGGTAGGTGAGGCCAGTTCTGGTTGAAGTGTTTCGGTTGCGGGGGATGCAGACTCTGCAGCCTGCCCCGGTGCTGGCCCAGCTTCACCAGGATCCAATCTCCCGGCCGGAGGTCTTGCAGCGTCCGCCATTCCAGGCCCTCTTTCCCCATCACTTTCACACGGTGTTCAGGGGTTCCGGCCAGGCTTAACCCCTGGGAGGTGTGCACGCGTAAAATCGGCGCCCGGCCGTTGTTGAACGCGCGCGGCGATTGGCGCGAGCCGTCGTCCGTGGCGACCTCGAGTGAATGCGACTGCCAGCCTTCCACCTCGGGATTGGCGATCTCGTCCAGACGCAGCAGGCCTTTCGAGGTAAAGACCAGGGTTTCCGGGATCAGGCAGCCGCCCTGGGCCACCTCGCCGAAGGCGTGATCGTAGACGCGCAGGAAGCCCACTGGCCCGGTCGCCTTGCCCGCCGAGGATTTGACCAGCGAGTCCTTGGGGCGCAGCCGCGAGAAGGAGAACCCGTTCCCGCCGCCGGTCTGCTGGATCAGCGCCGCGTCGCGCAGGGTCTGGAAGATGCCGGCCGGGTCGCGGCCCATGTCGTCGACGATAGGAAGGACGAAGCAAGCCGCGAGCTGTCCCAACGGCGTGCCCGCGCCGGTGAATGTCGGGGAGTTGGGGAAGAAGCGCCGCGTGGTGAGCAGGTCGTAGTACTCCACCGCGCGCGGCAGGGGGTCCTGGCCGTAGATCTCTTCGGCTTTGGCCACGTGATAGGCCACCCGCCAGAACATCTCTTCGACGCTCTCGACCGGCTGGCCGTCGTCGCCGCGCCGCACGTAGCGCCGCACCAGCACCTGCCTGGCGTTTTCGGTTAGTTCCACTTTGGGCATCTTGCCCGGGTAGGCCGGGGTGGGGAGCAGGCCTATCTGGAGGGGTTTGCTGGTTGTCTTCATCGCTAATCCTTTTCTTATCCTTCCAATAAGCGGTCGATCTCATCCCGGATGGCATGCAGATCGCCTAAATGTAAATAAACGATCGCGTAGCGGATATAGGCGATATGGTCCAGCTCCTTTAGGCCGGAGATGACCATATCCCCCACGACTCGCGATGACACTTCAGCCCTCCCCATTTTTTGCAGTGCAGATTCAATATCCCCCACCAACCGCTCGACATCCGCCGCGGTGACGGGCCGCTTTGCGCACGATATGCGGATCCCCCGCACCAGCTTCTCGCGGTCGAATTCCTCGCGCGTCCCATCCTGCTTGATGATCAAAGGGGTTGCAAGTATGGGGCGCTCATAGGTGCTGAATCGCTGGTGGCAGTTCTCGCATTCTCGCCTGCGCCGGACTCCCCCGCGGATATCATCAGGGGTTGTATCAATGACTCTTGACTCAGTATGCTGGCAGTATGGACAGAGCATTTCGGCACTCCCTGTTTAAAATTGGCTTAAACCCCCATATATGGTGGTTTCTTGCGTTGAACCCCCTACATCTGGTACCAAGAATTTTAGCACAACTGTTTGGGAGATGCAATAGCAAATTCAAATTGTTAACCTTAAAATATCTTGCTTAAAGTGAACATATGTTCTATTATAAAGATATCAGGGGGAAACACAACCCCGTTTCTTCACCTCCCCCATTTTTAAAAAATGGGGGAGGGAAGAGAAGTTCCTTCGGTTCCCGCCCAATTTAACCCAAACAGGTCCCGGCGGGCGAATACGCCCGCCAGGACCCGCGGTACAACGTCCCCATGGGCCTTGGGGAAATATCAGGGAGGAGAGAAGACCCAGCTACCGTTAATTGCCTGCGGACCGTTACCGAGACCGGTTGCGCAGGAAGGCCGGAATATCCAGATCATCTGTGTTCAGCACGCGCGGCTGGAACTCAGAGGGAGCCGGAACGGGAGCTGATGGGGCTGCGGTGGGTGCAGGACGAGGCTCGATCTTCTCTACTGCCGGGCGTGTGCGAGCATATCCCGCGACCTCGTCGCTGGCGACGGTCTTGGGGCGCTCCACGGGGCGCACGCCCGTGCGCTCAAAACCCGTGGCGATGACGGTGATGCGGATCGCATCGCCCATGTTCGGATCCAGCACCGCGCCGAAGATCAGGTTCACGTCGGGGTGAGCGGTCTCTTTGATGATCGCCGCCGCCTGGTTGACCTCGAAGAGGGTCAGGCTCGGCCCACCGGTGACGTTGAAGAGGATACCGCGCGCGCCGTCGATGGTGATGTCGAGCAGTTGGCTCGAGATCGCCGATTCGGCCGCGATCCGGGCGCGGTCTTCGCCCGAGGCGTTCCCGACTGCCATCAGGGCAGCCCCGCCTTCGGACATGATCGTGCGCACATCGGCGAAGTCCAGGTTGATCAGGCCGGGGACGGTGATCAACTCCGAGATGCCCTGGATGCCCTGGCGCAGCACGTCGTCCGCCATGCGGAAGGCATCCTGCAGCGAGGCGCGCTTGTCGACGATCTGCAGCAGCCGGTCGTTGGGGATCACGATGAGGGTGTCCGCGTGCTCTTTGAGCTTGGCGGTGCCGGCTTCGGCCGCCTGCAGGCGCCGCGAGCCTTCGAAGGTGAAGGGGCGGGTGACCACGCCGATGGTCAGGGCGCCGACTTCCTTGGCAATCTGGGCCACGATCGGAGCCGCTCCGGTGCCGGTGCCGCCCCCGAGACCCGCGGTGACGAAGACCATGTCGCTGCCCTTCATCACCTCATAGAGCTCCTCAGCCGATTCCTCGGCCGCCTTGCGCCCGATTTCCGGGTTGCTCCCCGCGCCCAGCCCGCGGGTGACCTTGTCGCCAATCCGCACCCGAGTGGGAGCCTTGGAGAGCAGCAGGGCCTGCGCGTCGGTGTTCACGGTGATGAACTCGATCCCGCTCAACCCTTCTTCGATCATGCGGTTGACCGCGTTGCAGCCGCCGCCGCCCACGCCGACAACCTTGATCCGTGCAAATGATTCGACTATTGATTGTGAGTTTGGTTCCATTTTTTGTGTCTCCTCCATGAACAGAGTGTGCAAGAATTTGGCTTGAACGATGTCTGTGATGCCAGTACCGTTAAGGTAACAACCGTTTTAAGAAATTTTTCAGGGAGTCCATATACGAGCCGGACCCTTTTGATCGAGACCGCCCGCCGCTCGGACCGGCGTTCAGCTCGTTCATCAACATGGACCAATACAGCAGGCCTACACTGGTCGAGTAGGCCGGTGAATTGAGCTGGTCGGTCAAGCCGACCAGATTTTCGGGGCGGGCGATTCGGACTGGAGCCCCCAGGACGCGGTTCGCCAGGGTGCGAATTCCTGGCAGGAGGCTCGTTCCCCCCGTCAGCACCATTCCTGCTGGCAACAACCCATCATACCCCGAACGCTTGATTTCCTGTAAGAGGAGCAGGAAGATTTCTTCGACCCGCGCCTCGATGATGTGCGCCAGCTCCTTGCGGCTGACCTGGACCGGCCTGTCTTCGCCAAAGGCCCGTACGGTGAAATATTCTTCCGGCCCGATCTCGTCTTCGACAGCATGCCCGTGCTGCTTCTTGATCTCTTCCGCCTGGGTGACCGGCAGGCGCAGGCCGGCTGCGATGTCGGAGGTGATATGATTGCCCCCTACGGCCAGCACCATAGTGTGCCAGACGTCGCCGTCGATGTAAATCGCCAGGTCTGTGGTCCCCCCGCCGATATCGCAGACCACCGCGCCCATCTGCCGCTCGGTCTCGTTCAAGACCACCTCCGCCGAGGCCAGCGGATTGAGGACGAACTGCGAGACATTGACCCCGGAGGCTGCCACGCACTGGCGCAGGTTCTCGACCGTGGCCGCCGCCGCGGTGATAATGTGCGCTTCGACTTCGAGGCGGAAGCCGTGCATCCCCACCGGCATGCGGATCCCGTCCTGCCCGTCGATGGTGAAGCCGCGCTGGATGACATGGATGATCTCGCGGTTGTGCGGGATGGCCACCGCCTGGGCCGCGTCTAGAGCGCGGGCGACGTCCTCCGGGTCGATCACCCGCCCGGAGATGCCCACCACCCCGCGGCTGTTGACCGATGAGACGTGCGAACCGGCCAGGCTGACAAGCGCAGAGGTGATCTCCAGGCCCGAGGTACGCTCGGCTTTCTCGATCGAGCGCGCCACCGACTGCGAGGCGGCCGCCAGATCGATCACCGTCCCCTTCTTGATCCCCTGGGAGGGCTCGATCCCCACCCCGAGGATACGCATGCTGTGCTCGCCCTCCACCCGGGCGACCAGTGTGCAGGTCTTTGTTGTACCGATGTCGATCCCTACAACGATTGGCTCTTCCATGTCATCAATGCTCCACTCGGTAAAAGGGTGCGTCCAGGAATTCCATGCTGATCATGCTGGGCTTGATTTCCCTGGCTTCCAACTGGGCCACGATCGCCTCGTATTCTTTCAGCTTCAGGTCGATGTTGCTGACCTCCGAGCCAAAATAAACTTTCCAGCCTTTGGGGTCGGTCCAGCCCAGGCCGTATTTGGGGTCGTAGGCCAGGGTATTGCCATCCGGCACCTGGGCGCGCATCTGGAGGATCGCCTGGATCAGCTCGGGGGAGATGTAGTAGTTGGGACCTGCCGCGTTTTTTTTAGCTTCCGTGGCGCTGGCGGCAGCGGACCCGGCCTGATTACCGGCAGTTACCGCCGGGTCTTGAGCCCCAATTTCAACCCCGGCGGAGGTGGGCCTGGGCGGGTCGCCCGCGGCGATGACCCAGACCAGGTCGACTCCGGCTACTCCGCGTGGAGCGTAGGCTACGCCTTCTTTGTCGATCCACTGGATCTTATCTCCGATGGTCCAGGCCAGAAGCGGCTCGCGTTCCTTCACGGTCACAGTCAACCTGGCCGGCAGCGCGGCGCTGACCGATACGCTCTTCAGGTCGGGAAAGGCCTGTTTCAGCTCGGTCTCCATCTCGCGCGGGTCGGCCTCGACGATCGGCATCCCATCCACGTGGATCACGTTGTTGACGTCGTCCCAGGAGATGCGCTGCGCGCCGACCATCTTGGGCTTGCTGATCTGGAACTGGGGCGAGTTCCACAGCCCGTAGAGGGCCGCCCCGAGGGCCAGCGCCAGCACCAGCGAGGCCAGCCGCCAGCCGAAGACAACATGGGGCATGGCCGGCAGGCGCACTTCCGCGCCCGGGGTGCTCAGCGTGTAGTAATACTGCCGGCGCACGTTGCCGCGGTTTCGCTCGTGGAGGGGGGTGCCGGCGACGACGCCGTGAATGGTGTTGCTCCGCGCCCGCGAGATTACCGGCGGAGAGTTAGCTGGAGCAGCGCGGCGGGCGCGTTCCGCGGTCCGAGAAACCCGCGAGCTGCCCGCACGGGTGGGATTCTGCTGGCGGCGCTGGCGCACCTGCTGCGCACGCGAGGTGGGCTGGCGGGCTTCTCTCATCTTGCCCTCCCATACTCGTGCTCGGTACGGTCGCGGTCCGCTTTGCGCTCCAGGGCCAGCTCGATCAGCCGGTCCACCAGGGCAGGGTACGGCAGGCCGCTGGCTTCCCACAATTTGGGGTACATGCTGATCCGGGTAAAACCGGGGATGGTGTTGATCTCACTGACGAAGACCTGGCCGCTCTCGCGGTCGATCAGGAAATCGACCCGCGCCATTCCGGCGCAATCAACGGCGCGGAAGACGCGCACGGCCACGTCGCGGACTTCCTCGGTCTTTTCCGCGGAGAGGGGCGCCGGGATGACCAGCCTCGAGCCCTTGTCCAGATACTTGGCCGAGTAGGAGTAGAATTCATCGGCCGGGATGATCTGGCCGGGAACCGAGGCCTGGGGCGCTTCATTGCCCAGCACGCTGACCTCGATCTCCAGGGCGTTGATCCCCCGCTCGACCAGGACGCGCCGGTCGTAGCGGGTCGCGTCCAGAAGCCCCTCGACCAGGTCGGAGCGGCCGCGGCACTTCGTGACGCCCACCGAAGAACCGAGGTTGGCGGGCTTGACGAAAAGCGGGTAGGCAGCCAGTTGCTCGGCCTGGCGGATGGCGCCATCCGGGTCTTTCTCGATCTGGCTGCGGAAGATCAGGGTCGATTCGGCGACCGGGATGCCGTTGGCGCGCATCACGTCTTTGAAGAGGGGCTTGTCCATCCCCACCGCCGATCCGAGCACTCCCGCACCCACGTAGGCCACGTCGGCCAGCTCGAGCAGCCCCTGCAGGGTTCCATCTTCGCCGAAGGTGCCGTGCAGCACGGGGAAGACCACATCGAGGGCTGCCAGCAGGCGGAGGACCTGCTCACGCCCGGCCGGTTCCAGGCGATAGACGCCGCAGTGGGCTGTATCCGGCAGGAAGGCGGCCGGGGAAAGCTCGTTTTCGCGCTGCGCTTCGAGCGCGGCGAGCGTTGCGCCGGCGTCGCTTCCGGTGACCCAGGCGCCTTTGCGTGTAATCCCGATCGGGATCACCGTGTATTTGGAGGGATCCAGCACCGCTAAAATCGACCGGGCGGACATGAGCGAGACCTCATGTTCGCCGGAGCGACCCCCAAAAATAACGCCTACATTCAACCGTTGAGCTACCATTCCATTCCTTATCGTTGCTTTGTTAGCTGCGATGTATGCTTACCATTGGTTCGAAGGGGCCGAGCAGCTCGATCTCCAGTTCGAGATTGATGCCATGCTGCTCGAGAACCGCGTTGTGGGCCAATTGGATCAACTGCCAGATGTCGCTCGCCGTGGCCTGCCCCAGGTTGACGAAGAAATTGGCGTGCACCGGGCTGATCTCCGCTCCGCCGATGCGCCTGCCTTTCAGCCCGCAGGCGTCCACCAGCCGCCCGGCGTAATCGCCTTCAGGGTTCTTGAACATCGAGCCCATGCTGGCTCCAGGGGGTTGGGTGCGCTGGCGCTGTCCGGTATTGGCTTCCATACTGGCCTGGATGGCCGCTTTATCGCCCTCAGTGAGGTGGAAAACGGCGGAAAGGATCACAGCCTGGCTTTTCTCTCTTTTTAAAACACTGCTTCGATAGTGGTACTCGAGACGCTCGACGGGCCAGGTCTCTCTTCCTCTTTCAGGGTGCAAGATTTCTGCCAGGAGCAGCGAGCCGCGTACGTCGCCGCCGAAAGCGCCGGCGTTGCCGAAGACGGCCCCGCCCACAGTCCCGGGGACCGCCGCGGCCCATTCCAGGCCAGCCAGCCCGCGCAGGGCAGCCTGGCGAGCCAGCGCGCTGAAGTTCGCGCCCGATTCGGCCCAGGCAGTGGGTGGGGTGGTGCGCGTGTCGATCCGTGTGTTCCGCGCCCGGTTGAGAAGGACAAGCTCCCGCAGGCCCTCGTCGCTCACCAGGCAGTTCGAACCTCCCCCCAGGACTGTGCAGGGGACGCCCAACTCCCAGGCGGCGCTCACAGCCTGGGCCAGATCGGCAGCGGTGTGGACGGGGAGGAAGGCATCGGCCAGGCCGCCCGTCCGCGCGGTGGTATAGTCCGCCAGGGAGACGTTCTCCTGCAGGCGGTCGCCAAACACCGCGCGAAGCTGATTGAGGGGCAGATCCGGCCGGGTCATTTTCATTAGAGGCCCTTCAGGCGGTCGATGAGGCGCATCACCACGTCCACGCTCTGGGCAGGATCAGGCTCAGTGCGCGCCGGCAGAACCGGTTTGCTCGACCGCTTGGGGAGCGGCGAGCCGGGGCTCTTCTTCAAGCGCATGGGGAAGGCGGCGGGTATTTCAACTTCGAAAGTCTGTTTGGATTCAGGCATTTTGCCCCATCCTTTCTCTGATGGCGGCCAGCACCTGGGTGCTGACCTGGTCTGCGTCACCGGCGGAGAGGACGATGAGCACGTCCCCCGCCCGCAATTCCTTGACAAGAGCGCCGGCGATCTCGGAAAGGCCGGCGACAAAACGCGCCCCTGGGTGATCCATCTCCTTGACCACCTGCGCGGCGGAGAAGGGTTGCGCCGGTTCGCGCGCCGCGTATACTTCGCTGACGATCACGTGGTCGGCGTCTTTGAAGCTGGCCGCGAACTCATCGAAGAGGGCCCGGGTGCGAGAATAGGTGTGCGGCTGCCAGACCGCCCAGATCCGCTGCCCCGGGAAGCGGGAGCGGGCTGCGGTGAGGGTGGCCCGGATTTCGGTCGGGTGATGCGCGTAGTCATCGATCACGGTGATCCCCTGGGCAATGCCGCGGATCTCAAAGCGCCGGCTGGTCCCGCGGAATGCACTCAGCGCCTGGGCGCTTTCTTCAAGGGGCAAACCGAGGACCTCGGCTACCGCGAAGGCTGCCAGGGCGTTGCGTACGTTGTGCTCCCCGGGAATCTGCATCTGGATCTGCGCCATGGGCTGGGCGGAGACAGCCGCTGTAAAGGTGTATCCGCCCAGCGCGTTGGCCTGAAGGCTGCGAGCCTGGTAATCGGCATGGGCGCCAGTCCCATAGCTGAGCCCGTGGATGCCCAGGCTGAGCGATTTGGACAGGATTTCGGCGGCTCCCGGGTCATCGGAACAGGCCAAGAGAATGCCTTTGGCAGGAAGGCGTTTCACAAAATCCAGGAACGCCTGGCGGTATTTCCGCCCGGTGGGGAACAGGTCCGGATGGTCGTGCTCCACGCTGGTAACTACGCTGACCTGCGGGTTCAGCCCGAGGAACATGTAGTCGTATTCATCGGCTTCGATCACGAACGCGGGTCCCTGGCCGGCGTGGGCGTTGGCGCCCAGGTTCTGCAACACACTGCCGACGACGTAGGTTGGGTCCTGGCCGATAGCGGTCAACATCCAGGCGATCATCGCCGTGGTTGTGGTTTTGCCGTGCGTTCCTGCCACGGCGATTCCCAGGTGGTCGGCCATCAACTGCCCGAGAAAATCGGCTCGCTTATACACCGGGATCCCGGCCTGCCGCGCGGCCAGGACTTCTGGGTTATTGTCGGGGATGGCGGAGGAGCGCAGGACTATATCCGCGCCAAGGATGTTTTCGGCTTTGTGACCCAGGCTGACCTCCACCCCTGCGGACTGCAGGTTGCGGGCGAGCGGGGAGAGGGTCCGGTCAGAGCCGCTGACGGTATAGCCTTTTTCCACCAGCACCCAGGCGATGGCGGAAAGGCCAGTCCCTCCGATCCCGATCAGGTGAACGTGTGTCATCTTAGATAAAGACCACCAGAACAAAAACGAATGCGATGGCAACCGCAAAGTAAATGGCCGGCGTCCCCAGCCAATGCGGGGGGAGCATTGGGATCAGCTTGAGGGCTGCTTCGCCCATGGCCGTGTTGGGGTCCGGCGCGGTGATATAAGGAAACGGGTAATTCGCCTCGTTCATGTAATACCAGATCGAGCCGACGATCAAATACCCGTTCACGGCGCCCAGGAACAGCCCCAGCAGGGTGTCCTGCAGCCGCTCGCGTGCAAAGCGGTTGTTTCCCGCTAAGCGCGGGATGTTAGGCGTCTGGTACCCAAAAAAAGCGAGAGCGAGGATGATGGCCATCCGGAGCCAGAATCGCGCTGAACTGTTCAGGGAATCACTGATAAACGGGACGAACCGCTCCATGACCGTGATGATGAAGATGGCCAGAATGACCGCAAAGGTGACCAGCAGCTCTTTGGCCCAACCGCGCATCGATCCGATGATGGCGAAGATGACCACGAACAGCCAGAAGACGAAAGTCAGGCTCATCATGTCAACCCCGTTCTCCTTTCCGCTTCCCGGCCAGGACGCGCACTTCCGAAGCGATCAGCTCCGCGGCCCGTGGGGTTGCCAGGGCGCTCATCGCTTTCCCCATCGCAGCCAGGCGCTCGGGCCGGCTGAGGAGGGATCGGAGCGTGGGAAACAGGTCGCTTGAAAGGCGGCTGTCTTCCAGGACGAGCGCCGCACCATGATCGGCCAGGTACCTGGCGTTGACGATCTGGTAGCGCCAGGCAAATGGATAAGGAACCAGAATCGCCGGCAGCCCGAAGAGGGGCAACTCGCCCAACGTGGATGCACCGGCGCGCGAAACGGCCAGGTCGGCCGAGGCCAGCGCCGCGCCCATCTCTTCGTGCAGGTAGGGGAAGGGATGGTAGCTGGCAGCCTGATCCGGGCTTAAAGCGGAGTGAGCCAGCTCCACTTCCTCCCAATCCAGCGGCCCGCAGACGTGGACCACCTGGGCCAGTTGCAGGATGTCGCTGAGGATGGCCAGCAGCGCGCGGTTGAGCGACCGGGCTCCCTTGCTGCCGCCAAAAACCAGCAGCACGGGGCGGGTAGGGTCGAGGCCCAGCGCCTGGCGGCCGGTTTCGCGGTTCCAGCGCGCCAGATCGCGACGGGTCGGGTAGCCGGTGACGATCGTTTTTTCGTTGCCCGGGAAGTAGGCATTGGAATCGGGAGCCGTCAGCGCAATCCGGTCGGCGAACCGGGCGAGGACTCTCAGCGCCAGCCCGGGCTCAATATCCGGGACGTAGAGGAAGGTCGGAATGCCCCTGCCCGCCATAGCCATGGGGACGGCAACGTAACCGCCGGTGAAGAGCAGCACGTCGGGTTTGAACTCGCGCAGGATGCGCCGGGAGACCAGCACGCCCCGCCCCAACTGGATCAGATTTCCAGGGAGCGCGCGGGCGCCGACCCCGTGAACGCCAGCAGCGGGGATGGCCTGGAAAGAGACCTGAGCCCGCTTTACTAGCTCAGCTTCCATACCACCCTCGCTGCCAACCCACAGGACGGGTCCGGCATCATCGCCCAGGGCTTGTAAAACGGTTAGGGCGGGATACACTCCGCCGCCCGTCCCGCCTGCGCAGATCAACAACCGCACGATACGAACTCCCTTCTTCGCTTTCGCGCTTGTTTGAATTGCGGGCTACGTTCATCACGATCCCAATCGCGCTGAGCGACATCACCATGTTGGAGCCGCCAGCGCTGATAAACGGCAAGGCGTTGCCCGCGATGGGTACCAGCCCGACGATCACGGTCATATTGATCAGGGCTTCCAGGGTTAGCCAGATGGTCAGTCCGCCGGCCAGCAGCGCGCCCAATTGATCGGGGGCTCGCCGGGCGATCGCCAGACCGCGCCAGAGCAAACCCAGGTACAGCGCCACGACTGCCGCCGCGCCGACCAGGCCCGTCTCCTCGGCGATCACCGCGAAGATGCTGTCCGTCGCCGGGACGGGCAGGCCGATGAACTTCGTGCTGCCGTTGCCGATCCCAACCCCGAAGATCTGGCCCTTCACCACCGCTTCGAGCGAGCGGCGGATTTGGTAAGACGCGTCGATCGGGTTTTGTAGCCCCTCGATGTAGCTGGTAATGCGCGCGCTGCCGGTGGGGAAGATGGTCACCAGTACGTAGCCGATCATTACCGCGCCGACCAGCAGCAGGATAATCTGACGCCACTCACCGCCGGCGATAAAGAAGAGCAGACCGCCGATCATGATCACGGTGAAGGCCGCGCTCAGATCGGGCTGCAGAATGATGAACCCACAGATAAACCCGAGCAGGGCGATCAAGGGGACCAACCCAAGCTGGATACTGTTCAACTGCTCCTTGTTTTTCGCCAGCCAGAAGGAAAGGTAGATCACGATGACCAGCTTGGCCAGCTCGGAGGGCTGAATGGATCCGTTCAGCAGGGTGCGTGTGGCGTTGAAGCGTTCGTCGCGGATGACCAGCACCAGGATCAGCATGCCCACGGTGACAGCCATCATCGGGATCAGCAGGGGGCGCATCTTGTGGTAATCGAACCAGGTAAAAAATCCCGCTAAGGCCACCCCAACCAGCACCCAGCGGAGTTGGCGGAGGAAGAGGTACGAGGGAGCCTGTTTCATGGCCAGCGAAGCATCCACGCTGGAGGATTGAACCATCAACAGACCGAAGACGGTCAGGGTGGTGACGATCAGCAGTAAGGGGATGTCGATGTGCAGGCGCAGCGCGCGTTGAGATTGTGCGTTGCGCAGCCCGCGCAGGGATTCCCTGTCCTGCAAAGGTTTGGTTTGGTTTACGAAAGTTCCTTCACCCATATCCGGTACCATTCTCCACGCTCTTCAAAATCCCGGAACTCGTCAAAGCTGGTGCCGCCTGGCGATAGAAGCACCACGTCTCCGGGCTGGATCAACTCAGCCGCGGCCTGGACGGCCTGGCGCAGCCCCTGGCAGCGAGCGATGCTGTATGGGCGCTGCCCATTCTGCGCCGGACCGACCGCCGCTAAGATTTTATCTGCCGCTTCACCGAACACCACCAGGTGGTCGATCCGCTGGTGGACCAGGTCGGCAAGTGAGTCCCAGGGCAGCTTCTTGTCCCGTCCACCGGCGAGCAGCACGAGCGGCTCCTCGAAGGAGCGGATGGCTGCCATGGTCCGTTCGGGGGCGGTGGCGATGGAGTCGTTATACCAATCTGCGCCCCGCCAGGTCCGGACGAACTCCAGGCGGTGGGGAACACCCTGAAAACCGGCAACCCCTGCCTGCATGGCTTCGCCGGGCAGCCCGACGGCGTGGGCGATGGCGCATGCCGCCAGGACGTTGACCAGGTTGTGTGCACCGCGGAGCTGGATCGTCTCTTGCGCCATCAGGGGGGTCTGTATGCTGTCTGCCTGCAAGGTCAGAGAATCTTCAGCAAGATACGTGCCAGTCTGGCCTGGAGCGGGGCGCTGCAGCCCGAAGGTGACCAGGCGCCCGCGAACCTGATCGGCCAGGCTCCAGGCGCCTGGGTCGTCCCGGCCCAGCACGGCGATGTCCAGGGAGGTTTGATGAGTGAGGATGTGGGCCTTGGCGGCAGTATACGCCTGCATCGTGCCATGGCGGTCCAGGTGATTCGGGGTTATGTTCAGGACGGCGGCGACCCGGGGCGAGGTAGTCATCAGCTCGAGCTGGAAGCTGGATAGCTCGAGCACAACCAGATCACCAGGGCGGATCTGATCCACGAGGTCGATCAACGGCTGGCCGATGTTGCCGCCGACCCAAACTTTGCAGCCCTCGGGCCTGCCTGCCTCGGCAATCCGGCCGACCAGCGTGGTCGTGGTGGTTTTCCCTGCCGAACCGGTGATTCCGATGGTTTTACAGGGGGCAATTTCCATGAAGATCTGCGAGTCGTTCGAAAGGGGTATACCGCGGCGGAACGCCTCCTGGACGAGCGGCAGGGTGAGGGGAACACCGCCCGAGACGCAAACCAGATCGGCCTGGTCGAGCAGCTCGAGCGGGTGCCCGCCCAGGGACCATTCGATCCCGTCCAGGTCACGCAGGGCTTCGACCGCCGGCTGCATCTCGCTCGGGGGGCGGGTGTCGGTCAGGATCACCTGGGCCCCATTGCGGGCCAGGAAACGGGCCAGAGCCAGCCCCTGCCGGGCGGCTCCGATGACCACAACCCGCTGACCTTTCCAGGATCTCATGCGTTCCCCAATACGACTGCCACGCCTAACAAAGCGAATAGTAGATTCACCAGCCAGAACCGCTGTACTACCTGTGTCTCGCTCCAGCCGCCCAGCTCAAAATGGTGGTGCAAAGGAGCCATCCGGAAGAAGCGTTTGCCGTGAGTGACCTTGAAGTAGACAATCTGGATGATCACACTTAAAGTCTCACTGACCGGGATGACGGCGATCAAGGGCAGGATCAGCCATTGACCGGTCATCAATGCGACCACCCCGAGGACTGCGCCGAGGGCCAGCGATCCGGTATCGCCCATGATCAGCTCGGCGGGATGGACGTTGAACCACAAGAACCCCAGGATGGCGCCTACCAGGGTGAAGCAGAACCGCCCCAGGAAGACCTGGCCTTGCATCAAGGCGATCCCGCCGTAGGCGACGAACGCGGTGGCGCAGATCAATCCAGCCAGACCATCCAGCCCATCGGTGAAATTCACCGCGTTGGACATCCCGACGATGATGAAAGTGGCGACCGGGATGTAGGCAGCGCCCAGATCGATCTCCACCTTCGGGTTCGGCCAGTAAAGCTGCGGCACCTTGAGAATGTAGCGCAGCGCGACTGCAACGGCAACCGCGAAGAGGACCTGGAGGATGAACTTGGTCCGTGCGCGCATCCCCAACCCGCGGCGTTTCCCGCGGATCCCTTCCCAGTCGTCCACAGCGCCCAAAATCGAGTAAAAAATCAGGACTGAGAGCGGGATCATGACGGAACGCCCGAGAACGTTCAGTCCCAGCAACGAGGCGGCGTTGAGCAACACCGTCACCAGCACCACAGGGAGGACGATCATCACTCCACCCATCGTCGGCGTACCCATTTTGGTAATGTGCGTCGCGGGTCCTTCGACCCGAATAATCTTGCCAACCTTGAAATGGCGCAGTACCCGCAGCAAAGGCCCCCCCCAGATTACCGCAAGCATGAAGCTTAACCCGCTCAGTGCGATAGCCAGGGATGTATCTGTCATGAATTTGCCTCGAGGGCGGCTACGATGGTTTCCATGCGCATTCCTCGTGATCCTTTGACCAGAACGACGTCGCCCTGGCCCAATTTCTGGCGGAGGTATTCCGTGGCCTCATGGGTGGTTGCGTACCAGTGTACGCTGGCGGACTTCAGCCCCGATTGGCGGGCCGAATCGGCGATCGTGCGGGCTCGCTCTCCAACGGCGACCAGCTCCTGGACGATCGCAGCCGCGCGCACGCCAACCATTTCATGGCCCTGTTTTTCATAGGGGCCCAACTCGAGCATATCTCCCAGGACGGCTACCTTGCGGCCTTCGAGCTCTTCCAGCAGATTCAGCGCCGCCAGGGTCGATTCAGGAGAGGAATTGTAGGTGTCGTCGAGGATCAGCGCTCCGTTCTCGGTGTGAACGGCTACCAGGCGAAGCTGCGCGTTGCCCATACGCAGGCCGGCGGCGATATCCTGCCAGGTCAGCCCTTCCACCAGCCCAACCGCTGCCGCGCGGAGCGCCGTATGGACCGAGTGCCGCCCGATCAACGGGACCCGCAGGTACAGGACCTCGTTGTGGTAATGCAGGCGAAAGCGGATCCCTTCGAGACCCAGCCCTTCGACTCCATCGGCCCATAAATCCGCCTGGGGATCCAGCCCGTAGAAGAAAACCCTGGCTTTGGTCTGGCCAGCCATCTGGCGCACCCAGGGATCATCATAATTCAGGATGGCCACCCCCTCGGGGGAGGGTGGAAGGGATTGGACGAGCTCGGCCTTTCCTCGGGCGATCTGTTCCTGAGATCCGGCTCGCTCGGCGTGGACGGTGCCAACATTGGTCACAACGCCCACCTGCGGCCGGGCCAGCTCACACAGGAAGGCGATCTCCCCAGGGACGTAGAAGCCCATCTCCAGCACGGCCCGCTCGTACCCGCTGCTCAGGCGCAGCAGGGTAAGCGGCAGGCCGATCTCGTTGTTGAGGTTGCCGGGGTTGCGCAGCGTGCGGAAGCGCTGGCTGAGCACCTCGGCGACCAGCTCTTTGGTGGTCGATTTTCCCACACTGCCGGTGATGCCGATGACACGCAGGTCCACCAGCTTGGCGCGCCAGGAGCGGGCAATCTGCTGGAGAGCGGCCAGGCTGTTTTCTACGAACAGGCAAAACGGCGCGGCGGGCAGCCTGAGTTCTGCGAGCGCTGCGGAGGGCGCCCGCAAGGGGCTGTTCGCGCGCAGGTCAATCACCGGGAAAAGGCTGGATAGATCGCGCTGTACCAGCGCCAACCCGGCGCCGTGGTGAAATGCGTCTCCGACGAAGTTGTGCCCATCGACCCGCTCACCCGGCAGGGCGACGAACATCGCCCCCGGAATCACCTGGCGTGAATCGACAACCGCCTCGGTCACCACCAGGTCGGTGTGTTCGGGGCGGATGCCAGTCAGCGCTTCAAAAATATCGACAAGATTGAGCACGCAGCGGTTCCTTATTGACCGTGAAGGGTTTGCCTGACGTTGTCAGGTGGGATATCCATCAAAACAACCAGGTTCTTGACCGTTTCGCTGAAAACCGGGGCCGCGACCACCGAGCCCCAGATGGAGCTCTCTGGTTTTTCTAGCCAGATATAGACCAGGAAGCGCGGGTCATCGATCGGACCCCAACCGGCGAATGAGGCGTTGGTCAGATTGCTCTCGTAACCGCCAGGGCCGGGAATTTCTGCCGTACCGGTTTTTCCCGCCACCCGGTAGCCAGGAACCAGCGCGTCGGAGGACTCCTCCTCGAGCGAGCGGGTCAGCATACCCGTCAGGGTTTTGGCGGTCTCTGCCTTGATCGGCGTTCCAACAACCTGTGGTGTAGTATTATACTGCCGTCCGTTGTCAATCATGGCTTTTAATACATGCGGGCCCATCATTTTTCCGTCGTTGTTCGCGACTGCTGAGATGGCCATCACCATCTCGATCGGGGTTACCGCAATACCCTGGCCAAAAGAGTTCGTGCCCAGATCCATCAAAATCCACTGTCCGTCCCCCGGTATGCGGATCGGGTAGCTGACCTCGCCTGCCAGGTCGACGCCGGTCTGGTGGCCGATCCCAAAAGCCTGGATATATTTATAGAAGTTGTCCGGGCCAAGCTTGCTGGCGGTCCAGGCCAGGCAGACGTTGAGCGAGTGGCGCAAACACCCGGTCATATCTTGCGGGCCCCACGCGCCGCCATCCCAGTTGTGGATGTATGCGCCGCCGATCTCAAAAGTACCCGTATCGACAAAATTCGTGTCGGGGGTTACCGCGCCGTTGTCCAGGGCGGAGGCCATGGTCAGAATCTTGAAGACCGAGCCCGGCTCGTAAGTGGTCCCGACCGTGCGGTCGAATGGGGTGGGATTGGGGAAGATTTCGCCGAATTTCCAATATTGGTTCAGATCCATCCGAGGCGTGGTTGCGATGGCCAGCAACTCGCCTGTATTGGGGTCTTCGATGATGATCGTGCCGTTGACCGCGCCGGTCGTTTTCAGCGCATGATCCAGAACGCGCTCGGTCATCGCCTGGATCTCGCGGTCGATGGTGAGGATCAGACTGGCGCCCGGTGGGATCTGGGGAATCTCACGAGCTTTGTTAGGATCGTAAGGGATGCGCACCCGCTGCGGCGTGCCGCTGAGCAGATCGTTATATTTTTCCTCAACACCAAAGAAGCCGCGGCCGCCTTCGCGGTCGAGGTATTTATAGAAACCGACGACGTTCGAGGCCAACTCTTTTTCGGGATACGAGCGCTTTAGGTGCGGAGAAAATACAAGCCCCGCCAGGCTGGGCGCTTTTTCCCCGTTTCGGGTATGCAGGGCCTGATCGGCGTAGTCTTTTTGTAAGTTGGTGAGCTGTTCGACCTGGGCAGAGGTGGCGAAGTCAGCCAGGACGGCGTAAACCGTTTTTCCCTCCACGTAGGGACGTTTTGCAGCATCCCGGGCCTGGATGTAGTCGACGCCGAGGAGGGAGCTGACCGTCGCGGCGATCGTATCCGGGTCGGTCACCTGGGCCAGGTCCACCCCAACCTCATAGACAGTCTCGTTGCCAGCCAGAAGGTGGCCCTGGCGATCGAAGATCGAGCCGCGTTCCGGATAAATCGTCCGCGTTTCGACTCCGTACATATCCGCCTGTTTTAGGAGCGCAGCGGCAGCCTCGCTGTGCTGGATGCGCACCATTTGAATGATGATTGCAATGCCAATGACGAGGAAAATACTGGCGATCAATAGATATCGTTGGAAAAACGGGGTTTTCATGGCTGGACCTGTTTTTCGAGGGGACGGAAAAAACCCTGGAACAACCAGTCTGAAAGCGATTCGGTGTAACTGGACTTGATCAGAGGCTGGGCAACGACCGGGTTCGGCCCGGGAAGCGGAGCCTTGATGGCCGGCTCGCGTCCACCATACCCTGGGATCGTGACGTACATGGTCTGATCGGTTTGGGCCGGCTTGAAATTCATCGCTTCCGCCCGTTTTTCCATATTCGCTGCGGAAGTGAGCATGGCGAGTTGGGTGCGCAGATCCGCGATCGAACGCTCCAGGTCTTCGCTCTGCTGGCCCATGCGCTGGATCTCGCGCCCCGAGGCAGCAGCACTGGCGCTGACGTTCAGGTAGATACTGGTAACCGAAGCAACAAAAACGAGGACCAACAGGAAAAGCCCAGTCCATTGAAGCTGGGTGCGCCAGGGAGCCTGCCGGTAAGCTTGAACGATACGGTTGTTCATCATACTATCTTTTCCGATCTGATGTGGCTGAGGCTGGATAACTGCTATGCCGGACTCCATGCAAATCTCATGCCAGTGGAAGCTTTTCGGCCACTCTCAATCGGGCGCTTCGCGCGCGTGAATTTCGTTCCTTTTCTTCTTCTGTTGGCTGGATCGGATGTCGATTGACCTCGCGGATCACAGCGTGATGATTACAGGTACAGACCGGCTGCTCAGGTGGGCAAATGCAATCCTGGCTTTCTCGGCGAAAATACTGCTTGACCAACCGGTCTTCAATTGAGTGAAATGCAATAACAGCTAACCGTCCCCCAGGGGCCAGGGAATCTACGGCTTGGGGCAAAAAGGCTTCGATGGACTGTAGTTCCTGGTTGACAACTATCCGCAGAGCTTGAAAGGTGCGGGTTGCTGGATGAATGTGCCCACTATGTTTGCCGCTGGCTCGGGCAATGACCTCGGCAAGCTGGCGGGTCGTCTGCAACGGCCTGGCCTGGACAATGGCCCTGGCGATCCGGCGGGCAAAGCGATCTTCGCCATACTGCCAGATGATGTCCGCCAGCTCGTTTTCTGGCAGGCCGTTGACCAGATCCGCGGCGCGGGTGGGGTTATTCGGGCTAAAACGCATATCCAGAGGCCCGTCGGATTGGAAGGAAAAACCGCGCTCAGCGGTATCTAACTGCATCGATGACACACCCAGATCAACCACGATCCCGTTCACCGGAGGCCATCCCAGATCGCGGATTTGCCGCTGCAGGGATGTATAGGAAGCCGGCCGGAGGATAGCCCGATTGCCAAAGGGAGCCAGCCTTTGCCCTGCCAGTTCCAGGGCTTGTGGATCGAGATCCAACCCCAGCAAATGTCCTTCGGGCGAGCTGGATTCCAGAATTCCCCAGGCGTGTCCTCCAGCCCCGACAGTGCCATCGACGTAAAATCCCGGGCTTTCT
>DATKLX010000103.1:0-23538 GCA_035542155.1 Anaerolineaceae bacterium
TGATCTGCCTGGCCTCCCCCGTCCCGCCCGTCATCGACGAGATCAGGATCGGCACGCGGACCGTCCTGTTAAAGATCGTCTGCTGGAGGTCGATCTCTTCCAGGTTGATTTCCGGCAGTGCCTGGTGGACGAAATGAATTCGCTCCAGCCCGGTGGTCAGGCCAGATTGGACATCCTCTTTGACATTGATACGGATGTGGTCTGTTTTCCGCGAGCTGATCGATGGAACGTTTCCCATGCCATAGAATCTTACCATGCATTCCAGAACTGCGCAGCCTGTACTTTCGATCTTGACAGCACGGGCAGGGCAGTTACAATTCATGGAGAAGGGCATTATTCGAAAAGTCAACTTCAGGAGGCAGCTCAAATGGCGAGCACGTACGAGGATGTCAAAGCAGTGGTTGCCGACGTGATGAAAATCGATGACGATAACATTACGATGGAAACCCGTTTTGTCGAGGATTTGAAAGCCGATTCGATGGATCAATTCTTCTTGATCGATGGCCTTAGCGAGAAATTCAATCTCACGATTTCCGACGAGGATGCCCGCTCGATCAAAACCGTTGAAGACGCCGTCCACTACATCGACGCCCACAAGAATTAATCTCATTCAACAAAAAAAGAGGCGTAGACCCAAATCTACGCCTCTTTTTTTTGGCTTTTTGTTCCGATTATTCCTGGAGCAAATTCGGGATTTCTTCCGGATGAGCTGCGATCCGCACCCCCACCAACTGCAGCGCCTTTACCTTATCGGCTGCGAGCCCTGACCCGCCTTCGATGATCGCGCCGGCATGCCCCATTCGTTTTCCGGGCGGCGCGGTCTGCCCGGCGATAAAGGCCACCACCGGCTTGGTCATCGAATCGGCGATAAACTCAGCCGCTTTTTCTTCATCCGTCCCCCCGATTTCGCCGATCATCACGACCTTGTCGGTGTGCGGGTCCGCCTCGAACATTCCCAGCACGTCGACGAAATTCGTCCCATTGACCGGATCACCGCCGATCCCCACGCAGGTGCTCGATCCCAGCCCGATTAGCTTCAGCGCGTACAGCACTTCGTAGGTCAGCGTCCCGGACCGGGAAACGACCCCGATGTTCCCAGGTAGAGCGATGTTCCCCGGAATGATCCCGACCTTTGCTTCGCCTGGGGTGAGCAGACCCGGGCAGTTGGGGCCAATCAGGCGGACCTTCTTCTGATCGAGATAATTGCGAACCCTCATCATGTCCTGGACGGGTACCCCTTCCGTGATGCAGACGATTAACGGAACCTCTGCATCGGCTGCTTCGTATATTGCGTCGGCGGCACCCCGCGCGGGCACGAAAATCACGCTCACATTCGCGCCGGTGGTTTCCACGGCCAGCTTCATCGAATCAAAAACCGGGACTTTGCCATCCAGCACCCATTCGCCGCCTTTTCCCGGTGTCACTCCACCCACGACCGTCGCCGGGTTGTAGGCCAGCATCTGCTGCGTGTGAAAGAGTCCTTCGTGACCGGTGATCCCCTGAACAATGATCCGGGTATGCTTATTGATGAGGATACTCATCTCAGGCTCCTTTGGCCGCCGCGACAGCCTTTTGAGCCGCCTCGGCGAGGGTTTCGGCAGTGATCATCCTGGCGTCCGCCAGCAGCCGCCGGCCTTCTTCGGAGTTGGTCCCCACCAGGCGTACGACCATCGGAATATGGGATTTTACTTCGGCCATGGCTGCCAGAATCCCGCGCGCGACCTCATCGCCGCGGGTGATCCCGCCAAAGATGTTGAATAAAACGGCCTTGACGTTGGGGTCGGAAAGGATGATCCTCAGCGCAGCGGCAACTTTTTCTGCGCTGGCCCCTCCACCGATGTCCAAAAAGTTGGCCGGTTCGCCTCCGTACAGCTTGATGATGTCCATCGTGGCCATCGCCAGGCCGGCCCCGTTGACCATGCATCCGATCTCACCGTCCAGCTTGATATAGGAAAGCCCGTATTTGCGGGCTCCGATTTCCTCGGGCTCTTCCGAATCCATGTCGCGCATATCCGCCAGGTCGGGATGGCGGAATAAGGCGTTATCGTCGAGGATCATTTTCCCATCCAGGGCGATCAGACGGTGGTCTGAGGTGATCACGAGGGGGTTAATCTCAGCCAGGGTTGCGTCGCAATCAGAGTAGGCTTCCCACAGCCCCCGGGCGATATCGATAAAATTCCGCCAGTGCTCGCGGGGGAGATCAATACTCGCGGCGATATTGCGCGCCTGGTAATCTCGCAGTCCAAGCAGCGGATCGATATATACTTTGATGATCTTCTCAGGAGATTGCTGCGCTACCTCCTCGATGTCGATCCCACCGGCTGAAGAGGCCATCATGACCGGTTTGCGCTGCGAACGGTCGTTGGTGATCCCCAGGTAAATTTCCTTCTCGATCGAGGCAGCCTCATCGACGAGGACTTTCCGCACCGGAAGTCCTTTAATCTCCATCCCCAGGATGATCGTGGCCAGTTCTTCAACTTCTTTGGGAGTTCTGGCCAGGCGGATGCCTCCTGCCTTTCCCCTACCGCCGACCAAAACCTGGCTTTTAATTACAGTGCGGCCACCCAGTTCTTCGGCAATTTGTTTTGCCTCACTCGCGGTAGCCGCCACTCTTCCCCTGGGTATAGTTATCCCATACTTTGAGAAGATGTGCTTGGATTGATATTCTTGTAGTTTCATCCACACTCCCCTGTGAAACGCAAAAATTGTTAATCTGATGGGTTCTTCAGGAATCTCCCTGTAAGACCCGGTGATCCATCACGGGAAATCCCAATGAACCTTCTGCTGTCGGAAACATGAATTATCCCTTTAAGAAAGCGTCCAATGCATCCTTGCTGATCCGGTAGGCGTTGCCAATCTTCCGCGCTTTCAATTCCCCGGACTGGATTGCGGCCAGGACGTCTTCTTCGGAAACCCGCAGCACGTTCGCCGCTTCAGCCGGGGTCATCACATCTGGTGCGGTGGGTCCGCCGCTGGCGGCGCCTTTTGCGGCTCCTACCGTTCCCCCGGTCGCGCCCGACAAAGATTGGGAGATCACATTGCCCAATCCCATGCCGGCTCCGATCCCGGCGGTGAGGCCGGCGCCGCCGCTTGGGTTTTGGGCGGCTTCGCGGAGGGCGTCGGCAGCCTGAAGTTGCGTATAGACATTCATGTCCAGCATTCCCATCGCGCGCAATTCTTCCGCCGACTTATCCGATGGTTTCAGGTTGCCAATGTAGAATGATTTCAAGGTCAGGCCGATCGCGGCGAAATCGTCTTGGGCTTTCGCCCGCACCCCGGCTCCTAATTCTTCGGTCAGCCCGATCAGTTGCACGACGCTGTTGTTCGCGGCTGTCTCGCCAAGCAGGTCCTGCAGTTTTGAAAGCAGCATGGTCCGCAGCCGGTTTTCGATATCGCTCGTCCTGTAGATCCCCTGAGCTCCCACGATCTGGGTGACGAACTGTTGCGGATCCTTGATCTGGAAGCTGTACGTGCCGAACCCCTGGAGCAGGGCAACCCCCAGGCCCATGCCCGGATTGCGCACGATAATCGGCTGCGGCGTTCCCCATTTGCGGTCCGCGAACTCGCGCATCGAGACGAAATAAACTTCAGCGGTAAAAGGCGTCCGGTCGTTGAATGCCTTCCCGATTAAGTTGATCACCAGGGGGATGTTCGCGGTGACGATCGTATGCCGGCCTGGGCCAAACGTATCCAGAGCATTTCCATCGCGAAAAAAAACGACCCGCTGCGATTCGCGCACGATGACCTGTGAGCCAATCCGCAGGTCGGCTGGGCCAGCTTCGGGAAAACGATGGACGAGCTCATCCATCATTTCACTGGGGTATTCAACGACGTCAAATATTCTTGCCATTTTTCTATTCTCCCGGATCGGATGCAGAGATGCTGTTTTCAGTTTGAAAGAAGGAGGATTATTGGGCCCCCGCCTGTTTTGGAGAGGTGGAGCTGCCCAAAATCGCTTCAGTACGCCGGTCGAACGTTTCGACGCACTGCCTGGCCTCCATGGTCAGATTGCGAATAGCCGCTGGCAAGCCATCGGTTCCAAGGGATGCTTCGACGTTATCTACAGCGCCATTGACCTTGTCGACCAGTTCGAGCATCGCCAGGTCGTAACGGTACAGGTTGGACAGTTCGGCTTCATTGATTTTGACCGCGTCAAACAGGCCAGCATAGCCATATGATGCGGTTTTTATCCGGTCAATTACCTGGCGAATCTTCAACGCAGCCGCTTCCAGGTCATCAATATAAGCAATCCCACCCTGGCTGATTAAATCCCGCTGCAGAGAGGAGATGTGCTGCCAGATTTCCTCAAACCGGGAGGCAATCGTCTCCCTCACCAGCTTGTCAGAAGCGCGGCGGTTTGACCGCTCAATATATCCGCTGAATCCCGGCACTTTACTCAAAATCTGCTTAAATATATCCTGATCAGCGGTCACTCGTTCAAATAAATCACCCATGATCCCTCCTTGAGGCTCTAGCTTATTCCGAATCCTGACTTGGCCTTCTATCCAGGAATTTCGGTTTCATTATAGCCTGCTTTTTTTTTGAAAACAACCAGAATATCTGGGTAGCAGGATTACCGAAAAGTTGTTAAGTCGCTGTAAAGATCTTTTCTACACGCATCTCTTATAATGGGTTTAGCTCACATCGTAACTTGAAAACTGAGAAGCGGAAAGGAGGTGACAAGGATGTTATTTGCTCCAAAGGAAAAAGGCCAGGGTTTGGTAGAGTACGCTTTAATTCTTGTTCTCGTAGCTGTTGTTGTCATTGTTATTCTTGCTCTATTGGGCCCGGCAATCGGCAATATCTTCAGCAATGTTGTCCATCAGATATAAACGAATCCTTTCATCGAGGCAGTATCATCAAACCGCACCAAAAAGGGGCCCTGTCTCCCGACAGGGCCCTTCTTTGTGAAACCTATTTTTGGCATAAAATATGCAACGTGTTTTTTAATCGTAGTTTTCTGTTGAGACAATTAATGTAGTATATCACTCAATTTTGCTTGACAATTAGCAGAGATTGGGTATGATAAAGAAAGATCGCAGCTCTTACTATAACCGAATACATCATGGAGGGTTCTATGGTTCAAGGATCTAGGCGCCGGGGTAGGATCTTCATCTACATTGCACTGATCTTGATCTTAGGACTGGTCTTGGTTTGGGTTTTGATGAGGGGGCAAACGAACTTACCATTTGGTGGCTCCAAAACGCAAACTCAGCCGACGGCAATAGCCCAAGAAGAGATGACCGACATCGTTATTACTACCCAACCGGTGGCGCGAGGTACTGTGTTCACCGAAGGCGTTTTAACGATGATAAAATATCCCAAGAAAGAAGTGATTGCGGGGACCTTTTACACCAATCCTGCCGATGTCATCGGCAAGCGAGCCAAGTATGACCTGAGCCCGCGAGTACCGCTGACCACCAGCATGGTTGTGGACACGCTGGAAGGATCATTTGCAGCGTTCCAGATCCCCCAGGGAATGGTGGCGATCTCGATCCCGATTGACAAGTTGACCAGCGTCTCCTATGCTCCTCAACCTGGAGATCACGTGAATGTAATTGCAGCCATGATGTTCAGCGACCTGGACACCAATTTCCAGACAAACCTTCCTAACTATACGGGCGCGGTCGTTGCCCCTGGAAACACCGTCGAACAGGCAAATCTGCTGACCACCAAGATATCTTCCGGAGAAGGTCCCGCGATCCAGGGTCGTGCCGAACTGGATCCCACTCTGAACCTGCCGATTTATGTGATTCCGAGCGAGCGCCAGCGTCCCCGCATGGTTAGCCAGACCCTGCTCCAGGATGCTGTTGTTCTTCAGGTCGGGCTATTCCCGGTCAACCAGAAAACCGGCGCAGCAGCGCTCCAGGCTACCCCAACCCCAGCACCGGTTGAAGGCCAGCCGACGCCTGCGCCAGCCTCGCCCGAGTTGCCCAATTTGATCACCCTGATCGTTCCTCCTCAGGATGCCGTTACTTTGAATTACCTTATGAATACGGGGGCTCAACTGACTATGGTCCTCCGAGGTGCGGGCGACGAGCAGCGCGTCCAGACTGAGGCGGTGACACTACAGTACCTCATGGATCAATACAACGTACCTGTCCCTGCAAAGCTGCCATACGGGCTTGAACCGCGCGTCGACATGCTCCGGGTGCCATCGGCAAATCCGACTCCCACTCCCGCCCCGAAGTAATGTTTTTTGGCGATAGCGCCCGTTCCCGATAACGACAGAATCCCCTTTGGAAAGGGGATGAAGTCGTTATCAGGCTGGCCTAAGTCTTCAGGATTTTGCTCGGTTAGATTTTTGGATAGAGTTTTTGCGGAGTGATTGCATGGCAGGATCAGAACAAATTCGAGTATTGATCGTGGATGATATCGCTGAGACCCGAGAAAATATTCGAAAATTGCTTCAGTTTGAAGGTGATGTTGAGGTAGTTGGTGCGGCTCGAACTGGCAAAGAGGCCATCGAGCTTGCTATGGAAACCAAGCCCGATGTCGTTCTGATGGACATCAATATGCCCGATATGGATGGCATCGCCGCTACCGAAGCCATTCGCAAAAAGGTGCCTTTCTCCCAGATCGTTATCCTTTCCGTCCAGGGGGATCCCAACTACATGCGCCGGGCCATGCTCGCCGGGGCGCGTGACTTCTTAACCAAACCGCCCATGGTCGACGAATTAAGCGCGGCGATCCACCGCGCTGGTGCGATGGCCAGGGAGGAAAAAACCAAAGTGCTGCAATCTGCTCCCGCGGGCGGAGGAGATGGCACTCAGGCGGCTCCCGGGGGTGCCCACTCGCGGGGAAAAATCATCGTCGTTTACAGCCCCAAGGGAGGAACTGGAAGCACAACCATTGCCACAAACCTGGCGATTTCGCTTCATAACGATGAAACCAGGGTTGCGCTGGTGGATGGCAATCTCCAGTTCGGTGATGTTGCCGTCTTTTTGAACGAACAGGGAAAGAATTCGGTGATTGACTTGACTTCTCGAGCCGATGAACTGGACCCCGATATTATCGAAGAAGTGATGGTCAATCATACAGGTTCGGGTCTGCAGATCCTGGCTGCGCCTTCCAAGCCGGAAATGGCCGATAAAGTGGCCAGTGACCAGTTTGGCAAGGTCCTACAATACCTTCGCACGATCTATTCATACATCGTCGTGGATACCTCCTCCTATCTAACGGAAGTAGTCCTATCGGCGATGGAGGTCGCTGATATCCTCGTTTTGTTGACCACCCAGGATATCCCGGCTATAAAAAATGCCAAGGCGTTTCTGACTCTAGCGGATGGTTTCAAGTTCAGCCGCCAGAGAATAGTGTTTATTATGAATCGATTCGATAAGCGCATCTCGATTGCTCCTGAAAAAGTGGGTGAAAGCCTGCGCCAGGAAATCGCAGCGATCATTCCGCTGGACGAAAAAATCGTGGTGAACGCTGTCAATCGCGGGGTGCCGTTTATGCTGGACAATAAGTCCCAACCCATCGGGCGCAGCCTGCTCGCCCTGGCGGAGTTAATCCGCGAGCGGATTGCAAAGATAGAATCGACTCCTGAGCCCGATCGGGTCGGAAAACGGTAAAAGTGTAAGGAGCGCTCACTATGTCATTGCTAAAAAGACTTCAACAAGGTGGTGGCAGTGATTCGGGTTCGCAGAATCCTGCTGGGAATTCGGATGTCGCTCGACCCGCTAATCTCCAGACCCGCCGGGTTGCGCCTCCCACTTCGAACCCTCAGCAGGATACGTATCAGGATCTGAAAACTCGCGTCCAGAACAAACTTCTGGCCGGTCTCGATCCAACGATGGATGTCACCAAGGTGAACGATGTTCGCCGCACGATTCAAGAGCTGTTTGAACAGATCTTGAACGAAGAAAACATCGTTTTATCCCGTCCGGAAAGGGCGCGGTTGTTCGAGGCGATCGCGGCGGAGATCCTGGGGTTTGGTCCTCTCCAACCTCTCCTTGAAGACGAGACCATTACAGAAATCATGGTGAACGGCGCTAAGAACATCTATATCGAGCGCGCCGGGAAAATTCACCGCGTGCCTGTGACCTTCGAGAGCAACGATCATGTCATGCGTATCATCGACCGCATCGTGGCACCTTTAGGCCGCCGCATCGACGAATCCAGCCCATACGTGGATGCCCGCCTGCCCGATGGATCTCGCGTCAACGCCGTGATCCCACCCATTTCACTGGTCGGCCCGGTCCTCACCATCCGAAAGTTTGCCCGTAACCCAATTACCGTCGACCAGTTGATCCAGTTTGGGTCAATCACCCCTGAGTGTATTCAATTCTTGAAAGCCTGCGTTGAATCCCGGATCAACATCGTGATTTCAGGCGGTACCGGCTCGGGAAAAACAACCCTTCTCAACATCCTTTCCGCCTTTATTCCTCCAGACGAGCGCATTATTACGATCGAAAATGCAGCCGAGCTCCAGTTGCGCCAGGAGCATGTTGTCACCCTTGAATCACGCCCGCCGAACATTGAAGGACGGGGGGAGGTGACTATTCGCAATCTGGTGATCAATGCGTTGCGCATGCGCCCCGACCGCATTATCGTCGGCGAGATCCGTGATGAGGCGGCGCTGGATATGCTCCAGGCGATGAACACCGGTCATGATGGCTCTATGACCACGGCGCACTCGAACAGCCCTCGAGATACGCTCGCCCGTATGGAGACGATGGCTTTGATGGCGGGGATGGATCTCCCCATGCGCGCCATTCGCGAACAGATCGCGTCGGCGATTGATCTGGTCGTCCATCAGGAGCGCATGCGGGATGGCTCCCGGAAAATCGTCAACATCACTGAAGTAACCGGGATGGAAGGTGAAGTCATCACGATGACTGATGTGTTCGTTTTTGAACAAACGGGTTTTGAGAACAACCGCGTCGTTGGCAGACTGCGCCCCACCGGGCTGCGTCCAAAATTTATGGATAAGATCGAAGCCTCCGGCATCCATTTGCCAGCTTCCATCTTTGGCGTCGGCGATCGCAGGCGATATTGATTTTGTTTGTCAGCCGGCAATGCAATGGGTGAATCTCCTGGTTGTCCTTAATCTTCTGGATGATCTGGGAAAACAGGTGAAACCATGGATCTCAATCTAATCTTAGTGGGTGTTGGTGGGCTTGCAGGAATCTTCCTTCTGGTCGGGATCATTGTCTCTCTGACCGGGGAGCGCACCCTGGTCGAAGAGCGGCTGGGACGGTACGTAGAAGAGGAAAAAGCAAGCAATACTCCAGCGAACCAGCCTGCTTCAACTCCGATCACGGATTGGTTCAACCGCCGGGTCGAAAAATCTTCCTTCGGGGATAACATCGCGAAGGAACTTGCCCGGGCGGACCTCAAGTTCAAGCCCGCAGAATATATCGCTCTGATGATCATTGCTGCCATTCTGGTTGGTTTCATCGCCTGGTATCTCGGCGGAAAGTACCTGATAGTGGGCTTGCTCGGAGCGGTTTTTGGCCTGTTTTTACCCCGTATGTATGTCCGTAGAGAGCAGAGCCGCCGCCTGGTCCGTTTCAACGAACAGCTCGGCGATATGCTTAACCTGATGGTCAATGGCTTGCGCGCCGGTTATTCGACTATGCAGGCGATGGAGGCTGTTAGCCGGGAGCTACCTGCTCCAATTTCCGATGAATTCCGCCGGGTGGTCCAGGAGATGCAGCTTGGCCTGCCCATGGAGCGGGCGCTGGATAACCTCTTGCGCAGAATCCCCAGCGAAGATCTGGATTTGGTGATCACTGCAATAAACGTCCAGCGCGAAGTGGGTGGTAACCTGGCTGAAATCCTGGATACAATCTCGTATACCATCCGTGAACGCGTCCGTATCAAAGGCGAGATTCGCGTGCTGACTGCCCAGGTGATGATGTCTGGCCGGTTCCTGTCCCTGTTGCCTGTTTTTGTCTGCCTGATCCTGTGGTTTCTAAACCGCGAATACATGATGGAATTCTTTAAACCCGAGAATGGTATCTGTGGGTATATCGCGCTGGCCGTAGGCGCTATCAATATTATCATTGGCTATTTTGTCATGAACAAGATTGGCGATATCGAGGTATAGCCTGCTCGAAGAAAGGAGACCGGGGTATGTGGGTAATCATTGGCATATTGGCAATTATCGTCATCGGAGCCGTAATCCTCGTCGTCGTCGGGCTAAGATCTCCGCAATCTGACGAAGATGCACTCCAGGAACGTTTGAGGGAGTTCACTTCAAAGGGCGATGTGGTTGTCGACCTCGAAGAGCTGGAGCTGTCACAGCCGTTCAGCGAGCGTATCGTTTATCCCCTGGCCAGAAAGCTGGGAGAGATCGCTGTCCGGTTTACTCCGCAGAATGCTCTCCAGGCTACCGAAAAGAGATTAGAGCTGGCTGGAAACCCTGGGAGAATGGATCCAACGACCTTTCTGGCCTTGCGTTTTATCTGTATGGTCGTTTTTGGTGGCTTGATGATCCTGGTTTTTTCAATCAGCAAGCTGTCCTGGTCGGCGGGGACACGCCTGTTGGTGGGTTTCACCGTTACCCTGTTGGGCTTTTTCATGCCGGAATTGTGGTTGAGCAGTTCGATCAGCCGCCGTCAGAAATCCATTCGCAAATCCTTACCCGACGCATTGGATCTGCTCACGATCTGCGTGGAAGCTGGATTAGGTTTTGATGCGGCGATGAATAAAGTGGTTGAGAAATGGGACTCGGACCTGTCACTTGCCTTCGCGCGCGCCCTTCGTGAAGTTCAGCTCGGTAAGCTGCGCAGGGAAGCGCTTCGCGACATGGCCGATCGAATCGGCCTGCCGGAGATGACCAGCTTCGTCGCCGCTGTGATCCAGTCTGAACAGCTTGGCGTCAGCATGGCCAAAGTCCTGCGCATTCAGGCGGATCAGATGCGATTGAAGCGCCGCCAGTTTGCTGAAGAGAAAGCCCATCAAGCTCCGATCATCATGTTGATCCCGATGGCTCTCTTGATTTTCCCAACCTTGATGATTGTGCTGATGACCCCTGCTGCTTTGAGGCTGGCTCATTCAGCCCTGGGCGGGATGTTGAAATAAAATTACTTCCGTAGAAATTTCCATTCCATCCGGAATGCGACCAGCCTACTGGCTTTACCGAAAGTTTTGGCTAAGTCTGGACTGGCTGTATCCCCCGGCTTGTGGGGGATGCAGTCGACCGGGAGATCGTTGGTGCTGCTCCTGCAACCAGCAGGTGCAGATTCTTTTTTCTGATGTCTGCCAGATTTGTGGCGAGCTGCTTCTGAATGGAAATTCTGCCCGGTTCTGTAGGGACTGCCTGGGAAACCGGCCGAGGTTTCAGGCGATGCGGTCCTGGGGAGCTTTTACTGGGCCGCTCCGCGAGGCAATCCACCGCTTGAAATATCGCAAAGATGTGGCTCTGGGCGAGGCATTATCTCGTCCGCTTCAGGATCTGGTCCGGAGCCTGAACTGGCCAATCGATTTGATTGTCCCTGTTCCTTTAAGCGATCAACGTTTACGTGAAAGGGGATACAACCAGGCGGATTGTCTGGCGCTTCCCATGGCCCTGGCTTTGGGGGTGGATTATCATTCCAGGGCTTTGCTTCGAATTAAAAATACCCAATCCCAGGTAGGCCTTTCAGCGCACCAGCGTAAAGAAAACGTCTTGAATGCTTTCTCTGCAAATCCTCGCCTGGTGACCGGCCGGCAGGTTCTCGTTATCGATGATGTTGCCACCACCGGAGCGACGATCCATTCCTGCGCCGGCGCGTTATTAGACGCAGGCGCCGTTCAGGTCTTTGGAATGACCCTGGCACGAGCGTTCCATTATCCGGTAGAATAAGAGATATGTCCATTTCATTCCAGTTCAGAACAAGGCCCAGAGCGATTAACCGGTGCGAAACCGTTCGTTCAATCAAATTACTTAGGAGGACATAATGGAAGTCAAGGTAGAGTTGTTCGCAAGGAATATGGAGATCACGGAACGCATCAACGATTATGTGATGAAAAAAGTATCCAAGCTGGATCGGTTTTTGAATGGGATCGAGGAGGCTCGCGTCGATTTGGCTTATGTTAAATCTGCCCGGAGCGCTTCGGATCGCCAGGTTGCACAAATCACAATCCGGGGGAAGGGCTTTATCTTACGAACAGAGGAACGCTCCGACGATATTTTTACTGCGATTGATGCCTCCCTGGAAAAGATGCAGCGGCAAATTTCCAGATTTAAAGGCAAACATCACCGTGGCCGCGGGGATGGCACAACTTTGGCGGATATCGCGCCGAGTGAGGTTACCGAAAGCGAAGAAGCAGAGTCGTATCCGGCGCAAATAGTCCGCAGGAAGCAATTCATCCTTGTGCCGATGGATGAAGCGGAAGCGATTGAACAAATGACGCTGCTCGGCCATGAAAACTTCTTTGTCTTCTACAATGCCAATACCCGATCGATCAACGTGTTATATCGCCGCCGCGATGGCTCTTATGGATTGATCGAGCCCCTGGTGGGCTGATTATTGAAATGCTTGGTTCTACACAGGCCCGCTCATAGAGCGGGCCTGTACGATCAATATTCCTGCCCGATTTCAGATTCTTCGTTATAATCCGGGGATAAATGGAACATATCGTGGGTGGCTGCCGGCCTGCGCAGTCCTCTTGGAGGGTATAAATGACCAATGAAAATGATCTGGCCTTGTATAAATCTGCCGAATTATTAAACACAGAGTTTAATAAAGATGTTATCACCAACTGCATCTATGAGATGTTGCTCGCTTTTGGGGAGAATCCGGATCGCGACGGGTTGCGAGGGACCCCGAACCGGATCTCCAAAATGTATTCAGAGCTCCTCTCGGGTTACCGTACTGACCCGGTGGCATTGGTGAATGATGCCATTTTTAATGTGACCTATGATGAGGTGGTGATCGTCCGTGATATTGAGTTTAACAGCCTGTGTGAGCACCATCTTTTACCCTTTTTAGGGCGCGCCCATATTGCCTATCTTCCCCAGGATTCTGTCATCGGGCTCTCGAAAATTCCCCGCATCGTGGATATGTTTGCTCACCGCTTACAGGTACAGGAAAGGATGACCACCCAGATTGCGGATTTTATCAATCAATTGCTCCACCCGCGCGGTGTTGCTGTGGTGATCGAAGCCATGCATTTGTGCTCCATGATCCGCGGGGTCAAAAAGCATGATGCCCGAATGACTACATCGGCCATGTTGGGGGCTTTCCGCACGAACATGGCAACCAGAATGGAATTTCTGGATAATATTTCGCGAGGATCGCGGCCGATTGATTTTTAGTGCTGCAGCCCCAGGGATGGCATGATTTCCGGGTGGGGGATTACCCCACTGTTGGGCAGCAGATCTGCGGCGATTTGCCGGAGGGGATGGTTTGAGGTTGGATGGCGCAGCTCGGGGACAAGCTCAGCGAGTGGAATGGCGATATATGCCAGTTGCCACAATCGCGGTTCGAGGATCTGGTCATCGTACAGGACGATGTCCAGATCGATGGTTCGGGGCGCGTATTTATCTGCGGTTCGGACCCGCAGCAGTTGCGATTCGATCTCTCTAAGCTGGGATTGGACTATCTCCACTGGCTCATTGGAGCTTAGAATGACTGCAGTATTATAGAAGTTCGGTCCTGAGCTCCCAACCGGCGGGGTTTCCCACGTCTTTGAGATGGCCCAGATGGGAAAACGCTCCTTAATCAGGTCAACAGCCTTACAAATATTAAGAATGGGTTCGATATTGGAACCTATAATCACGGCAATTCGATGGCGCTTGATTTTCAACGCCCTGGCTCAGCGCGTTCGCTCAATTTCCACCCCGACCGACTCGGCAAAACGAACCGCTCCGGGTTTCTCGACTCGAACCCGCACGGATTGCACCTGGGGTTCTTCCAGGCAAAGTTCAGAAAGGTCCGCCGCCAGCGCTTCCACTGTATGTCGCCGCGCTGTTTCGACATAAGCCAGGATTTTTTTTGCCACCGTGCGGTAATTGACGCAATCCTCGATGGCGTCGCTTTGCGCGCCTTTCCGAGTGTCCGTATATAGGGTTACATTGACCAGAATATCCTGGGGTTGAGCTCTCTCCGCGTCAGTGATTCCAATCACGCCGCGGGTCAGAAGGTTTTTGATGAAGATTTGGTCCACGGATGCTCCCGAAGTTCTGTAGACGATAGCCTGTTTTCCATAAGTGTAAGGATAGGTCTGGAGGAAGTCAAGGAATTAGAATACTTAAATGGGTTTCCTTGACATGGCCTGGTTATGGAATTATGATCCTGGAAGGTTCCCCTTCCAGGGCGGTAGGGGATTGGAGATCCGGGATTTCGCCTATTAGAGATGCTATGATCTTAAGGAGATGAGCATGACCACCACCACCTATTTCGTCCCAGCCATTCACTGCCACCATTGCATTCACACGATCAAAACCGAGGTAGCCGATCTGGCAGGTGTGCGCTCGGTTGACGCCGATCTGGAAACCCAAAAGGTGACCATTACCTATGAGCCTCCGGCGACTCCCGACAAAATTGAGGAGTTGTTGGCCGAAATCGATTATCCGGTCCAGAAATAAACGGATCTATTTCAATCCAAATTTCAATCCAGAAGGTGGCTGGGACATAACCCCGCCATCTTTTACTGTTCCATCTCCTTCGAGAAATACCGACCATGGTAAAATTTCTTTACATCGTGAAGAAAGAGGAGCAATCTTATGCAAGAATCATCTGATTTGCAGAACCGTGCGATCAACACCATCCGTTTTTTGACCGTTGACGCCGTGCAAACGGCCAATTCTGGCCATCCTGGCCTGCCCATGGGCACTGCAGCGATTGCCTATACACTCTGGACCCGCCATCTATGTTTTAATCCAAGAAATCCCGAGTGGGCAGGCCGGGACAGGTTCGTCCTTTCCGGTGGACACGGCTCGATGCTGCTCTACAGCCTCCTCTACCTGACCGGCTACAATATGATTTTGGACGATTTGCGCCATTTTCGCCAGTGGGGCAGCATCACCCCAGGCCATCCTGAGTCTTTCCTGACACCCGGTGTTGAAACCACCACCGGTCCGCTCGGGCAGGGTTTTGCTAATGGCGTTGGCATGGCGATCGCGGCGACCCACCTCGCTGCGGTTTTTAATCGTCCGGGATATAAGATATTCGATCAGACCATTTATGCCATTGTCTCCGACGGCGACCTGATGGAAGGCGTCGCTTCTGAGGCAGCCTCGCTCGCCGGGCACCTGCGCCTGGGAAAGCTGATCTATTTCTATGATGATAATCACATAACCATCGAAGGTTCCACCGATCTGGCCTTCACCGAAGACCGAGGCAGACGCTTTGAGGCATATGGCTGGCATGTCTCCCACGTGTCGGATGGGAACGACGTCGAGCAAATCGACGCCGCCATACGTGCAGCGAAAGCCGACCCGCGTCCCTCTTTGATCATTTGCCATACCATTATCGGGTACGGATTGCCCACCCGCCAGGGAACCCAGAAAGCCCACAGCGACGCTCCCGGTTGGGAGGAGATCGATGCTGCAAAAAAGAATATGGGCTGGCCGCTGGAGCCAAAATTTTATATCCCTGAAGACGTTCTTGAATTTTATCGCCAGGCTGTTGATCGCGGCGCGGAGCTCGAAAAGGAATGGAAGCAGCGTGTTGAGGCGTATCAGCAGGCGTTCCCCGAGGATGGCAAAGAGCTGGTCCGCCGCCTGAGCGGAAAACTGCCCAATCGGTGGGCCGAAGATCTGCCCGAATTCCCCGCGGATCCAAAAGGAATAGCCACTCGCGCGGCTTCCGGTAAGGTGCTCAACCAGCTTGCAGCCCGCATTCCGGATCTGATCGGCGGCTCGGCTGATCTGGCGCCTTCCAATGACACATTCATCAGGGATGCGAAATCTTTCCAGGCTGATTCGCCCGAAGGCCGCAACCTGCATTTTGGCGTCCGCGAGCATGGCATGGGTGGAGCCGTCAATGGAATGGCCACTTTCCGCGGCATCATTCCCTATGGCGGCACTTTCCTCGTTTTTTCGGATTATATGCGCCCTTCGATCCGCCTTTCAGCACTGTCTCACCAGCCCAGTCTGTGGATCTTCACTCACGACAGCGTTGGCCTGGGCGAAGATGGTCCCACCCATCAGCCGGTCGAGCACCTCGCGGCGCTCCGAGCCATTCCCGAGCTGGTGGTGATCCGCCCGGCAGACGCCAATGAAACCCGTGAGGCCTGGAAATTGGCAATTCTGCGCCGCTCCGGCCCGACTGCGATGGTCTTGACCCGCCAGGCTGTGCCGGTCCTGGACCGATCCAGCCTGAGTGCAGCCGCCGGTCTTCAGTTCGGCGCCTACATTTTGGCCGATTTGGGCGAGGGTAAGCCGAAACTCATATTGATGGCATCTGGATCTGAAGTCGCGCTGATCGTTGAAGCGGGAATGCGCCTCTCCGCTGAAGGGAAGTCTGTCCGCCTGGTTTCCTTCCCCAGTTGGGAGCTATTTGAAGATCAGCCCAAAGAATATCAGGAGAGCGTGCTGCCCCCGCATATCCGCGCCCGTGTTTCCGTGGAGGCAGGTGTCACCCAGGGTTGGGAGAAATACGTCGGCGACCATGGCGCTTCGATTGGCATCCACCGTTTTGGCGCTTCTGCGCCTGGCAAGATTGTCCTCGAAAATCTGGGTATGAACGTCGACCACGTTGTGGAAGTAGCCTTAAATCTGCTCAGCCAGGAAAAAGTGACTTTGGTCGAGTAAGAAAGGGAGATCAAAAAATGCGCATCGGTGTGGCATGTGACCATGGAGGTTTTCCTCTAAAGGAGGTGGTGCTGGAAGCGGTCCGCGAAATGGGTCATGAGCCGATCGACCTTGGGACGAACAGCACGGCCGCGGTGGATTATCCCGATTTTGCCGAAAAATTGGGTAAGTTGATCCAATCAGGCCAGGCAGCGAGGGGAGTTCTCGTCTGCGGCTCCGGGGTCGGCGCCTGTATCGCGGCAAACAAAATGAAAGGCGTTTACGCCTGTGTCTGCCACGATACCTATTCGGCTGCCCAGGGAGTGAATCACGACGATATGAACGTACTCTGTCTCGGCGCGCGCGTAATCGGTCCGGCCCTGGCCCACGATCTTGTCATTGATTTCCTGAAGGCTGAGTTTTCCAGTGAAGAAAGGCACCGGCGGCGGGTGGGTAAGATTCGTATCATCGAAAGGAATGAGATCTAAAAAGTAAAAGCCCGGGCCGCTCCCGGGCTTTTTTTACGGCAATCATCTTCTGGTATTCACCCGCCCGGGTCCGATGGATTTGGTTCATTGGGAATACGCGTGAAGAGGCTCCCAAATGCGGGGACATACCACGGCGGATCCCAAAGAGCCATGGATTTCTATGAAGTGGTCCATTGAAGATCAAGTATAATGGGAATCACAGCCAGTATGAAAACCCAGATCATCCAGTTAGAGCATCACGATGATATCGTTTCTACCCGGGATAAAATGACCTGGGGAAAGACGCCCCGACTGCTGCTCGTTTGGCCGGAAAAAGAACGTGTCTTGACCCGCCGCCTGGACCTGGTCCTCCTTCAACGCCACAGCCGGTCGCTTGGCGCTCAGTTAGCCCTGGTCACCGGCGATCCAGAGGTCCGCGGCTTTGCTGGCGAGCTGGGGATCCCTTGTTTCAACAGTGTGGATCGTGCCCAAACCGTTCGGTGGCGGAAGCCGCGTCGCAAAATCCGCTTCGCTCGCCGAAAACGCAGGATCCAACCTGAGCAAGATTGGAGGGAACAGCGCGATGCGTTTATTCCCCGTCCTGAACCGGCCTGGATAGGATCGCTGCCGGTCCGGCTCGTGGCATTGTTCATTGGGCTGGCCGCCGTTATTGTCCTGGTGGCAGCTCTAATTCCAACCGCGGTGATTGATCTCCATCCGGCCGCCCAGATCCAGGAAATGTCGTTGCCGGTTTTGGCAGGCACGAAGTTCCAGAGCGTTAATCTTGCCGGTCAGATCCCCCTCCATTGGACGACCGTCGTTGTCGAGGGTCAGGATACGATCCCGTCGACTGGAAAAACGGTTGTCCCTCTGTTGCCTGCCAGCGGGCGGGTCTCTTTTACCAACCTGACAGACCACGCCATCGAGATCCCGGTGGGGACGGTCGTTCAGGTGATCGGACAGGGTCCTCGCTATCAAACGACTCTCTCCGCGAGGGTGTCTGCCGGTCTGGGACAGAGTGTGGAAGTGCCGGTCCAGTGCCTGGCCCCAGGTCGATCAGGAAACCTGCCAGCCAATACCATTCAGGCGATCGAAGGGCCGCTGGGGTTGAGTCTGACCGTCAGCAATGCTGGTGCTATATCCGGAGGGAGGGATCAGGCCAGCCCGGCTCCTTCCAGCACTGATTTGGCGCTTCTTCGCGAGAAATTATTAAAGAATCTGTCGAAGTCGGCACAGACCGATCTCGCCGTCACCTCGGGTGCGGAGAGCAGCCTCCTTACTCCCACGATTCGGGTTACAAATATCGCATCCGAGAAGCTGGATCCGCCATTAAATTCCCCATCAGACTACCTGACTCTTTCCCTGCAAGCCGAATTTCAGGCCGGTTATGTAGACCAGGATGAATTGGTCGCATTGGCCAACTCGGCGTTGGATGCAGGTCTTAAAAAAGGATATCAACCGGTCAAAGGCAGCTTGATAATGGAACAGGTCTCCCAGCCAGTTTTGGACTCAGACGGCAACTACCGCTGGAGAATGCGCGCTCAGCGCACCATTTCACCCTCCATCCCGTCTGAGCAGGTGGTCAGGCAGGTTGCCGGCCTGGAAAAAACGCGCGCCCTGAGGTGGTTAAGCTCCACGCTGGCTTTACAATCTCCAGCCGTAATTCGCCTTTCCCCACCGTGGTGGCCGTGGCTTCCTTTTCTTCCCTTTCGCATCCAGGTAACCACCACCTCGCCAGGATGAATGGTAAATGCGAATTCTTGCAGTCGATCCAGGCGAAAAACGAATCGGGGTTGCGATCAGCGATCCCAATGCGACCATTGCAACCCCCCTTTCCGTGATTACTCATCAATCGAGGGCCCAGGATGCCGGGCGAATTCTTCAGTTGGCGGTGGAAACCGGTGTGGATAAGATCATCGTCGGTCAAAACCTGGATGATGAGGGACTCCCGACATTTTCCGGGCGCAAGGCCGCCCGCCTGGCCGAAGAACTCCGTAGTCAATCCAGCCTTCCGGTTGAGCTTTGGGATGAAAGCTTCAGCACGGTTGATGCTCGCCAGGCTCGCCTCCAGATAGGGGTAGGCCGAAAGAAAAGGAAAGGTCACCAGGATGATCTGGCTGCGGCCATGATTTTACAATCTTATCTGGACCGGATCACATTGGACGGTGATCAAAACCTGAAGGAATGAATGCCAATGGATACTCATCATCGTCGAAAACGCTCGATCTTGCCTTCAATATTCTTGATTTTTCTCGCAGTTCTGGGTTGTGGGATCCTGGCTGTACTGGCCTGGGGTTATCTCTCCATCCCAAAAATTGTCGCTGACCGGTTCGGTCCCCCGTCGCCAACCCTGGGAAAGGTTGAACAAATCACACTTGGCTTGAAGCTCCTGTATCAGCAGGAATCCCTGCTAAAACCGGTTTCAATGGGTGATGGGAAGCAAACCTTCCACGTCGATTTGGGTGAATCGGTTGGCTCGATCTGTTATCGCCTGGAAACCAGCGGCTTGATCCCCGATGCCGATGCGTTCCGGACTTACCTCGTATACGCCGGGCTGGATACCGGCCTGCAGGCCGGCGAATACGAGCTCAGTCCGGGAATGTCGCCGGTCGCGATCGCCCACCGCCTCCAGGATTCTACGCCCGAGGTGGTGACCTTCCGGATTCTACCTGGGTGGCGATTGGAAGAGATCGCCGCGGCCCTGCCAACCTCTGGGTTAAACATCACCCCCGATGAATTCTTAAACGCCGCACGCCAGCATCCGACCGGTTATTCGTTTTCTCAAGAGGTTCCGGAAGGCCAGCCGATGGAAGGATTTTTCTTTCCAGATTCCTATCGATTCGACCGCAAGATCACTGTGGACGCCTTGTTTGCCAGTTCATTCAAGAATTTTGACCTCAAGCTGACCGATGAGATCCGTCAGGGCTTTCAACGCCAGGGTCTCAGCCTGTATCAGGCGGTTACCCTGGCATCCATCGTTCAAAAAGAGGCAGTGGTCCCCGAAGAGCAGCCCATCATTGCTTCCGTATTCTTCAACCGACTTGCGAAAGGAATGAAGCTCGATAGTGACCCCACCGTGCAGTATGCCCTGGGATATAATCAGAAAACATCAACCTGGTGGACGAATCCGCTTTCGACCGTCGATCTGGCTGTAAACTCTGCGTATAATACTTACCAGAACGAGGGGCTCCCACCCGGGCCGATCTGCAACCCCAGCCTATCCGCGCTCCAGGCGGTTGCATTCCCCGCCCAAACACCCTATTATTATTTTCGGGCGAGCTGCGATGGTTCTGGGAAGCACGAGTTCTCACAAACCTTCGAAGAACATTTACAAAATAGCTGTCCGTAGAATAACACATCATCTATTTGAGCTTGATTATTCTCAAATACAAGGAGATACCATGGCACCTGTGCTGGGCGTTGACTTTGGCGCATCGGGCATCAAAGGGGCACCCGTCGACCCGGAGTCCGGCGAGCTCCTCGCGGAACGCTTCCGCATTGAAACTCCGGAGACGGCCAAACCAAAACAGGTTGCGGACGTTTTCGCGGAGATCGCCAGGCATTTCTCTTGGAGTGGGCCGATTGGCTGCGGCTTTCCTGGTGTGGTGCGCAGGGGGATCGGTTACACTGCCGCGAATATTCATAGGAGTTGGATCGGTACGGATATCGCCGGTTTATTCAGCGAAAAAACTGGCTGCCCTACCACAGTGATCAATGATGCGGATGCTGCCGGCCTGGCAGAGATGAAGTTCGGGGCAGGACGGGGTCGCAAAGGGGTGGTGATTCTGCTGACTCTGGGCACCGGCATCGGTTCAGCGATTTTTACTGATGGGGTCCTGATACCCAACACCGAATTCGGCCACTTGCAGATCCGCGAGAAGGATGCCGAGCGGCGCGCCTCAGACGCCGTTCGCCAGGAGAAAAACCTCTCCTGGGAGCAGTGGGCAATCCGCCTGAATGAATTTCTGCATGCCATGGAGGCTTTGTTCTGGCCGGACCTGATCATTATTGGCGGAGGCGTGAGCAAATACCACGAACTTTTCTTCCCATACCTGGAAGTAAAAGCTGAGGTCGTCCCCGCTCAGTTTCTTAATCTGGCTGGAATCGTAGGGGCCGGTTTAGCCGCCTGCACTTCCACCTACGATGCCGCCCTCCGTCAGGCGTCTTAAATCATCCAGCACAGCGCTGATCTCCTGTTCAGTCACCGGGCTGCCATCGTCCCGGTGCTGCAGTTTTCCTTCGCGTGCTTTTTCTAGCGCGACCTGGCGCACGGTCAGGTCGCGCGCCAGAGCTTCTTTGACCAGGCTGGCACCCGCGGCGTAACCAATTACCGGATTGAGTGCCGTCACCAGGATTGCATTTTTTTCCAGCCATCCCTCTGCTTTTTCTTGGTTTGCTTTTACCCCGCGCACACATCGCCCGGTAAAAGCCCGGATGGAACCGATCATCACCTGCATGCTCTCGAACAGGTTGTGGGCGATGATCGGCATCATCACGTTCAATTCTAACTGGCCGGCCTGAGCGGCCAGCGCGATCGTCGTATCGCAGCCAATCACGTGGAACATCGCCATGTCCAGCATTTCTGCCAGGACGGGGTTTATTTTCCCCGGCATGATGCTCGACCCCGGCTGCACGGCCGGTAGCCTGAGCTCATCCAGTCCCGTCGCCGGTCCGGAGGCCAGCAGGCGGAAATCGTTGGCAATCCGGATCAGAGTCAACGCCAGAGTTCGCAGCGCTGCGGAAAAATCCACCGCATCCGCCATCGACTGCATGCTTTCAAACAGATCATCTGATTCCTCGAGCGCCAGACCGGTGATTTCCCTCAGTTTCTTCACCATCCGGCGGTGGTATTCTGGATGGGCGTTCAATCCCGTGCCGGTAGCTGTCCCGCCGATCCCCAACCGGCGCAGTCCATCCGCCGCCCTGCGGATACGCTCTGCGTCCCGCTCGACTGCCCGCCCATATCCGCCGAATTCCTGGCCCAACCGCACCGGCACCGCGTCCTGGAGATGCGTCCGGCCGGATTTGACGATTGAATCGAACTCTTCCGCCTTGGTATTTAATGCCGCTGCAAGCTCATCGACGGTGTGAATCAGCTCGTCGAAGCGCCACAAGGCCCCCAGCCGGATCGCAGTCGGGATGGTGTCGTTCGTCGACTGCGACATATTGATGTGATCGTTGGGGTTGACCCCGTATTCGCCCAGGTTCCCTCCCAGGATCTGGGAGGCGCGGTTGGCAATTACCTCGTTCGCGTTCATATTATGGCTCGTCCCGGCCCCCGCCTGGAACGGGTCGACGACGAATTGAGCGTCCCATCGCCCTTCCATTACCTCATCCGCCGCCTGTATGATAGCGGCAGCCAGACTGGGGTCGAGCAATCCTAATTCCTCGTTGACTTCAGCCGCCGCTTTCTTGATCGCCGCCATCGACCAGATAAAAGCCCGCCATGGTTTCAGCCCTGATACCGGAAAGTTCTCGACCGCCCGTTGGGTCTGAGCCCCATACAATGCCTCTGCCGGGACTATCACCTCCCCTAATGAATCTTTCTCTTTTCGCGTCATGCTCTCTGCTACATTCATCCTATCCTCTTCGCCATCTTGAAACACAAGAAGGAAGTCAAGAATTTGACTTCCTTCCTTGATCTCCATAAGCATACTTCTCGATTAACTGTTGGCGCTGTAACCAGGTCCTTTCGTGAAGTAATCATAATTTGGCTGGTTGTCCCTGGTCAGGTCGAGCACTTCACCCGCCTTCAGGGTTCGCACCGCCTCCAGGTGAACCGGCTCGCCGTGGTGGTCTGTCCCATCGTAGACCTCTGTATATCCGGGCGTGCCGTCCGGCATGGAGACCATCTCCCCGCCCTTTGCCTTATAAGCGGTGGGCACTTCGTCTTCAGGGAAAATCGCGGCGAACGGGCATTCGGGGATGCACGCGCCGCAGTCGATGCAGGTGTCAGGATCAATATAGAACCAGGGCCAGTCCTCTTGAGGCTTGCCAGGGACAATGCACTCTACCGGGCAAACGGTTACGCATCCGCCATCGCGCAAGCACAAGCTGGTGATAATATGGGTCATAGTTCCTCCGGTAATGGATGTGTTTGAGAATGATCAGGTACAATAGATTTCTTGAGGATGGTAAGGTACCGGTTAAAAATACCAAAAAGCTACCAAAAATTGTAGCCTTCGATTTAGACTTTGTCAAGCAAAATAGTAAAGGATTTTGTTTTGTCCTCTGATCGCCCACCCATTCCACCTTCGATCGCCATCTGGTTCGGTATACTGGCCGTCTCCACCGCCTCCATCTTCATCCGCTTTGCCCAGAAGGAAGCCCCCTCTCTCACCATTGCTGCTTGTCGCCTGACCCTGGCTACACTGATCCTGGCTCCAATCGCCATCGGCAGAT
>DATKLX010000104.1:0-10387 GCA_035542155.1 Anaerolineaceae bacterium
GCGCTCCTGCCGGTCGCACGATCAGCGTTTCAGGGACCGGTAAGGTTACCCTGACCCCGGACATTGCCTACGTGAGCATCGGCGTGCATACCGAGGCGAAAGACGCCAAGACCGCCCTATCCACCAATAACACCAACGTCCAGAAAGTGGTCAACGCGATCAAAGGCGCGGGCGTAGATGCCAAAGACATCCAAACCACCAATTTTAACATCTATCCGTCCAACCAGTACGGTCCCAACGGCCAGGTGACGGAGACCAAATATGCCGTCGACAACACCGTCTACGTGACCGTGCGCAAGCTGGACGGCCTGGGCAGCCTGCTCGACACCGTGGTCACCGCAGGCGCGAACACGGTCAACGGGATCCAGTTCGATGTGGCCGATAAGAGCGCTGCGACCTCCGAGGCCCGCAAGCAGGCCATTCAGGACGCGCGTAAACAGGCGGAAGAATTGGCCGCTGCCGCCGGCGTCAAGGTGGGTGAGATCCAGTCGATCAGCATCTTCACCAACGCGCAGCCTTTACCCTACTATCAGAACTACGGCAAGGGCATGGGCGGCGGCGCCGCGGCTCCGGAAGTAGCCGTGCCCATCTCTTCCGGTCAGATGATCCTTACCGCTGACGTCAGCATCGTCTACGCGATCCAGTAACGCTCAAAACGCCCCAACATGGTTGCAGGCCGGCCCGATGGAATCGGGCCGGCCTGCATGTTAGAAGATCAAAAGATTATTTTATGTTACACGGTCCGGGCTTTCGCCCGTGAGCGCTCTCCAGCTTCAACGGGTGGAGATGAAACCGGGCCAGTCATCATAAACAAGGCCATCCAGCCGCAGATGCTGAAGTAACCGGTATGCCAGATGATAAAACCGATCCCACCCCAGGCATTGAGATCTCTTGTCTCATGGACAACCAAAAGGGCATCCCGAACAGCTTGAAATCCGAACTGGAAGGCCGGTTCAGGATTTTGCATTTGAAGCTGGGCAAGGGCACTGGGCCAATATTCAATGGGTAAATGATAGAAGAGCGAATAGAAACCGTATCCGATCGCAAAGATGGACAGGATGATGGTCAACACCCTGAACCGGCGCGTATTGGCCCACGCGGCCGTATTGCGATACGAAAATAACTTGCGCAGGCTCATAATGAGCATGGGGATTATGGACAGGAATGCCAGCCCCCACAGGGTCTCTTCAATGGCAAAGAGCACATCGATCTTGGTAATGGTGGCAGCGGTCGCAAAGAAATTAGCAATCAAGATGCACGAAAAGAAGACGATGGGCGCCCGGGTTTGCAGAAAGGCGGCGACCCTGTTCTCTGCAGGAATGAGTTCTGGGACATCCGTATTCATGCGCAGCAGGCTTTTCGCGATCAGACCGGCAAAAGATAGCTCGGCGAAGATGGCGAGGAAGCGGATCCAGAGGGAGCTGTTCAGCAGGGAATCGAACCAGGCCAGCTGTTCCAGATAACTGGAGACAAAAATAGACCGGTAGAACGCCACACCCAGGAACACCAATCCAAGCATTCGCATCGTTCCCTGGTACCTGGCATCCACCGGATGAGGGTCTTTCGTGGAACGGATGAACAGGAAAATACAAAGGATCAGGTTGATGGCATTGATGGTCACCAATGTTCCCCACCAAGCCCATGCCCAGGTCCAGGTAGATTCCGTCGCAGCTGGCATACACTCGCCTCCTCGTCATGTCTTTATTTACAAATTTCTCCGAATGGTTCGCCCCTATCCGAGGAACGTTCTCGTTTTTTCCGTTCTTCTTTCTCTTTTCTCTTCTTCTAATACTTAAACCTGCTGATCCGGTCCAGCTTCTCCAGGCGGTGGGTGGCGATAATTTGCCGGACGGTGCTGGTCAGGCCGCGCACGACCAGGCTATCGGTCCGCGCGCCGTGGGCGAAGTACTCCACCCCGCGCAACAGTTCGCCGTTGGTGATGCCCGTCGCGGCAAAGAAGACGTCATCCGAGGCGACCAGGTCGTTCATGCAAAGAACCCGGTTGAAGTCGTAGCCCAACTCGCGGCCGCGGTTCAGCTCGCCCTCGTCGCGGGCATAGAGCATGCCCTGGATGTTGCCGCCCATGGCCTTCAGCGCACAGGCTGCCAGCACGCCCTCCGGCGTCCCGCCGATACCGAGCAGGACGTCGATCCCCGAGGCCGGCCAGGCGGTCATCAGCGCGCCGGCGACGTCCCCATCCGGGATGAGACGGATGCGCGCCCCGGTCTGGCGCACCTCCTGGATGAGCTGCTCGTGGCGCGGGCGGTCGAGGATCACGGTGGTGAGGTCTTCCACCTCCTCGCCCTTGGCGCGGGCGATCTTGCGCAGGTTCTCCGCCACCGGGGCTTCGATATCGATCACGTCCCTGGCCTCGGGACCGACCGCGATTTTGTGCATGTACACGAAGGGCCCCGGGTTGAACATGGTGTCGCGCGGGGCTATCGCCACCGTGGCGATGGCGTTCTGCAGTCCCAGGGCCAGGGGGCGCGTCCCATCGACGGGATCGACGGCGATGTCCACCTTGGGCAGGCCGCCGGTGCCGAGGCGCTCGCCGTTAAACAGCATGGGCGCCTTGTCTTTCTCGCCCTCTCCGATCACGACCACCCCGTCCATTTCAATGGTGTTCAGAATCAGGCGCATGGCGTCCACCGCGCCTTTATCCGCGGCGTTTTTATCGCCGCGGCCCATCTGGCGCGCGGCAAGAAGCGCCGCCGCCTCCGTCACCCGCACCAGCTCCAACGCCAGGTTTCGAGTCGGTTGGTCGTTCAGCACCATTCTTGCCCTCCTAATGAACAAACCGGATTACCTCGATAATGCGAATAACGAATTGATTCTAGCAAATTTCCTAAGATCAGTGGCTACAGAACACAGCCCGATTATTTTCCAGGGAATATTGGAAAGTCAGTCAGCCTCACAAGCTCGATAAAGTATTTAAGGATATAGGACGATACGGTGGCAAAATATTCAGGAAGGCCATACCCAGATTGCCAGGTAATAGCCGATGACCCCGGCCCACAGCCAGGTGTCGATGCGGTCCAGGACGCCGCCGTGTCCCGGGATCAGATGGCTCGCATCTTTGACTCCAAACTGGCGCTTGAGCATGCTTTCCCCAAGGTCGCCCAGCGGGGTCTCCACAGCCAGGATGAAGCCAACCAGCGCGCCGCGAAGTGGGGTCATTGCTGGGCTGCGCGACGACCACAGGGCGGCCAGCAGCAACCCACTCACCATCCCGGTGACCACGCCGCCCAGATAGCCTTCCCAGGTCTTGTTGGGGCTCAAGCGCTGGGTGAGCGGGTGCCGGCCGAAGCGGCGGCCAATAAAATAAGCTCCTCCGTCAGCCAGCCAGACCGAAGGGAGGACCAGTAAGACCCACCATAAACCATCCGGGAGGAAGCGCAGCGAAACCAGGTAGGCGCCCAGCCAGCCGATGTACAGGATTCCCCCCAGGGTAACGCCAAAATCAGTCGCCGCGTGTTCCGCGCCGCGCTCGTAGGCAACCATGTGGAAAACTATCGCCAGCAGGGTCAGGATGGACAGAGCAATGTCCACGCCGGCGAAACCCATCCATGCGCGCTGCAGGGTCAGCGCGACCACACCGCTTACCACCAGCGCCATCGAAGGGGCCATCCCGCCTTTCCGGAACAGGTTGACGTATTCCCAGGCGGCCAGGCCGAGGATCACGACGACTGCAATTGTGTAGGGGATTCCACCCAGGGCGATGACGCCCACCCCAATGGGGATCAGAATTATGACGACCTTAAGACGATCAGCCAGCATTGGTTTCGGACTCTTCAGGGGCGCATTCAGCAGTGGATAATCGTCCGAAACGCCGGTCGCGCTGGCCGTAATTCACCAGCGCACGGCGAAGCTCCTCGCGATCGAAATCCGGCCAGTAGGTCGGGGTAACATACCATTCGGCGTAAGCCGCCTGCCAGATCAGGAAGTTGCTGATGCGCATCTCCCCCGAGGTACGGATGATCAGGTCCGGGTCTGGCGTGCCGGCGGTGAACATGTACTGGCTGACCAACTCATCGTTGACCTGGTCGGGGGGAACGCTGTCTTCCATCATCCGCTGGATGGCGCAAACAATCTCGTCTCGTCCCCCGTAGTTCCAGGCGATTGAAAGGAACAGCCTGGTGTTGTTCTTGGTCGTTTCGACTGCGAACTTGACTTTTTCGGCAAGCTCCGGGTCGAGGCGTTCCAGGCGGCCGATGTGGCGCAAATGGACGCCTTCTGCGTTAAGCTCCTCCAGTTCCTGGTCGATCACGTCGGCCAGGATGTGCATCAGCCCCTGGACCTCGTCCGTGGGCCGGCCCCAGTTTTCGGTCGAGAACGCGTAAATGGTCAGGTACTGGATGCCAAAGTCGACGCAGGCCCGGATCACCCGGCGCAGGTTATCCGTCCCGGCTTTATGGCCGGCCAGGCGGGGAAGCCCGCGCGCGGCGGCCCACCGCCCGTTCCCATCCATGATCATCGCGATATGGGTGGGAAGCCGGCCAAAAGGTACCAAAGGCTCATCAGGACTCATGGGCCATACTGGAAGCCTATACCTCCAGAATCTCCTTTTGCTTTTTCTCGCCGATCGCGTCGATCTGCTGGATGTAGCGGTCGGTCAGCTTTTGAAGCTCTTCCTCGCCGTGCTTCAGATCATCTTCTGAAATCAGCTTTTCATGCTCGAACTCGCGCAGATCCTTCATCGAATCGCGGCGGACGTTGCGCACGGCGACGCGGGCTTCTTCGACGCGGTGCTGGACCACTTTGACCAGGTCCCGGCGGCGTTCTTCGGTGAGCGGAGGAAGGTTGAGGCGGATCACTTTGCCATCGTTGTTGGGAGTCAGGCCCAGCTCAGAGGCCTGAATGGCGCGCTCGATGAACTTAACCGTGGCGGGATCGAACGGGCGGATCATCAACTGCCGCGGCTCCGGGACCGTGATCGTCGCCAACTGCATCAACGGAGTGGGCGCGCCATAATATTCCACGCTCAACCGTTCTACCAGGGCCGGCGAAGCCCGCCCGGTGCGGATGGTGGCCAGGTCCTCCTCGAGAGACTGGACCGCGCTTTTCATGCGCATTTCGGCTTCTTTCAGCGACTCCTTGATCAATGCGACCTCCTGGTTTGGGGTGGGGGATGGTCCAAATCCCGACTGGGTTAAGGATACCGCAAAACGGTAAAAAAATCCATTACGCGCTGACCAGAGTGCCCACCGTTTCGCCGAGCAGCGCGCGGCGCAGGGCATCCCGGTCCCACAGGTTGAGCACCAGGATGGGCAGCTTGTTTTCCATACACAGCGAGACCGCGGTGCTATCCATCACCTGCAGACGGCGGTTGAGCGTTTCGATGTAGGTGAGGTTGTCGAAGCGCACTGCCCCGGGGTTGAGCTTGGGATCGGCGTCGTAGACCCCATCGACCTTCGTGGCCTTGATCAGCACGTCCGCGTCGATCTCCATGGCCCGCAGGGCCGCGGCGGTATCGGTCGAAAAATAGGGGTTGCCGGTCCCGCCGCCAAAGATCACCACCCGGCCCTTTTCCAGGTGGCGGATCGCCCGGCGCCGGATATAGGGCTCGGCGACCGAGCGCATCTCGATCGCGGATTGGACGCGGGTGTACACCCCGATACGCTCCAGGGCGTCCATCAGGGCCAGGGCGTTCATTACCGTGGCCAGCATGCCCATGTAATCGGCGGTGGCGCGGTCCATCCCGCGTTCCAGTCCTTCCCGTCCGCGCCACAGGTTGCCTGCGCCGATCACGATGGCCACGTCCACGCCCATATCGTGGACTTCTTTGACGCGCTCGGCGATGTGCTCCGCACGATAGGGATCGATGCCAAAACCCTGAACAGGGGCCAGGGCCTCTCCGCTCAGCTTGAGCAGAATGCGGTGGTATTTCAACCCATTCATACTACCTCCTCATTTGAAAAGAAGCCAACCTTTCGGTTGGCTTCCCCTTGCTTACTCGACGGTACTGCTTTCACCCAACTCCCAACGGGCAAACCGCCTGATGATGACATTTTCGCCGACGCTGGCGACGGTCTGGCTGAGCAACTGCTGGATGGTGAGGTTCTCATCGCGGATATAGACCTGGCGGAGGAGCACCGTCTCATCCTTGTACTTCTTCAGGTAGCCTTCGACGATGCGGGGAATGACGGTTTCGGGCTTGCCTTCTTCGCGTCCCCTGGCGGCGGCCTTCTGGGTTTCGCGCTCGATCACCTCGGCAGGGATGTCCTCGTCGCGGATGTAGAGCGGCGATGCGGCGGCGATCTGCAGAGCGATCTCGTGGGCAAAGGTGCGGAAAGTCTCCGAGCGGCCGACGAAATCGGTCTCGCTGTTAACTTCGACCATCACGCCTACCCGGCCGTTGCCATGCGAGTAGATCTCGACGACGCCCTGGGATGCCTCGCGGTCGGCGCGTTTGGCAGCGGTAGCCAGACCCTTCTCTCGCAGGATCTCGGTGGCTTTGTCAAAATCGCCGTTGGCCTGTTCGAGAGCCTTGCGGCAGTCGAGGACGCCCGCGCCGGTCTTTTCGCGGAGCTGCTTGATCATTTCGGTGGTAATAGCGGTAGCCATGCGTTCAATCCCTTTTTCTATGCTTCGGATTTTTCTTCAGTTTCTTCTTCGCCTTCTTCTTCGGCTTCCTCTTCTTTAATGTCTTCATCGGCATCAACCCGGGTCTCGACCGGGGCGGAAATCTCTATGCGCGGAGCAGCGGCGCTGCTCATCTTCGCCAGGGTGGATTCGCCGAGAAGGTCTTTATCCTCCATCTCGACCTCCATTTCTATCCGCGGGCGCGGTGGGGCCTGGGTTGTGGTGGCTGGAGCAGCGGCCAGCGCCTCTTCTTCCTCGGTGAATTCTTCCTTGCGCATCGCCTTGCCTTCGATCACCGCGTCAGCGATCTTGCCGACCAGCAGCTTGATGGCTCGGATGGCATCGTCGTTGGAGGGGATCACGTAGTCCACGCCGCGCGGATCGCAGTTGGTGTCGACCAGGGCGATCACGGGGACGTTGGTCAGGTTGGCCTCGTGGACGGCGGTTTCTTCACGGACCACGTCGACGATGAAGACCAGATCGGGGAGCTTCTTCATCATGCGTACGCCGCTAAGGCGGATGAGCAGGCGGTTGATCTCGCGCTCGATCAACAGGCCTTCCTTCTTGGTCAGCCGGTTGATCTCGCCGGTATCGCGCATCTTCTCGAGCCGGTCGAGCTCGGTGATCCGCTGGTACATGGTCACCCAGTTGGTGAGCATGCCGCCCAGCCAGCGCTCGGTGACATAAGGCATGCCGGCGCGGATGGCTTCTTCCTTGATCGTTTCCTGAGCCTGGCGCTTGGTGCCGACGAAGAGAACGGTGCCGCCGTTGGCGACCGTGTCGCGGACCACGTTGTAGGCCTGGTTGAGGGATTTTACCGTTTGTTGTAAATCAATGATGTGGATGCCGTTGCGCTCGGTGAAGATGTACGGGCGCATGTGGGGGTTCCACTTGTTGGTGCGGTGCCCAAAGTGGACGCCGCTTTCCAGCAAGGCTTTCATGGACACGACTGTAGCCATTTCAATTCTCCTTTGCGTTTGGCCTCCGCTTCCGTCACCCCGGACGGGCATCCTCGCAGGCTCCAGCCTGGGGGACACGCCCCGTTCGGTCGGGAAGCGTGTGAGATAAAAAGATGGGTTGCGACAAGATTGTTCCCGCCTGAAGCGGGAGCGCATGCAAGTATATCACAGGGGAATGGGATTCGTCCAGGGAAAAAGCAAACGAGTACCGACCTTCGGCCGTTTCTTTCGTAGGGGCGAAGCAGTGCATTTCCATGCCTCCATCTACGACGGCCAGCTTCGCCCTCTTCGCTCTGCGCCAGATGAATCAAATATCTCCGGATAGGAGCCTGGATCAATCCGGTAATCTTCACAATGTTCCCCATCCGGTTCGCAGATCGAGCCTTGACCCATTGAGAGCCAGCCCTGTATATAATTCGGACAACCATTATGTGAAATTACCGGAAAGGATGGATTGGGAATGGAAGCGAAACAACCTCAGCCCGCCACGGTCGACGAGTACATCGCGCGGCAACCCCAGGACGTGCAGCAGATCCTGGCCCGGATCCGTGCCGTGATCCGCTAAGCCGCTCCGGACGCCGAGGAAAAGATCAGCTACCAGATGCCGGGGTACTTCCTCAACGGCGGCCTGGTCTGGTTCTCGGCCAACAAACATCACATTGGGCTGTATCCGCGCACGTCCGGGATGGAAAAGCTGGTCTCAGCCTACAAAGGGACCAAGGGCTCGGTGCACTTCCCCCTCAACGAACCCATCCCTTACGAGCTGATCCATGAAATCGTCCGGGTCAGGTTGGCGGAAAACGAGAAAAAAGGTTAACCCTGGAGGCTACTTCTTCACCCCGGCGATCTGCTGCATTCCCCAATCAGATCCTGGCTAAACCGGCGCGCGTCCATAGCCCGGCTCACCCGCCGGCGGTAATTCTCTACCGCCACGGCAGCCACCACTGGACCGCGTCAGGCATCCCCTACAAGGTTGACCTCAACATCATTAACTCTCCGGGGGATATCCTGATTTTCGATGCGGGCAGCACCCCACGCGTGGCGGTGAAAGGCTACGCCGGAGCGCAGTTGTTGGGCGGCGTGGTGGTCGAGATCGTTGTACCCAACTACGTCCACTTTGATGGGACCAGCTTCCAGTTCTGGGGAGTGTTTTTGCCTCTGGTGAGGAGAAAGCCCGCGACCTTACAGGTCGCTTTCACTGTCATCGATTCTGAAAAAGCGCATTTCCCCCGCCTATAATGGAGTCAGGAACCTATGAACAGGACCTGGCTTCATCTACCCTATCTGGCCGTCCTGGCGCTGCTGGCAGCCCTGGCGCCTGTGGGCGGCGCCCGCGCGCAGGCGCCGGATCCGGCGGTCAGCCCGCGGGTCTGGCTGCCGCTGGTGATAAGCGCGCCGCCCCCACCGGCTAACCCGGTCCACAACGGGATCGCGACCTATTACAATGCCACCGGGGATGGGGCCTGCATGTTTGGGGCCTCTCCCTCTGACCTCAACGTCGCGGCGATGAACGCCGAGGAATATAACAATGCCGCGTACTGCGGCGCGTATATTCACGTCAAAGGCCGTAAGGGGGAAGTGACCGTGCGCATCGTCGATCTGTGCCCGGAGTGCAAGGCCGGCCACCTCGACCTGAGCCAGGAGGCCTTCGCCCAGATCGACGACCTGCCCCTCGGGCGGGTCAACATCACCTGGCAGGTGATCAGCCCGCCCATCCCCGGCCCGATTGCGTATCATTATAAGGATGGCAGCAACCAATGGTGGACGGCCGTTCAAATCCGCAATCACCGCAACCCCATCGCTAAATTCGAATACCGGACTTCCGGCGGCCAGTGGGTCACCGTGCCGCGCACATCATATAACTACTTCGTCCAGACTAACCCGGGAATGGGAACGGGCCCGTATACCTTCCGCGTGACCGACGCCTACGGCAACATCCTCACCGACAGCGGCATCCCCTTCCAGGAGAACGGCACGTTCAACGGGACGGGGCAGTTCCCGCAAGGACCATAAAATCAGTCATGTCATTGCGAGACCCCCTGGCGTTTTTCCAGGGGGTCGAAGCAATCTCCAAGACCACCAAGCAATTTTCCAGTGGATCAACGCTCTCTCAAGCGAAGTAATCTTCCTTTGGTCAGCCTGGAGACTATTTCATTGCGTTCGAGGGTATCGAGAAAACCGCTCCTCGCCCTCACCTGTCCTTGCACACTGGCATTGACATAAAGCGATGTTTCTTGCGTCTTCCTTCGTGGATGGCCCTTCAATCCTCAATCACCAACCAGCAATCTACAATCAGCAATTCCTCACTTCACCAGGCTCATCAAAAACAGCAGCCCGACTACATCGGCCAGGAAATGGGCCGTCCAGGAGCAGAAGACGTTCTTCGTGCGGGCGAAAATCAACCCGTAAATCACGCTATCCACCAGCACCAGAGCCACATCGACCAGGACGACCAGGAACGGGCCGGGCGTGTAGTGCATCAAGGCAAAAACCAGCGAGGACAGGCCGATGGCAGCCGGGATGGGGAGGAAGGCGCCGAGGCGGTTCTGAAAGAAGGCCCGGTAGATGACCTCCTCGCCCAGGGTGGCGATCAACAGGGAAATCACCACCGCGGCGCTCAAGGAGTGAGCGTCCAGCGGCAGGCGGGCCATGACGTGGGCGGAATATTCGGGGAGAAATAAGTAGGCGCCGTACACGGAAGCCGCCTGGAGCACCACGCCGACCAGCAGCACCCAGCCCAGGTTTTTGACAAGATCCCTGGGAAAAGCCTTGAGGTTGAATCCGTTTTCCGCCCAGGTGCGGCGCCGGAAGCGGCCTTCGATGATCATGTACGCGATCGGGATAAG
>DATKLX010000105.1:0-10801 GCA_035542155.1 Anaerolineaceae bacterium
TTTGGGGATGGGCGATGTTGGGCATGACCTCAGCGATTAATGGAAAGGCGCGCTGAACCTCCTTGCTGTGTTCAACGACGCTGTCACGGGTCATTGCCCCGATGACGATGCCTCCATCACTTCCCGGGCGAATATATTGGAGTTCTGGGATGTTGTTCAGATCCACCAACGCGTCTGGACGCGCCATACGAAAATTCATGGTGGGGATCAGGCTTTGCCCTCCTGCGAGGACTTTTCCAGTATAACCCAGCTCAGCGAGGTGACCGAGCGCCTCTTCCAGACTGGTTGGACCGTAATAATCGAACTGAATGGGTTTCATGTAACGGACATCCTTCTTACGATCGTAAACCCTGTTCTGCTGCTTTCTTCCTGGGTAGCCTCTCGTGCCAGAACGGAGATGGTTTTGCCTTACCGCCATCCCATAACTGCCTCGTGATCTGCATGTGGCCCAGGTGGAGGTCACTATGATCCACGACGTGGAGCAGCCCCCAGCGAACGCTGACCTCATAACCTTCAATAAGCCGGACGCCATCCAGGTCATCTGGCTCCAGGCTTGAGAGCACTTCCGAAACCGCCTGTGTAGACCGCTCGAGAATCACATACTGCTCATCCGTCGAGCCTGCCCGTATCTTGAATTCTGTGTCGCGATAGGCTTCGAGCTCAGAAAGCATGCAGATCTCCATGAAGACAGGTCCCTATTCCCGAGAAGAATGGGGCCTATCCTCAATTCAGTCTAAGCGCCCTCTTTGAAAGCCACAAACCGGCCCCACATCGACTCGGCTTCCATGGCTTTCTGGAGGTAACAGCCAATGTAGTACCGTCCGCCGGGAATATTGGCGATATCGCCCGCCAGGTTTTCGGCGTGGACGATCTGCTTCGGGAACAGGTTGAGGTGCATGTCCTGATAGTATGATTCCAGTGGATACATCTCGTCCCAATCCTTTCCAAAATCGCGGATCAGCTTGGCATTAGCCTCGGCAAACGTCTTGGGATGCCAGATGCGCATGATCGTGTTCATCGGGTGGTCGGCAGAAACCGCGTCTACGCCGATCCACTTGATCTGCATATCGGTGGCCCACTTTGAAAAGTCTGGGGAAGGGCCGGGATGCTTGACCATGTAGCGGAACTCATCGGAATCGGGGCTGTTCCAGCCGAATTTGTTCCATCCAGTTTTGATCACCAGGATGTCTCCGCGGCGGATGTCGACCACGTCGTGGATCATCTTGGGGGTGTATACGCTCGAATCGCTGACCAGCTCGGAGATATCGGCGACGACACCCGGGCCTACCCATTCTTCCAATGGTACCTGGCCGATGGTTCGCCCGGCGGGATAAAAGTGCTTCTCGCCATCCATATGGGTTCCCAGATGGATGGATGCGTTGCAGATCGAGCCGTTGCGGCCCATCCCGAAGAACTGGCCGCCGACGCGCTTGGTATAGGTGACGCTGAGCGGGATGTAATTCAGCCACTGCGGAGTCTGGACGCTGAAGGGAACGGTCATATCGTACATCGCGGCCTTTTCCATCTCCTTCAAAAACTCGTCCTGGTTCATCCACTCAGGAGCCTGCAGGGCAAAGACCCGCGCCCAGGCGGCTTCAACTTCCATCAAGGGGATCGGCATGATGCTGATCCAGGCGCGCTGGTTCTTGAGCTGGTCGATATCGCCCACAATCGCTTCACAGAAGACGAGGTGCGCCTTTGGCATGGTGATGTGGGTCAGCTCGTAATATTCGCCTTGCGGGAATACCTCATCCCATTTCTTGCCGGTCTCCTTGACCAGTTTTTCCTCGGCGAGGTTGAAGTGATTTTCATGCATCCGCCGGATGGGGGTGTTCATCGGGTGTTCCGCGCAGCCGCAGTCGACCCCGATGACCTTCAGCTTCATATCCAGAGCCCATTTGTAGAAATCCATCGATGGGCCAGGATGGCGGACATAAAAACCGAATTCTTTGGATTCAACCCCACCCTGGGCATGGGGATTGCGTACGTCTGGCTGGTCCCAGGAATAGCGGTGATACCCGGTGCTGATGATCAGGATATCGCCGGGGTGAATGTCGGCTTTTTTCATGATCATTTCGGGCGTATAGATGCTGTAATCCGAGACTATGTCCGAGATATCGACCACCACACCCGGACCGCTCAAATCTCGCAGCGGGATGTCCGCGATCGCCCGCCCGCCGGAGTCGAAAGCCCTCTCGCCCACCAGGTGGGTTCCAACAGTGTTGCTCCAGTTCAAGATTTGCCCGTTCGCGCCCTGACCGCCGCCATAGGCGCCGGTCACGCGCTTAAAAAAATGGACCTCGAGCGATTTCTCGCCGGGCCATGGGGGTGTAAAGATACTGCAGCCTTGAGTCAGGTCGTACTGCCTGGCTTCACACATCATCCGAATGAATGTTTCCCGGTCCATCATTCCCTCCGCAAACAGATTGATTTAGTATCCGTACTTCTCGGCAAATGCGACTAACGCATCCTCAAAAATGTTCATCGGCGGCGTCACCACGCCCGCTCCGACCTGGCCAACACCGGGGTCCTTATGGGCAACGCCGGTGTTCACCCGCGGGGGCAGATTCTTCTCGACCACCTTGCGAATATCCACGCCGGTGGGTGTCCCCCGGAAATCGAGCGCGGGGATATTGAAATATTTGTGTTCGGCAAAGGTGATCTCGTACATGTCAAGGGTCGTATTGATCGCGTCCTTGGGCGTCCCGCTGACAAACTGGACGATGGCCGGCGCAGCGGCCATAGCAAACCCACCGATCCCGGCTGTTTCGGTGATCACGCTGTCGCCAATATCGGGATTCGCATCCTTTTCAGTGAACCCGGGGAAATATAGCGCCTTGACCATCCCGGCGGGCCCGGTAAACCACCGGTCGCCCAGCCCACTGACGCGAATGCCAAAGTCGGTGCCGTTGCGGGCCATCACGGTGACGATGGTGCTGCCTTCTACGTTGTGCCCCGCATCCGCCATGGTTTTGCATGCTGCCATGACCGGGTTGAGGATGCTGAGCGCGTTCTGGCCCAGGAAGTTAACCACTTCAGAGGCGGAGAATTTGTCATCCGCTGTCTTGATAATGGCTGGAGCCAGTTGCGAGGTGTACAGCAAGGAAGCGGCATCCAGGCGGTTGTGGCCGTCGTCGCCCATATGTAGGGCTTTTGCCAGCAGGGTGCGCAGATCGAGCCCGCCCATCTGTTCGAGAGCCTTGCCGATCATGGAGCCCAACACATCGTTCATCCAGCACAGCCTGGAGATGACGTCCGGGCTGTAGGCGCCCATGCGCAGGACTTTGCCGCGGCCTTCGTTGAGGTTGCTGTAGGCAAAATTCCCGTGAGTCTTGTTCTCGACAATGTAGCACACCATCGAGGGAGAAATCACCCCCGCCATGGGACCCACGCTCGAGTGGTGATGGCAGGGCTCAAATTGAATCTTGCCGGTGCTGAGCAGGGCTTCGGCCTCTGCCCAGTCTTTAGCCTTGCCTTCGAAAATCAGAGCGCCGACCATCGCGCCCTTCATCGGTCCGGCCATCCGCTCCCATGTCACCGGTGGTCCCGCGTGAAGCAGCAGGTCGTCGCGCATCCCTGGGATTACGTCAAGCGCTTTGCCAACGCCCGTCAGGACCGGACGGGCTTCCATCATTCGATCGACGACATAGGCATTCGCCTTTTCAATATCCACCATCACGAATCCTCCAGTGTTTCTTAAATGCGATCTCTATGCATTAACGCTTCATCCGTTCCAGGATAGCCATCAATTTTTCGTTCCCGCCGGCCGGGGGTCGCCAGTCCACGTGGACCACCGGCGCACCCTGGACAGCCAGGTTGGCGGCGAACGACTCCAGACCAACATTGATCCCCGCGAGGGGACGCGAAAGCGTGGAAATGTCCACCGATCTCAGCGCCTGACCTTCTTCCGGGGCTGAATTTAATGCTCGCAGAATGCGTCCGGCGTAGCGAACGATCGCCTCGTTGCTCGGATCGCATTTCACTCCAACCGCTTCGAGCTGTTCGATTTGATGGTTCAGGTTCTGAGGATCCTCATCGGTGCCGGTGACCACCGCGACAACCTCCAGAAAACGACCGGCCTCCTGGGCTTTTACCTTGGCCGCTGCAACAGCGGGGGCTAACTCGGAGGCCGGATCTGGGTGCGAACCGTAGCCAATCACCACATCGAGCATGATCACCGCGACGGAGGGATCTGCGCCTTCTTCCATCAGCCGCCGGATGCGCAGTTCGTTGTCCATCATTGGGTGAAGACGGCCAACAGTGAATTCATCTTCGCCCAAATCCACGATGGTGTGTTCCTGGCTGACATAAGAATTGGCCAGCTTATATTCTTTATGGATCGGGGCATTGGCCCAAACCCTGGGCAGGTAGGAGTCCAGGAGGTGCTGGGCTTCGTAGGCCAGGGTGCCGCCGGAGAACAGGCCGCGGAAATACTTCTGGCCCGGCGCAAATCGCTCGAGGCCTAAATCTCGATCATCGGCCACTGCGGCGCCTTGTTCGGCCAGTTTGACGGCCAGTTCGGCCGCGGAATCCATGCTGCTGGAAAAGTAAAGGTTATCCACTTGCTGGGTAGTGACCGCCCGCGCGACGAAGCTGACCACGACCGGCTTGCCCGTCTTGCGTGCGGCTTTGAGGACTTCTTCAGCGACTCTCGGCGCCGGCGGCTTGGAAACCAGCAAAATTACTTTGGTTTCCGGATCGCGAGCAAGCACATCGATCGCCTGGCGGAAGGTCACCGCACCGACCTTTTCAGACATATCCCGGCCGCCTGTGCCGATACCATGGGTGATCCCGCTGCCCAACTGGTGAATGCGCGAAGTGACCTGCTGGAGCCCCGTCCCGGCCGCTGCGACCACACCGATAGGCCCCATACGGACCTTATTGGCGAACCCAAGCCCCATTCCTCCGATGATCGCCGTTCCGCAGTCCGGGCCCATGACCAGCAGTCCCTGCTCGCAGGCGCGTTGTTTCAGGTCGATTTCATCCTCAACCGAGACGTTATCGCTGAAGAGAAATACATGGCGGTTCAGGCGCAGCGCATCCCGGGCAACCCCGGCAGCATAGCGCCCGGCGACGGAGATTAGAACCCAGTTCGCTTCGGGCAGCATCTCGACCGCTGTTTCCAGGCTGTGCGGCTGATACTCCTGCTCGATCCCCGATTTTCTCCGGCTGAGAAAATTATCGACCTGGCCAATCGCATCGGCGGCTGATTTCTCATCATCGGCGCGTACCACGATCACCAGGTCGTCAGGCTTTGAGGATTCTATTTCTGGAGTAACTAAATTGATATGTCTAAGGAGCTCTTTATTTGAATCGGTCCCCATAATCACCCCGGCGTCTTGAATGCCGGTCAAACCCGCCAGCGAGCGCTGTAAATTCATCAATACTGCGGAGTCGTAGTACGCGCCGCTGCGAATCTCCGTTTTTACGATCGCCATTTTCCCTCCAGGAAAATAGAAAGTGGTCTTCCGCTGTACAACCGAAGGCAATTTGGATGAGCTTACAAAACTACCAGATGGCTATAGAATTGTTTTTTCAGATGATGGTGTATTTGTTAGAGTCCTGAATCCAAAGGGTTAAACCGAGTATAGCAAGAATAAATAGGGGTGTCAACCTATTTTAACTCAACTTGTATGACAAATTATCATAAAAAAAACTGACACCCCTCCTGATTTTTCGTAAATTATGTGACAAATTACTTAAGTAACAAACAACCCTCCTGATTTTGAAGGGCTGTTTGTTTGTCGCTGCTTATTCGCTGGTGCTTACAGGTCGACTTTCTCGGGTACGTGGAAGTTTTCGTTCGCCTTGCGGACTTCGTCGCTCACATTGAAATTGAAATCTGAGCCGATCATCTGCGAGGCAAAACTCTTGACGTTCTGCCACAGGTTGCGATCCAGATAATACACCCGGGCGCCGCCCAATTCGTGCTGGTATTCGGGCCACGGCTTGGTGGGCTGGGCCATCTCAATCCCGGCCATGCGCCAGCCGTTGTAGCTCTCGAAGGTGGACCACCACTCCTTGGCTTTGATCATCTCCATAGCATAATACGTCTTGGCGTAATACATCGCCCAACCTACCCGCCCCCGCCGGGTAAAGGTCATTGTGTGCAGGCTCAGGCTGATGTCTTCCGTCATCACCCGCCCGTTGGCAAAGCCAACCCATTCCCCCTCGATGGTTCCGACGAGCTGGAACGGGTCCTTCAAGCGCTTTCGCTTCCAACCCAAAATCTCCGCATAGACACGGACGCCGACGATGTCGTAGAAATCCTTCTCGACCTTCATCACTTTTTCCATATACCCTAGCATCGCAGGAACTTCTTCCATCTTCGCTTCGCGGATATACAGTATCCGTCCGTCTTTGAGGGTGATCATTGCCTCTGGCCACCTGGGCAGAGGCATCGGCGGAGCCTGGAGCAATGGCTCGATTTCGCTGACATCAAAAACTACCTGGTTTGTGGACACTTCGACAGGGGGGGTAAGTTTCATGTCTCTTTCCTCTTTGAGATATTCTTTTTTGGTTACTGGTGGTGCAGTGAGAGTATAGCAAAGAGGGTAGGAGAAGTCAACCCAAATGCCCCAAACGTCTGACAACTGACAGGGCTGCTGTATAATCAGTTCATGCGAGGATCGAAATGCGTGTGACCATCGAGTTGACTGGCCTGGCCCGCGATGCAGTGCACCAGAAAGAGATCCGCCTCGAATTGGATGAGGGTGCCACCTACGGGGAAATTGTGCGCCGGTTGGGGGAGATGTATCCCCGGTTAATCGGGTTGGTGATCGATACTGATGGCGATACTCTCCTGAGCGGGAATGTCTTAATCATCAATGGCGACCTGGCGACACCGGCCATGGTCATGCATGAATGCCCCCAGGATGGAACCCGGCTGATCCTGATGTCCCTGGTCACCGGCGGATCAGGCTGTTGAGCCGAAACAAGGACGAAAATCAGCGAAAATTGGGTGACTTTCATCTTCTCCCCTCCCCTTGATTTGTCTTACAATTAACCATGCTTCCATTACTGGCTGGGAATCTATTTATCGGTTATTTTTCCCTTCTGATCTTTTTTCTACCTATCCTACCCAATATAAGGACATGCCATGTCTGAAGAAGATCCTCGAATACTTGAACTGCGCGCTTACCGCGAAAAGGCCAGACAGGGCGGCGGCGCGGATCGCATCGCCAGACAACACGCAAAAGGCAAGCTGATCGCTCGCGAACGGATCGATCTACTCCTCGACCCTGGCACATTCAACGAGCTGGAGCCTTTTGCTGTTCAGCAGGTCGACCCCAACAATGAGCATAACCTGGGTGACGGGGTGGTTACCGGCTTCGGGCAGGTGGAGGGACGCACAGTCTACGTCTATGCCCAGGATTTCACCATCCAGGGTGGGTCATTGGGCGAAATGCAGGGCCAGAAGATTTGCCGCGCGATGGATCTGGCCGCGCAGGCCGGAACGCCGATCATCGGGATGATCGATTCGGGCGGCGCGCGCATCCAGGAAGGCGTCCACAGCCTGGCCGGATACGCCAACATATTTCGGCGCAATTCCCGTTATTCAGGCATCATTCCCCAGATCAGCGTGATCCTTGGCCCCTGCGCCGGCGGAGCGGCTTACTCTCCGGCGCTGACCGACCTGATTGTGATGGTGGAAAAGCAGTCCTTTATGTTCCTGACCGGCCCGGAAGTGATCAAATCCGTGACCGGCGAGGTGATCGACCAGGAAACCCTCGGCGGCGCGGAAACCCACCTGTCGATCAGCGGGCTGGCGCATTTGACAGCCCAGAGTGAAAAAGAGGCTCTGGATACAGTTCGCCAGGTTCTCAGCTATCTCCCTTCCAACCAGGTGGATAATCCGCCTATTGCCGCCTATCGCGATGATCCAACCCGAAAGTCCCCGGCGCTGAACAGCATAGTTCCGCTCGACCCGGGCCAGGCTTACAGCATGCATCAGGTCATCGACCATGTCGTCGACCGCGGCTCGTTCCTCGAGTTGCAAAAGAGCTTTGCCTGTAATGCCGTCATTGGGCTTGCCCGCATGGATGGAATGAGCGTGGGCATCATCGCCCAGGAGCCCAGCGTGATGGCAGGCGTCCTGGACATTGACGCTTCCGACAAGATCTGCCGCTTCGTCCGTTTTTGCGACTGCTTCAATATCCCCCTGGTCACCTTCGTAGACTCTCCTGGTTTCCTGCCCGGGACCGACCAGGAGCACCGCGGAGTCATCCGCCACGGGGCGAAAGTGCTGTACGCCTATTCGGAGGCTACCGTTCCCATGGTCAGCATCGTCACCCGCAAGGCCTATGGAGGCGCGTACATCGTTATGAGCAGTAAAGTGCTCTGCTGCGACGTCAGCTTCGCCTGGCCAAGCGCGGAGATCGCCGTGATGGGTCCTGAGGGAGCGGCCAATATCCTTTATCGCGAACAGATCAAGTCCGCTGCCGATCCCGCTGTTGAGCGTGACCGGTTAACGGAAGAATATCGGAAAAAATATCTCTCTCCCTATGCTGCTGCCGCTGCGGATGTCATCGACGATGTGATCGAACCCCAGGAAACCCGCCCGCGAGTGATTGCCGCTTTACACGCCTTGCAGAACAAGGTCGTCAACCCTTTGCCGCGGAAACATGGCAATATTCCTGTTTAAGGAAGCCAGATCATGAGTCAAACAACCATAAACTCGCTCTGGATCACGCTGATAGGCATGGGGATCGTCTTTCTCGCCCTACTGCTGCTCTGGGGATTAATGACCCTGATGGTCAAGGTGGGCGCTCCCCGGACGGAGGCCGAAGAAGCTTCCGAAATAGCCGAGGAGAAAGGAGAACCTCAGGTAGCCGGCGCGGCGATTCCCGTGCCTGATCTGGGAGGAGAATCCCGCCTGAAAGCGGCGGCCGCTGCGGTGGCAGTCGCTCTCGCCTTGCGTGCCAGGAAAAATGGCCACCCGTCCGCCAGGCCCACCGGTCAATCCTTCAGCGCCTGGCAATCTGTTTTACGCGCTAACCAGTTGACTCAACACTCCCGAATGTATACTCGAAAACAGAGAGGGACCGAGCAATGAACGTACAAGTGAAAATTGGCGAACAAACTTTCGACGTGGAAATTGGAGATCTCTCTGTCCGGCCGGTGCTGGCCAGGATTGGCTACGAGACTTTTGAGGTCTGGCCTGAAGAGGAGAAGATCGCTTCTCCCGTCGCCGAAACGAACAGCGCGGTTCAGCCCTCGCCGGCATCCCAGGCCCCCGTCGCCCATCCCAGATCGACCTCTGCCCCGGTGGCAATGCCCGCGGGTGGGGATAAGAACCTGGTGGTGAGCGCCCCAATCCCCGGAGTCATCACCCAGATCGCCGTCAAACCCGGCGATTCGGTGACCCAGGGACAGGAGCTGTGCATCCTCGAAGCGATGAAGATGAAAAATGCGATCCGCTCTCCCCGCGATGGCGTCATCGCCGCGGTGCTGGTCAACGTTGGAGACCACGTCGCCAAGGGGCATCCAATAATCCAGTTCGCGAGCTGAGGACCCAATGAATTTCACCCAATTGTTGCACGATTTAACCGTCGGAATCCAGACCTTCACCTGGGGAAATGCCCTCATGCTCGTCGTGGCCGGGGTTTTGATCTATCTGGCCATTGTAAAGGAATATGAACCCGTGCTCCTCCTGCCCATCGGTTTCGGCTGCATTCTGGCCAACCTGGGAATGTCCAACCAGATCGGTTTTATGAAAGTCATCTACGACGCGGGGATCACCACGGAACTGTTCCCTCTCCTGATCTTCGTCGGCGTTGGAGCGATGATCGATTTTCGCCCGCTGCTGGCCATGCCAGAGATGGTGATGTTGGGCGCGGCAGGCCAGTTCGGTATTTACGGCACCCTCATTCTGGCCACGCTCATAGGCTTCGACCTGAAGCAAGCCGCCTCAATCGGCGTGATCGGCGCGATCGACGGCCCAACCGCCATCTTCGTCGCCTCCAAGCTGGCTCCGGATATGCTCGGCCCGATCGCCGTTGCGGCGTACTCTTACATGAGCCTCATCCCAATCATTCAACCGCCGATCATGCGCTTGATGACTACGCGCAAAGAACGCCTGGTGCGGATGGAATACGCACCCAAACCCGTGTCCAATTCCGTCGTCATCGCTTTCCCCATCGTCGTCACCATCGTAGTCAGTCTGATCGCTCCCAGCGCTGCTCCCCTGATCGCCACTTTAATGTTAGGCAACCTTCTCAAGGAATGCGGCGTCGTCGACCGTCTGAGCAAAGCTGCCCAAAACGAGATCATCAATACTGCTACGCTCTTCCTGGGCCTGGCAATTGGCTCGACGATGACTGCGAAAAACTTCCTCAACCTACAGACTCTCGGCATCCTCTCTCTCGGGCTGCTGGCCTTCGTTCTGGACACCGTTGCCGGCCTGCTCTTTGGCAAGCTCATGTGCACGATCACCCGGGGGAAAATTAATCCTTTGATCGGCGCCTGTGGGATCAGCGCCTTCCCGATGGCCGGACGGCTCTCGGCGAAAATGGCCCTGGAAGAGGATTACGACAATTTCATCCTCATGCACGCCATGGGGTCCAACACGGCCGGCCAGCTCGGTTCGGTGGTCGCCGGAGGTTTACTTCTCGCCCTGGTCGCCGGGTTTGTGCCCATCTAAACCCTGTTACCGAGATCGTAAATCGAGTAGGGGGCGGCGGCTAGCCGCCTCCTCTCACACCACCGGACATGCGGGTCCGCATCCGGCGGTTCATCCAGAAATACGCAGTTCTTGATACCGAGTTTTGATACTCACCAGTCCTAAGCTCCGAAAGTATCC
>DATKLX010000106.1:0-4701 GCA_035542155.1 Anaerolineaceae bacterium
TTAGCGGAAAATTCGCCGCCGCTGGATCAAACAGGGTTCAATTGGTAAAGTTCAAGTTTTTTCGTTTTTAAGCGTTTTGCCAGTTATTTGCACAAAAGTTACGTTAGCGTGAAGTAAATTTAGAAAAAGGAGAAATTTAAGGTAAAGGTTTCAGCTTCAGGTTCTCTCCCCGGATCCCGGCGCAAGCCCCGTCTTTGACCAGGGCTTGCGCCTCCGGGTGGACGATCAGCCATTTGTTCCGCGCAAACAACAGGGCTGCTTCCCCCACCGGCTCAGGTCTGGCGTCCAGGCTGAAATTGGTCCCCGCGGGCAGGGCGACCAGGATGCAAAAGCCTTCCCGCTCCGAGATGTGCAGCGGGGCAAAGTGCAGGCCCCAGGAATAGAATTCGAAGACCGTTCCGGCAGGAATAAAAAAGGAGCGCACCCGGCCAGAATCGATCCAGGCCCGCTCCTCCCAGTGAATATCCTGGAACTGGGCCAGCATGACGGCGCAATCGGTCACCGCAACGTCAATTTCATTCCCTTTATGGTATTCCAGGCCATCCAGGCGCAGGTTATGGCCGTAACACCAGCCAAGCTGGATCGGCATCTGCCCGTAATGGTCTCGCTCCAGGCACGTACGAAGCACGCCCGCCTCTTCCAGGGCCGGCACGCTGGCATCGTAGACCACGTCCGGGCTCATCCGGATTTTCTCGCGGGCAATCGCTGCCTCCCGGCTGGCGTCCACACCAGCGAGCACGCGGCCGAAGGCGGCAAACGAAGGGTCGGCGACCGGCCGGATATCCAGGTGGGGGTTGATTTCCCTCAGCGCTTCTAACCGCTCCATTGGCTGCTTCTTCTTTAAAACACGACGCCCGCGACCAGGATGATGTTGGCGTAGGGGGTGAACTCGCCCGTTCGCACCATGGCCCTTGCCAGACGGGTGCGCAGTTTGAGCTCCTCGTGCGGAACGCTCTGGATGGGAACGCCGGGCAGCAGGTCGCGGATGCCCTGCAGTATCTGCGGGCTGCGTTTGGCGGTCTCGCTGGCGACGATCACTTCCTGCACCTGCATCTCGCTCAGCACCGCGCGCAGGGTATCCAGGAAAGAGGGGACTCCCGGACAGAGGGCCAGGTCGATGCGGCGCGGCCCATCCGGGATCGGCAGCCCCGCATCCCCGATCACCAGGGTATCGGTATGCCCCAGGGTGGAGATGGTCTCAGAAAGGGCGGTGTTCAACAGGGTTGTTTTTTTCAATGGGCCATCCTTTCGGATAGAAATGCTTCGACTTCCGCCCGCGTGGGAAGCGAGGGCTGGGCCCCTACACGGGTGACGGAGATGGCGGCCGCGGCATTGGCCCACCGCGCCGCTTCCCCGGCCGGCTTCCCTTCGGCCAGCGCCACCGCCAGCGCGCCCACAAATGCGTCTCCGGCGGCGGTCGTGTCGACGGCGGTTACCGCGTAGGCGGGGACGCGCGTTTCCCCGGCTTCGTCCACCAGCAGTGCCCCCTGCTCGCCCAGGGTGACTACCAGCGCGCGGATACCGCGCTGCCGGGCTTTGTCCATGGCGGCGCCCAGGCTCTTCTCGCCCATCAGATAGAGCAGCTCGCCTTCGTTGGGGATCAGAACATCCACACCTTCCAGGAGTTCCACAGCGAGGGATTTTGCGGGGGCAGGGTTCAGGATGACTCGCAGGCCGTGCCGGCGGGCCAGCCCAACCGCCCGCTGGATCGTATCCAGGGGGATTTCAAGCTGCATGACCAGCAGAGAGGCGCCCTCGAACAGGGCCTCATTGGCCTCCACGTCTTCCGGCGAAAGGCGCATGTTTGCCCCCGAGGCGACCACGATGGTGTTCTCCGCGTGGTCATCTACGGTGATCAGGGCCACGCCGGTGGGCGCTTCCGGGTCACAGGCCACACCGCTGATGTCGACGCCATCCGCAGACAGGCTAGCCTGCATGGCATTCCCGAAAGCATCCGGCCCAACCCGGCCGATCATCGCCACCGGAGCGCCCAGCCGGGCGGCGGCCACCGCCTGGTTGGCGCCCTTCCCGCCCGGGTAAGTCCCAAATCCACTCCCCAGGGTTGTTTCGCCGGGCCTGGGCAGGTGCGGCGAGCGCACCACCAGGTCCATATTGATACTGCCGACGACCAAAATCTTCCCGGTCAAATAACACCTCCCTGGAAAACGATTCGAAGGTCAGCGTTTCCCTTCGTGCCAGTAGGTCTCCCAACCCAGGTAGGTTTCGAACCCATCGTTGAGAATCCCGGCGACATGGGAAGCGCTCATCGCGGTATGGTGAGCAAAACCGTGGGTGGTGATGTGGTACATCAGGCTCTGTAAATTGGGTACCTCCACGACCGCCCGGCTTCCAAAGGTGTCGAGGGGATCGTCGGTGAAGCAGCCTTCCCCGGCGTAGGCGCGGATCACGCCGTGGCGGTCATCGGTCTCGATCCGGGCGAAGGTCATCGGCCCGGCGGGGACGCGGCCGCTCATCGCTCCATAGGTATTCTCCACCCCCAGGGTGGTTCCCAGGATCGGCGCATTGCTGATCTCCAGATCGGGGACAAAGCTCCTGGCCCAGTTCCCGCAGTGGAAGAAGACACACTTATTTGGATCGCCGGCGTAATTGTTGTTCCAGTCGACCAGGGCGCTGGGGGCGCCGGAAGCCAGTTGCAGCGCGTACATGGCAGCCACGCCGGCTACATCCACCTCGCAGGCCGAGGGCATCAGCCGGTCGCTCATCATGCTCATCAACGTGCAGGCATTGACGCCTAAAGTCTTCTGGATCGAGTTCCAGCACTGCAGGGCGCTGGCATCCAGGCTGTTGGCCTCCATCCAATCGGAAAGAACCAGCCCGAACTTGGCCATCTTGACAATCGAAGCCGGGGGAACCGTCTCCGAGCGCGCGTAGCCGTAAATTTCCGAGATCTTTTCCTTCACACGGGTATTGTCATCGGCCAAACGCGCCACGCCGGAAAAGATCTCCGACAGGTCGACGGTGACCACCGTAACTCCGGCAGACTGGAGCAGCTTCTCGCTGTAGCGGACGGTATTGAAAGCTCCCGGCCGCGCGCCCACCGCGCCCAGCCTGGCGCTGCGCATGCCCTTCACCAGGCGGCAGATCCCGGCAAAACTGCGCAGCTCATCTTCGAACTCCTGGGTCTCGGGGTCCAGGGTATGCGATTGGGTGACATTGTAGGGGATACCGTACTGGTACAGGTTATTGCAGACGGATATTTTCCCACAGAAGGAATCCCGCCGGGTTGCCACGGCCAGCCTGTCGAGGTCATCGGGAAACGCGTGCACCAGCACGGGAACGTTCAACCCCGAGAGCTTGATCGCGTCGGCCACCCCGCGCTCGTCGCCGAAGTTGGGCAGGGTGACCAGAATCCCGTCGATCTTTTTCGCGTTGGCGCGGAAGAGGTCGGCGCATTTTTGCGCATCGGCCCAGGTCTCCACCGCGCCCAGCTTACTGGCGGTCTCATCCAGGATAACCGCTTCGTACCCCAGTTTTTTCAAGACAGCCAGGACCGTTTTGCGGCCTTCGCCCACCAGGGAATCTGGGAAGAAGTCTCGATTCCCAACGATGACACCCAAGGTAATAGCCATTTTTTATCCTTTCTGCACCACTTATTTCAATACCGAGAAACCGCCGTCCACGTTGATCACCTGGCCGGTGATCCAATCCGCATCGTCGCTGGCGAGCAGTAGCACAGCGCCCGCCACGTCTTCTGGCCTGCCCAGCCGTCCCAAAGGGGCCTCCTTCCCGAGCGCCTCTCGGTCGCCAGAATTGGGAAAAACGCCCATCAGCATATCCGTCAGCACCGGCCCGGGGGCCACTGCGTTCACGGTGATATGCGCAGGAGCAAGCTCAATCGCCATTGCCCGGGTGAGTGCAATGACTGCCCCCTTTGAAGCGCTGTAGGCGGCATGGCCCGGCTCGCCAACCACCCCGGCCTTGGAGGCAATATGCACGATCCGCCCACCGCCCTGCCGGAGCATCACGGGCACAACCGCCTGGCTTGGAAAAACCGTGCCCATGACATTGACCGTGTACATCCTCTCCCAAAGCTCAGGTGTTTCTTCCGCGAAAGGAGCCGCAGCGTGGACCGCCGCGTTATTCACCAGCACGTCTACTCGGCCGAACTGTTTCAGAACCCCTGCGATCATCCGATCTATGGAGGGGCGCCGAGTGACATCGATCTCGAAAAAACAGCCACCCAACTCCTGGGCGGCCTTCTGGCCAGTATGCGGGTTGCGGCTGGCGATCACCACCCGCGCGCCTTCGTTGGCCAGCGCCCGCGAAATGGCCAGCCCGATCCCGCGCCCTCCCCCGGTGACGATGCAAACTTTTTCCGCAAGCTTCATAGACTGACTGTTAGTGAAGCTCCTGCCCGAAAACCATACGGAACAAATCTTAATGATTTTGAAGATTCATTGGTAGGGACGGCTGGGCGCTGCTGAAAACTGCACCCAGCCGTCTACCAGGAGAAAAAGCTTACTTGCTCAAAGCGAAATTCTTGAGATTACCAACGTTGTCCTTGGTGATCAGGATGCAGTCGACGGTCTGCTTTTCAGGCTGGCCGGTGGAGGCGGTACGCAGGTACTGGTCAGCTTCGTCGACGGCCATCTGGGACAGCCTGACGATAGGCTGCAAGACGGTGGCCTGGATGGAGCCGTCCTTGATGCCGGTAGCGGCATCGGGTGAGCCGTCGAAGCC
>DATKLX010000107.1:0-19558 GCA_035542155.1 Anaerolineaceae bacterium
TTGTCTTTTGCGTACTGTTCGCGTAACATGGGAGGTGCCTCCGCGGTATGGGTTTGGTCTGGTCACCTTCCTTTTACCAAAGAGGCATTTCGTTTGTCAAATTGTTAATGTGCTGGGTGCGTGTTTCGCACCAGAAACTAAGCTAACTGCAATATCCTGGCCCAATTGGATGGGATCTGGACGCTCAGGCGGCCTGAATGGATCGGGAAGATCTCACCCGGATTGAGCAAATCGATGGCTGTCGTGAAGCGCTGCTCTGGCGGCAGGGCGACCTCAATGAAGGAGGGGGTGGCCGCGGCGTTGAGCAGGACGACGGTGCTCTCCTCAGCGCTGTTGCGGAGAAAACCAAGCTGCTCGGAGCGGACCAGCAGCTCGTCATATTCACCATGACGTAAGGCGGGCGACCCCTTACGGATCGCAGCCAGGCGCGCCAGGAACCCGGGTAGGTCAGGGCGAGGGGCCGCCTGAAGCGCGTGGTTCAGGTCGAGACGGGGGCGCAGCGCGACATCGCTGGTAGGCGAACGCCGGCCTTCGATTCCCCACTCGCTACCGTAGTAGATGGTGGGCACCCCGGGCATGCTAAAGAGCAGGGCATAGAGTGGATAGAGGTGAGCTGCCTGCTTCAAGTTGCTGGCAACCCGGTTGACATCGTGGTTGTCGGCGAAGTTGAAGAGCGGCAACCCGCGGTACAGGCCCTCCGGGCCAAACTGACGTTTGAGCGCGTAAGCGATCTCGAAATAGTTGCGGTCGTTGAGGCTGGAATACAGGCCTTTATAACACTCGTAATTGGTCACCGCGTCGAGCATGGTCGGGTTGGCCCACTGGCGGTAATCCCCGTGAACGATCTCACCCCACATCCAGAAATCGGGGCGCAGGCCACGGCAGAAAGCCGCCAGGTCGTGAATAAATCCGCGGTCGAGGGCGTCGGCAGCGTCGAGGCGCAGGCCATCGATGCCGTATTCGCGGATCCAGTACTCTACTGCCTGGAAGAGGTGGCCACGTACGTCAGGATGATTCAGATTGAGTTTGACCAGGTCAAAATGGCCATTCCAGCCCTCATATCAGAACGGGTCGCCACGCGGGCTCTGCCGACCCAACTGGAAACCGGCGAACCAGTTCTGATACGGCGAGCCCTGCGGGTGAGAGCGCAGGTCGCGGAAGGCCCAGAAATCTCGCCCGACGTGGTTAAATACCCCATCGAGGAGGATGCGGAACCCGCGGGCGTGGAGTTCGGCGCACAGGCCAGCGGACTCTTCACAGGTACCCAGGCGCCGGTCGAGGTGGAAATAATCAGCGGTGTCGTAGCCGTGACGGGTCGATTCGAAGATGGGCCCCAGGGCGATCGTATTCACTCCCAGGCTGCGCCAGTGATCCGTCCAATCCAGCAGGCCACGGAAGCGGTGGACGGGCGCGGCGGAAAAGTCGTCTGCGCCAGGCGCCCCGAGCATCCCCAGCGGATATATGGCGTAAATGACGGCGTTATCGATCCAGTGTAGATCAGGCATGTTAGCTGTAAATCCCGTGCATGAACTGGTGGACGGCCTGGCGGCGCAGGGCTTCGTCGAGGCGGACGTAGCCATTGAGCGCCATGCCGATGTAGGTGTTGAGCATCCCCTGGAACGTGGCGGCGTAGGCGCGCTGGCGGCCTTTCATATTCCCATGCTGGAAGGCGGCCTGAGCAAACATGTCTTCGATGATCTGATGCTGCTCCCTGTTCAGCCGCGAAACGGCCTGGAAAGGTTCGCTGTCCGGCGGGGCGAACCACATCGAAAGCTCCATGCGGTACCAATCCGGGTTATCACTGGCGAATTGGAAGATCGCCGCCGCGATATTATCCAGGGTTTGGGGCAGGTCTCGCTGATTATCCGCTGCCTCGCGCAGGACCTGGTTAAGCCGGTCGAAGCGTTCTGCGAGGAGGCTATCCAGCAACCCGCGCTTACTGCCAAAATAGTGGTAGAGGGTGGGCTTGGTCACTCCCGCGGCCTCGGCGACCTCCTGGATCCCCACCGCGTCATATCCGCGGGCGGCAAACAGGTCGAGAGCAAAGGCGAGGATTTTTTCGCGGTTATTCATAGAAATATAAGAAGAGAGTAGAGAGCAGGAAAAGAGGTTTGCGTAAACGACAGGCGAAAGTATACCGAACGGTATACATTTTGTCAAGGTGAAAGATCTGTTTTCCTTCCCTCGCTTTTTGCCATCTGAGTCATCTGGGCAATCAGCCATCCGGTTATTGTTCCATGTTAAAATGAAGTCAACCTTTGTTTAGGATGTACCTATGGACAGGCTTGATACCCAATCGACTGAATCTCAGATTAACCTGGACGATCCTGCCAACTACATTGGCCGCGAAATGAGCACGCTGGAATTCCAACGCCGCGTCCTGGAAGAGGTCCAGGACTCGCGCAACCCGCTCCTCGAGCGGGTCAAATTCACCGCCATCTTTGGCTCGAACCTGGAAGAATTTTTCATGGTCCGCGTCGGCGGGTTGAAAGACGATGAAGATGCCGGCAGCCAATCACTTTCAATGGACGGAATGACTCCCACCCAGGAACTGGTTGCGATCCGCAAGGTGGCCCAGGCCTTAATGAATGAAACCCAGGATTACCTGCGCAGCACAATGTGGGACGAATTGCACCATGCAGGGATCCATCTGAAAGACTACCACGAACTGAATTTGCAGCAAAAAGAAAGCGCCGACAGTTACTTTAACGAGGTTGTGTTTCCCACGCTTACCCCCCTGGCTTTCGATCCAGGCCATCCATTTCCCTTTATCTCCAACCTGAGTTTCAACCTAGCGGTCTTAATCAAAGGCCAGGAAGGCGATGGGGTCGAGCATTTTGCGCGGATCAAAATTCCCGATACACTGCCGTACCTCGTGCCGGTGCCCACCTCCCTGGAAGATCTACAAATGTATCCCACTGGCAACCACACCCAGTTTTCCTTTGTCTGGATCAGCCAGTTGATCCGGGCGAACCTGGATTGCCTGTTCCCTGGGATGGAAATCCTCGAATCGCATCCCTTTCACGTCACCCGCAACGCTGAGGTGGAGATCCCTGAAGACGAAGGAAAGGTCCTCCTGGAGACAATGGAGGAGGGTGTGCGCAAAAGGCGCTTTGGAACGGTGGTGCGCCTGCTGGTCAATAAGGGCATGCCCAAATATATTCTCGACCTGCTGGCAGATAACCTTAAGATGGACCGGGTCGATATTTACGAGGTGCACGGTCCACTCGTGCTTCATAACCTGATGCAATTGTATAAAATCGACCGCCCGGACCTAAAGTACAGGCCTTTTGTCCCGGCTATCCCCAAAGAATTGCGCATTGAAAACGAGAGCGGGAAAGAGGGTGATTTCTTCGCGGCGATCCAGCGTGGGGATATTCTCCTCCACCATCCTTACGATTCGTTTGCCCCAGTGGTCGATTTCCTCCGCGCCGCTGCCCGCGACCCCAACGTGCTGGCCATCAAGCAGACTCTCTACCGGGTGGGGAGCAACTCGCCGGTGGTCAAGACCCTGCTCCAGGCTGCGCGCGATTACGGCAAACAGGTAGCCGTTCTGGTCGAGCTCAAGGCTCGTTTCGATGAGGAGAGCAACATCGGCTGGGCGCGCATGCTGGAGCGCGAGGGAGTCCATGTCACCTACGGGCTGGTCGGTCTGAAGACCCATTCCAAGATCGCCCTGGTGGTGCGCAAAGAAGGCGAACACATCCGTCGCTACGTCCACCTGGCGACGGGCAACTACAACCATGTGACCGCCCAGCTCTACGAAGATTTTGGGATGTTTACCTGCGACGACGAGATCGGCGCGGACGCCACCGACCTGTTCAACTTTCTGACCGGGTATTCGCTCAAGAAGGATTACCGCAAATTGTTGGTCGCTCCGGTCAACCTGCGCGAGCGGTTGGATGAGCTGATTTGGCGCGAGGTCGATACCCACAAGCGCCAGGGGAACGGTCGCCTGATCTTCAAGATCAATTCGCTGGTCGACCAGCCCATGATCCTCCTGCTCTACCAGGCCTCTCAGGCAGGGGTCAAGATCGAACTGATCGTGCGCGGGATGTGCTCGCTGCGCCCGGGCGTGCCCGGTTTGAGCGATAACATCCGCGTGGTCAGCATCGTCGGCCGCTTCCTGGAGCACAGCCGGATCTTCTATTTCCACAATGACGGAAACGAGCAGATCTGGATGGGCAGCGCCGACCTGATGCCGCGCAATCTCAACCAGCGTGTTGAGGTGCTCTTCCCGGTGGAAGATAAGGCCATGGTTCGCCATCTCTATGACGATGTGCTGAGCATCTATCTGGCAGATAATGTCAAGGCCAGGGAGATGCTCCCTGACGGGTCCTATCGCGGGGTGGCCCTGGCCGAGGGCAGGCCCGAGATCAACGCCCAGGAATGGTTCATCGAACAGGCCGGGGCGGGTCAGGAGTAAAAGATCCTCATCATGCCAGCACTTCCAGCAATGTCCCCAGGGAGAGCTTGCGGCGTTCCCACTTTTTGCCCTGGCGGTCGAGGAACGAGAGACGCACAGGCAGGTACGATTCCATCTCGCGCAGGTACGGGCGCGAGTAAAAGCGCTTGAACCGGCCTGCCGTGGCGACCACGACCAGGTTCACGCTGCGCTCAAGGATCTCACGCAGATCGTGGGCCCCGGGCACTGTAAAGCTATCGATTTGGGCCAGAATACGCCTGCCGAAAGACATGGTCAGGTTAGCGAGCCGGTCTAGCGGCCAGCCCTGGGCGGTTTGCGAATAGAGGCTCATCAGTCCGGCGGAGAGATCCATCTCGACGTCTTCCTGGTCGTCGAGCAGCTGGGTGAAGGCTCCATAGCCAAATGCAAACTCCCGCTGGGCAGGGGTTAGGTCGCCCGCGACCAGGTAGCCGTCGGCCAGGACGGACACCCCGCCTTTCTCAAAGCTCATCCCCAGCACATCCGCTTCAAAAGGGGTTGCGCCCCGGCGCATCAGTCCCATGCTGCGCGATTGAGCAGCGTGAATGGCCAGCAGGCTGGCGTAGACCCAGGGGAATTTCTCGCGGGCATACTGTCCCTCAACCATTCTGACCAGCTCGAAAATCTTCTCTTCGGTCGGGTTCGCCGGAACCACGGTCTGGTTTATCAATCGGGAAGCAAAGCGTTGTGAAAAGGCCAGCTTGTCCTGCCTGAAAAGATCCGGGTCGTCCAGGTAGTTATCGCTGTAGGGATAAAGCATGCTATATGCAAAGATGGAGGGGGTGATCTCTACTTTGAGGCCAAACAGGTACTGGAGGATATTCATAGTCATGACATTGCGCGACGCCTGGTAAATATCCTCGCCGCTGATCGCTGGGTCGTAGCGGCGGGCCATGCGGGCAAACTCGCCGGCCGCTTCGCCGAAGCGAAAGCTCTCTAACGCGTCGAGCTGCCTGGGCTCGAGATCGAAGACCGAAACGCCGATTTCACGGCCCTGCGCCAGAAGGCGCTGCTGGATTTGACTGCTCTGGCCATCTTGCGGGTGGGCAGCATAGCTGCGCAGGTCGGCAATGGCGCTGTCAAGGAACGCTTCAAGGCGCCTCTCACGGGGCAGCTTTTCGCGCAGGCTGTAGCGTCTGCCCAGTCTCGGAGCGTCCGGGCTGCCCTGCCACCATAGCTCCAGGTGGGAGCGGACCAGGCCGGCGACCAGCTCTGCCATTCCCGGCGCCAACCCGACTTCAGAATTTGAAATCATACGTTTTCCCTAAGAAAAAATTAACCCCGGGTCGTGAAATGCCGCCCGTCTTTCTTGCAGATCATCTGGATCACTTCTCGGGCGGAGGTAGCTGCCGGAGGCAGGCCGCCGCCAGGCTCGACCCACTGGCCGATCTGGTAGAAATTCTCCAGTCCGGGGAGCGTGCGGCTCATCTTTTTCCCCGCGAGCACGTTATCCATCGATTGGGTCGTGATCAGCCAGCCCTCCATCGATCCTTTCCAGTTTCCAGTGTAGCGCTCGTAGGTCAGCGGGGTGGCCACGTCGACCACCTCGACCTGCCCGGTCAGCCCCGGGTAAATCTTTTCCAGTTGGCTCAGGACGCAGATAGCGACGTCTTTCTTTTCGGCCTCGTAGCGCTCAGGTTCCCCGGCCAGGTTTTTCCAATAAGCGTAATTTGAATCGAACATCACCTCGATCACCGACTTCCCCACGGGTGCCAGGGTTGGATCGTAGTTATAGTTCTTAACGCCCAGCCTGCGGCGTTCTTCGCCGGCGACTGTAAACGGTTGATCCAGCAGGTATGTAACCATATGGGGCTGGTCAGAAAGGTCGCGGTCGACGCCGAAAGAGACCTGAATGATCGGGTCGAAGATGGGCATGCTGGCATACGCCTGGCGCTGTTCGTCGCCGAGGTATTTTCCTTCGAGCATCTCGTACAGAGTGGTGTGCCCGTCGGCGGCGGAGATGACCACATCGGCACAGTGTTCGCTGCCATCCGCCAGGCGGACGCCCACGGCGAGGCCATCCTTGACCAGGATCTTAACCACCCGTGAGCGGTAGTGGATCTGGCCTCCCAGGTCACAGAAGCGCTTTTCAATTCCCTGGGCAAACTTGAGCGAGCCGCCGATTGGATAACCGGCGTTGTTGGCGGCCATACTTCCCAGGCTCATTAACATTCCAAACATGGGGAAATCGGGCAGGTCGAAAGAGCTTTCCAGAGCTTCGCGCAGGAAGGGGTCGCTGATGCGCGCGGTGAAATGGCTCAGCGGCATTTTGCCATACTTGCGGATGATGCCCATCATCGCCAGCATGCCAGGACCATTCTTCACCAGGCCCAAAGTTTCACCAAATGATTGAGGACTGACCGCGGGCATATCGATCTTTGCGATGGTGCGCAGGGCACCGGTCAGCTCACGGATGATAGCCTCATCTTGAGGGGCCAGCTCAAGCATGTGCTTTTCCAAACGATCTGGATCGGTATAGAGGATGAAGGTCTTGCCCTGCGGCCCCACCACGCGCAGGAATTCAGCGTGGTTGACGATCTGCTTGCCGTCCAGGGCGCCCAGCTCGTCCCAGATCTTGCGGAAACTGGAGCCCTCGCCGGTGCCCACCAGCCAGTGGATGCAACCATCGAAGGTATAGCCCTTCCGGCCCCAGGAGGTGCACAGCCCGCCGGGCAGGGTGTGCAGCTCGAAAATTTGGGTGGAATACCCGTTTAACCGCGCATAGCAGCCTGCCGACAGTCCGGCGATACCCGCGCCAATGATGGTGATGGATTTTTCAGTCACAGTATGCTCGCTTTCGGGATAGAATCAAAATATGATGGTCATGATGTATATACGCTGGAAACGTGAAAAAGTTTTATCGAATTTCTGCACCGGAGAGGCCGGCAGCCGTGGAAGACCCGCGTGATTTTGACGCCTACAACTTTCCTGAAGACGAGGAAACCCAGCGCCAACTTTACTGGATGGGTGCGGATTATGTCTCTTACGTGGGCAGCAGCGTGTATAAGGGTTTTCGCCAGGAGGACCCTGGCTGCGAGCTGATCGCGGTCAAATGCGAGGAGCCCCCGGAGATTAAATCCTACTACCTGCCGGGCAGCGGCACCCTCAGCTCAATGGAAGTCTCCTTCAAGCTGCAGGTGGCGGTGCGCGCCTCGAGCGGAAAAGCCTACCGGATCTACACCACCCTGTATTACGATGTCCAAGATCTCTATCTGCCGGGGGACGCGATCATCCGCTTCCATCTTCAGGTGGATCAATCCATCCCAATTTGATCATTCATACCTTGTGATTTTGGTGCACCTGGAACCATTGCACCGTTTCATGGATCGTCTCAGCCAGTGGTGTTGCGCGCAGGCCAAAGGCCTCCTCGAAGCAGCTAGCGTCGAGGATGAACGGCTCCTCGAATTCATAGGCCATCTCGGCGACCTCGCGCAGCACAGGGTTGAAGAGGCCTACAAGCCCAACCAGCCAGCCGGGAGCGGCTTGCAGGCGGACCTTGCGCCCGATCTCGGTTTCGATCAACTCCACAATCTGGCGGGTTGACACCGTTTCTGGGCTGGGGAGGTGCCAGGCCTTGCCCAACGCTTCATCGCGCTCGCCCAGGATCGTAAGAGCCCTGGCCACATCGCGGATGTAGGTGTAGGTATGGGGCAGATCGGCGTTGCCGACGACCTGGGCCGGCTTTCCCTCCAAGGCCGTGGCAAAGATGCGCTCCCCGAGGGCTGAGTCAAGCACCCCCGGGCCAAAGAAATCAGCGGCGCGCCCGGCGGCTGCGCGCACCTTGCCCCTGGCGTGGGCTTCGAGCAGCTCTTCTGCCATGCGAGCGCGGGTGATGCCCTTGCGGGTTTTGGCCGCGTAGGGCAGGTCTTCACGGAGCGGCTGACCTCCGGTCGGACCGTACATGTACAGGTTTTCCATGACGATCAGCTTTGCCCCGGTAGAAGCGGCCCCGGCCAGGACGCCGGCCTGCAGGGCAGGAAACAGCTCTGGCCAGCGGGTATAGGGCGGGTTGGTGCAGTTGTAGACCACGTCTGCCCCGGCGCAAAGGAGACGGGTAGAATCCAGGTCGGCGGCATTTCCGGCGGCGATTTCTACCCCGGCCAGGGCATCCAGACCGGGAATCATCGGGAGTTTCCCGCTGCGGTTGATCAGGCGTACTATCTTGCCGCGGGTGGAGAGTTCTTTGGCCAGGCTGCGCCCTACGGGACCGGCGCCGAAGATCACGTGCACTTCATTTGATAGAGACATTTTTTCATTTCCTGGCAGCGCCCAACAGGCGCGCTGCATCGCTCCACCTGCGGACAGGGGAGTCAATCATCTTGTTTTGATTTCCAGAATCAGCGATCTGGATTGGCTATGGACCAGGAGCCGCTTGCCGCTTCAATCCAAAAGCACGGAACATCTCTTCTAACTGAAGACGGTAAAAAGCATCCACGTCTCCGACAACCGGCTGGAGGTGGTTGAAGAGCTCGAGCATGATCACCCCATGCATGCGCGTCCAGCCTACCGCGGTCATGTAATGGGCGTTAAGGGGAAAATCGAGACCCATTTGCTGGTACGGCTCGGCCAAGCGGCGCATGGCAGCCTGCTGCTCGGCCGGTGGATCGCGTAGCCAGTCCGGCGGCTGGATCTCGCCGCTTTCCAGCGCGCGGGCCAGGATGCTGACGAAGGTCAGGTAGCTTCGCGATGCGGCGGGGACGGTCTTTTGGCCAGGCGCGACGTACCCGGGGATGGGCGTGCCGTAGATTAGGGCGAAATCGGTGGGGTGATCCAGGGCCCATTGGCGGTAGGCCAGGCAGACCGCAAGCAATTGGCTGGGAGCGGGCTCATCCGCATGCAGATCGCGAGTCCCCTCAACCTGCTCGCCCAGGCTGTTAAATGCGTCAAGAATCAGGTCGGTGATTAGGGCTTCCCGGCTGGGATAATAGTGGTATAGCGCCGGGGCAGTCATTTCCATCATGCGCCCGATCGCGCGGATCGACAACCCTGAGCTTCCCTCTTGAGCCATCAGCTCACGTGCAGCGGCTTTGATCTCTTCGCGGATGGCATGATGTTGTTCTTCTTTTCGAGTCCTGGACATCGATCCTCTTATTATAATTCTTACATAGTTAAATAATTTTAACTATGTAAGAATTATACAGAGTTGTTTCAAGTTTGTCAAGCAGGAAAATTGTCTCTTCCCCATTTCTGTGTTAATATAAATCCATCTCCAAAACCTCAATCAGCAATCAGCAATCTAAAATCGAAAATCACCATGTCCTTCTATGACTTCCCCCTCGAACAGCTCCAGACCTACCTGCCCTCGCGCGACGAGCCCGCAGACTTCGACGCCTTCTGGCAGGAGACCCTTGCCGAAGCGCGCCAATTCCCCCTTGAACCCGTTTTTCGCCCTGTTTCTACCGGGCTGCGCCGGATCGAGACCTTCGACGTGACCTTTCGCGGTTTTGGCGGGCAGCCAGTCAGGGCCTGGCTCAACCTGCCCCGCGAAAGGAGCGGACCATTGCCCTGCGTGGTCGAGTATATCGGCTACGGCGGCGGGCGAGCATTTCCTCACGACTGGCTGCTTTACCCCAGCGCGGGCCTGGCGACCCTGGTGATGGACACCCGCGGGCAGGGCAGCGCCTGGTCGCCGGGGGACACACCCGACCAGGAGATCGAGCCGGGAAATCCGCAATATCCCGGGTTTATGACCCGTGGCATCCTCAATCCGCGCACCTATTATTACCGCCGCCTGATCACCGATGCCGTGCGGGCCCTGGAGACGGCTCGGTCGCATCCGGCGGTGGACCCGAAGCGGATCGCGGCTGCGGGGGGCAGTCAGGGCGGCGGGCTTTCCCTGGCGGTCGGCGGGTTGGATCTGGCCCTCGCCGGGATCTTACCCGAGGTCCCGTTCCTCTGCCACTACCGCCGGGCAACGCAGATCACCGATGGTTATCCCTACCAGGAAATCGCCCAGTACTGCAAAATCCACCGCAACCAGGTCGACATGGTTTTTCGCACCCTCTCCTATTTTGATGGGCTGAATTTCGCGGTGCGCGCCAAAATACCGGCGCTGTTTTCGGTCGGGCTGATGGATGAGATCTGTCCCCCTTCAACCGTTTTCGCTGCCTACAATCACTACGCCGGTCTCAAACAGATCTGCGTGTACGAATACAACCATCACGAGGGCGGTGGGACGCACCACGTCCAGGAGCGTCTCAAGTTTCTCGGCCGCCTCTGGCCGGAGGGTTAAAAGCTACCTCTATTTCTAAAAAGGAGGGTACAGCCCCTCCTTTTTTGATTCTCTTCATCTTCCCGGCATGTATATACACTATAATTTATACCTACAATATATATAATGCAGGTATTTGATCCGCTATTCTACAAGTGAGGGATGACGATGAACTATTTTCAGAAGTATCTGGCTGAAGAGTTTGCCGAGGATTATCAGGAAGGGCGACTGAACCGCCGCCAGGCGATCAAACTCATCTCGTCGGTAACCGGCAGCGTGGTGATGGCTACTTCGATCCTGGCCGCCTGCGGTCCACGCGAAGCCCCGACCCAAATCGCATTCCCCGGAGGAACTGCGACGCCTACTGCCACATTCCAGCCGCCGACTCCTCCAGATACTCTCACCGAGGAACCGCCGGTCGATGAAAGCCCTACCGGCACTGCCCGGCCATCTCCTCAGGCCCAGGTGCAGGGCACGGTTTCCGTCGACGATCCAGCATTGGAGGCCAAAGCGATTTCCTTGGAGGGCGTCGGCGCAACCCTGATGGGCTATCAAGCCGTCCCAAAGGGCAGCGGTCCCTTTCCGGTGGTGCTGGTTTGCCACGAGAACCGCGGGCTGACCCCGTATATCCAGGATGTTACCCGCCGCCTGGCCAAGGCAGGTTATGCGGCCCTGGCGGTGGATCTGCTTTCGCGCCAGGGTGGGACGTCCGCGCTGAGCGCGGACCAGATCCCAGGCGCGCTGGGGAACACCAATCCCGACCAGTTCGTCCAGGACTTTCTCAGCGGCTGGCAGTATCTCCAGAAACAGTCCTTTGCGCAGGCCAGGAAGGTGGGCATGGTCGGTTTTTGCTTTGGGGGAGGCGTCACCTGGTTGGTGGCCACCCGGATGCCCGAGCTGCGTGCTGCTGTACCTTATTACGGCCCGCTTCCGCCCGTCGCAGATGTGCCTAAGATCCAGGCTGCAGTGCTGGCCTTTTACGGTGGAAAAGATACGCGTATCAATGGAGGGATTCCGCCGGTTGAAGAGGCCATGCAGAAAAACGGCAAGATCTTCGAAAAGGTGATCTATCCCGACGCAGACCATGCATTCCACAACGACACCGGACCCCGTTACAACCCCGAGGCCGCGCAGGATGCCTGGAAGCGCACCCTGGACTGGTTCCGGAGGTACCTGGACTAGCATACCGCTGGAACCAGAAAAACCTTGAATTAATCCTGGAACTTCTCTATACTGTTGTAAGCGTTTACACCATCGTTCCTGAGGAGCAGCGACGAATGCCAAGACCGACCCTGCCCACAATTGAAGATGTCGCGGAACTGGCCGGAGTCTCGATTGCTACGGTGAGCCGGGTGGTGAATGGGACCGAGGTGGTCAGCGCTGCCACCGCGCGCAGGGTTCAAGAGGCGATCCGTCAATTGGGCTATTCCCCCCACTCCGCGGCGCGCAGCCTGGCCAGCCGGCGGACCAGCACTCTGGGTCTGATCCTCCCAGAGATCAGCGGGCCTTTTTTCTCACCGCTTCTACGCGGCATCGAGCTCGCTGCTCGTGAAGCTGGCCTGGAGTTGCTCGTGTATTCAACCCAGAACCGCAGCGCCGGGCGGGTGGGTGGGGCCCGGCCGATGGGACCGCATAATACGGATGGGCTGCTCGTATTCACGGGGGCTCTCCCCGAAGAGGAGCTGGCAGCGCTGGAAAAAGCGCATTTCCCGATGGTCCTCCTCCACCAATCCCCTCCAGAGAAACTGGCTATTCCTGCGGTCGCCGTGGAAAACCGCGCTGGCGCACACCAGGTAGTCAGCCATCTGATCGATGCTCATGGATGCCAGCGGATTGCGTTTTTGACCGGCCCCGAAGGACAGGAAGACGCGCGCTGGCGTTTCCGGGGATACTGTGAGACCCTGGCCGTCCACAACCTGGACCCAGATCCGGCTCTCATCGGTCATGGTGAGTTCGACGAGCAAACCGCTTTTGAAACGGTGAGCGCCTGGATCCGCGGTGGGCTGCGCCCGGATGCCATTTTCGCAGCCGATGATACATCGGCGATCGGCGCGCTGAACGCCCTCATTCGGGTCGGCCTGCGTGTTCCGGAGGAGGTAGCCCTGGTTGGGTTCGACGATATGGATATCTCCCGCTATCTCAGCCCACCTCTGACCACCGTTCGCGCGCCTGTGGAGGAAGTCGGCCGAACCGCCGCGGACCAGCTCATCCGTCTCATCCAGGGCCAGACAGTCGAGCCGCTTATCCTGCTCCCCACCGAGCTGGTCGTCAGGCGGTCCTGTGGCTGCTCTTGAGATAGAGAACAGATCTTTCTGGTAGGGATTTCCCTACCTGTCTCGCTCAGCCGGATCCTGGCGAAGACCGGCTGGAGCCAGAGCGTGGACTTTTTATAACGGCCCTGCTCATTTCACCGACCGGCGCCGGATTACTTTCACTAACTCCACAGCAAAAAACACGATCAGGCTCACACCCAAGCTGATCGCCAGGTCCCCGGCAGGCAGGGGATAGGTGTGGAAAACCCCCTGCAAGAACGGCACATAGATGACTGCCATCTGCAGAGCAAACGTCAGGATGACGCTGCCCAGCAATGGTTTGTTGGATAACAGGCCAAGCTCGCCCAGTGTCTGTGTATCGGAACGCAGCGCCATAACGTTGCCCATCTGTGCCAGGGTCAGTGTGGTGAAGATCATCGTCTGCCAGTGGATATCCCCAACCCTCCAGGCCCAAAACCCCATCCCCAGCGAGGTGATCGCCAGGAGAATGCCAATCCAGATGATATCCACCCCCATATTGTTGGCGAATATGCTTTCATTGGGGTTGCGCGGCGGGCGGCGCATGCTATCGGGCTCGGCAGGCTCATAAGTCAGCGCCAGGCCGGGCAGCCCATCGGTGACCAGATTGATCCACAAGATCTGCAACGGCAGTAGCGGTAGGGGCATTCCCAGGAAAGGCGCGATCAGCATGACCAGGAGCTCACCGGTGTTGGAGGCCAGGGCATACTTCAAGAATTTGAGAATGTTGGCATAGATCCGCCGCCCCTCCTCCACAGCGTAGATGATCGTGGCGAAGTTGTCGTCGAGGAGAACCATATCGGCGGATTCCTTGGCCACATCCGTGCCAGTGATCCCCATCGCCACGCCGATATCGGCTTTTTTCAGCGCCGGGGCATCATTCACGCCGTCGCCGGTCATGGCAACGATGTGGTTCTTTTCCTGGAGCGCCTGAACGATTTTCAGCTTGTGCTCGGGCGAAACCCGCGCGTAAACCGATACGTATTCCGCCTGGCTTTCCAGTTCTTCCACACTCAACCGGGCTAATTCCTGGCCAGTCATCGTCCGGTCCCCATCCTTGGCGATGTCCAGGTCCCTGGCGATGTGCGCGGCAGTGAGGGGATGGTCGCCAGTGATCATCACCGTTTTGATCCCCGCGGTATGCGCCGTGCGCACGGCGTCGTGGGCTTCCGGGCGAGCCAGGTCGATCATCCCGATCAAGCCTAAAAAGGTCAGATCCTGTTCCAGGCTCTCGTCAACCAGTTCGGCAGTTTCAAAACTCTCCGTCTTGAAAGCCACCCCCAGGACGCGGATCCCATTTTGTGCATGGCCGTTGTTGGCCGCCAGGATCCGCTCACGCCAGGCGGCATCTAACGGCTCGGCATGATCTTCGACCCAGGCATGGCTGCAAACTTCGAGCAGGCTATCGACGGCGCCTTTCGTCAAAATCAGGTAGTTGGATTCCATCCCAATACCCCGAACGAGCGACTTCAGCGACTGGGGGATCGGCCAGTTCGGATCCAGGAGGTGGACCGTGGTCATCCGCTTGCGGTCCGAGTCGAAGGGCAGCTCTGCAACTCGCGGGAGGATTCGCTCCAGCTCGTTTTTGTCCAATCCATAGCGCAGAGCCGCTTCGACCAGCGCGGTTTCGGTCGGGTCTCCCTGAATAACGGGCTGGATTGCGGCGAATGTCGAGCTGCCCTGAACAGCAGGTGGTTCGGTGCCATTCGAAGCGGGCTGGAGCACGGCGTCATTGCACAGCGCCGCGCCTGCCAGCAGCGGTTTCACACCCACACAGGCCTTTTCGGGCAGCCCGGTAATAAATTTGCCTGATTCGGTCAGCTCGAGATCGCATCCAGCCACCTCCAGTACGGTGACTGTCATACGGTTCTCGGTCAGAGTCCCGGTCTTATCCGAGCAGACCACGGTCACCGAGCCCAGGGTCTCCACCGCGGTCAGCTTGCGGATCAGAGCATTCCGCTTCAGCATGCGCTGGGCTCCGAGCGACAGGGAGATGGTCACCACGGTCTGCAGCCCTTCGGGGACCGCCGCAACGGCCATACTGATTGCGGTAAGGAATAACAGCCGCGGCTCTTCGCTGCGCAGGAGGCCGAGTGCGAAGACGATGATGACAATTACCACCGCTGCGTATCCCATAAACCGCCCGACCTGATCGAGGCGACGTTGCAGGGGAGTCTCTTCTTTTTCTACCGTTTGGAGCATCGTGGCGATCTTCCCCAGCTCAGTTTGCATCCCCGTCTCGGTGATGACCACCGTCCCACGCCCATATGTGACCGACGTGCCCATGAAGACGCGGTTGACCTGGTCTCCCAGTGGAAGGTCCTGCCCGTTGAGCGCTTCGGTTTGCTTCTCCACTGGCTCCGATTCCCCGGTGAGCATCGATTCCTGGACGCGCAACCTCGCACTCTCGATCATCCGCCCGTCGGCCGGGACCGTATTCCCCGCTTCGAGCAAAACAATATCACCGGGCACGATCGCGGTGGACGAAATCTCACTTACCTGCCCCTCGCGGCGGACGCGCACCTGCGGTACCGACATTTTCTTCAGCGCCGCCATGGATTTTTCTGCCCTGTATTCCTGGGTAAAGCCAAGGATCGTGTTGAGCACCACAATGGCCAGGATGGCGAAACCGTCTTCGTACTCTTTTAGAAACATCGAAATGACGGCTGCCACGATCAGGATCATCGTCATGGTCCCTTTCAGTTGGCCCAGCAGGATCTGCCAGGGGCTGCGGGCACCGCGATCGATCAGCTCGTTGGGACCGTATTGCGCCAGGCGGAGTTGGGCCTCAGCCTCATTTAATCCTCGAGTCGGGTCTACGTTGAGGCGCGCAAGAGCTTCGCTGGTCTCGATCTGGTACCACGGCCTTTCCGGGGAATTCGTTTTTTCTAGAGTCGGATTGTTCATCGGTCTTTCCTTATTCGGGATCACTCTTTCCAGCGAGGAAAAAACAAAAAGACCACCACAACCTGAATTGCGGTGGTCTTGCCATGCACATACAATGAAGTGCGCGAGCTGCCGGGAGGAATGTCCTCCGTCCTGACGGCATACCCAACCTGTTTAACAGGCGGCTACTCCCCATGCATCAAAAGTGTAGCGGATTATGGCGGGTCTGTCAAGGTTATTGGCAGATGAATTAACCGGGGATGAAGGATTTAATCTTCGAACTGAACCAGCTCCCATTGCCCTGGGCAATCGAGCGGATCGCATCGATGATCAGCTCGGGACTCTCATCCTTAATCAGATAGCCGCAGATGCCCTGGTTGAGCAGCGCCATCACATACTGGCGGTCGTCGTACCCACTCAACACGAGGATGCGCACCTTAGAGTGGTCCTCATGTAAGTTCCGGGCCACCTCTATCCCGGACATACCCGGCATTTCCATATCCAGAAGCATGACATCTGGCTTCAGCTCTTCCGTCAGCCGGAGCGCTTCGATGCCGTCTGACGCCTCCCCGACGACCCGGAGATCCTTCGTCCGGTGCAGCAACTTGCGAATCCCCACCCGGACGACCTGATGGTCATCCACAATAAGCACCCGTACCAGGCCACTTTGGCTGTCTATCGATTCCATACCACTACCAGATCTTCATCCGCCTATCTAATCATAACAAGGTGAGGTCATCAGCAAAGTGCATATGAGCCCCCAGTGGTGGCTACTTGCTGATTGGATTATAGACTTATCGCTTTGATTTTTACAATTAGGAATATCCCTACTCCAGCGTGCAGATTCCGCTGTGTTATAGGATGAAATATGCAATTTTCGCCTCTCATCGAAAACAGATGTACAATCAAGGGCGATCAATGGTACCAGCGGAACGATGGAGCAACCATGAAAGATTCCAGATATCATCTCGAGGAAGGGATCCTGTACACGGATATGTACCAACTGACCATGGCGCAGTTGTATTTCCGCAGGGGGATCCACGAGAAGCAGGCTCAATTCGACCATTACTTTCGCGCATATCCTGATTACGGATCGCATAAAGCGGGCTACTGCGTCAACGCCGGCCTGGAGTGGCTTCTGGACTGGATGGAGCAGGTCCGCTTCGGGGATGAGGAAATCGATTACCTGCGCAGCCGGAGAAACCGGGCCGGGGAAGCGTTGTTCAAAGAGGATTTCCTGACCTGGCTGCGCCACAACGGCGATTTCAGCGGGCTGAACCTGCGCGCCATCCCCGAAGGACGGGTGGTGCACCCCAACGTGCCACTCACCGTGGTGCAGGGGCCGCTGGCGATGGCCCAGATTCTCGAGACGCCGCTCCTGAACCAACTCAATTTTCAGACCCTAATCGCGACGAAGGCCGCGCGCATCCGCGAGAGCGGGCGCGGGCAGACGCTCCTCGAGTTTGGCATGCGCCGAGCCCAGGATCGAGGGGCGAACGCCGGCGCGCGGGCGGCCCTGATTGGCGGAGCTGACCTGACCTCGAACGTGGGGATGTCCGCGGAGCTGGGGCTGCCGCCGGTCGGCACCCACGCGCACAGCATGGTCCAGGCCTTCATGGTGCTGGGCGAGGGCGAACTGGGCGCTTTCCGGGCCTATGCCGAGGTTTACCCGGATGACTGCTTGCTTCTGGTCGATACGGTCAACACCCTCGAAAGCGGCGTTCCCAACGCGATCAAGGTGTTCGAGGAGCTGCGCGCCAAAGGCCACCACCCGCTGGGAATTCGCATGGATTCTGGCGACCTGGCTTACCTGACCATCCAGGCAGCGCGGATGCTCAACGAGGCGGGGTTCCCCGACACCCAGATCGTGTGGTCTAACCAACTGGACGAGATCATCATCTGGCAGATCCTGACTCAGATCCAGCAGGAAGCGCCGCGCTATGGTCTCGACCCTGAGGCGATCATCCGCCGGCTGGCCTATGGGGTGGGCACCAGCCTGATCACCTCCGCCGGCGCGCCCGCTCTGGACGGCGTCTACAAGCTGGTCGCCATCTGCGAAGGCGGGGTCTGGGAGCCGGCGATCAAGATCTCAGAAAACCCGGCCAAAACACTGAACCCAGGGCACAAGCACGTCTGGCGGCTTTACGACCGGCGCAGCCGGGCCAACGCCGACGTGCTCAGTCTGGACAGCGAGACTCCGCAGGCGGGCCAGGCGATGCTCCTCCATCACCCGAGCGAGCCCGGGATGTACCGCCGGCTGGGCGCGCAGGATATCACCCGGGTGGAGCCCTTGCTGGTGGACGTGCTCAAGGAGGGCCGCCGGGTTTACGAGCTGCCGTCGCTCGAGGAAATCCGCCAGCAGCGCCAGGCCGACGTGGACCTGCTCGATCCAGGCGTGAAGCGGCTGGTCAATCCGCACATCTACCACGTCTCCCTGACCGAGCGGCTGTGGAACCTGAAGCAGGAGCTGATTGCCGCTGCACAACGCAGCGTAGAAGCCGGGCAGTAGCTTACTGCTACTCTTTCACCGTCCGAACGCCATCGCTTTCGGTCGCGGGTATCACCTTCAAAGTCTGAATTTCCTCGACAACTTCATCGAACGGGGTGGAGAACTGCCAACTGCGCCCATCGCGGGCGATCAGGGTCTCCGCAGACTCGGGACCCCACGCGCCGGAGGGATAATTGGGGAAGCCCGCCGGAGAATTGTTGGTCCAGGCGTCGAGGATGGGAGCGAGCACCTTCCAGGCCGCCTCGATCTGGTCGGCGCGCATGAAGAGGGTCGCATCGCCCATGATCAAATCGAGGAGCAGGTTTTCGTACGCTTCCGGCGGCCCGGAGTTGAAAGCTTCCTGGTAGGAAAAGCACAAATCCACGCCGTTGAGCTGAAACTTGGGGCCCGGCCGCTTGGCCTGGAAGCGGAGGATAATCCCCTCCTCGGGCTGCAGGCGGAGGATAAGCAGATTGGGTTGCATATCGGCGATGGCTGAGGCAGGGAAGGCCTGGTGCGGCACCGGACGGAACTGGATGAGTACTTCCGAGGCGCGGCGGGGCAGGCGCTTGCCGGTGCGGAGATAGAAGGGGACATCCTGCCAGCGCCAGTTATCCACGAACAATTTGACTGCGGCGAAGGTCTCGGTATTCGAATGGGGATCAACCCCGGGTTCCAGGCGGTACCCGGGGACTTTTTCGCCCATGATCCAACCCGGACCGTACTGGCCGCGGGCAGCGGCCAGCGCAACCTGGTCGAGGGGGATGGGGCGCACCGCGTGGAGCACGTCGGCTTTTTTGTTGCGGATTTCATTCGCGGTAAAGGTGACCGGCGGCTCCATGGCGATCAGGCAGAGAACCTGGAGAAGATGGTTCTGGACCATATCCCGCAACGCTCCGGCATGATCGTAATAGCTGCCGCGGTGGCCGACACCTTCGGACTCGGCCACTGTGATCTGCACGCTGTCGATGTACTTTCGATCCCAGATGGGCTCGAATAAAGCGTTGGCGAAGCGAAAGGCGAGGATGTTCTGGACCGTCTCTTTCCCCAGGTAATGGTCGATGCGGTAGATCTGGTCTTCGTCGAATGTTTTGGTGAGATAGTTGTTCAGCTCGCGAGCCGACTCCAGATCGTGGCCGAAAGGCTTTTCGAAGACGATCCGCGAGTGCTCACTTTCGCTGGCCAGGCCGCATTTTCCCAGGTGCTCGCTGATCGGTTCCATCAGCGCGGGGGGTGTG
>DATKLX010000108.1:0-7777 GCA_035542155.1 Anaerolineaceae bacterium
ATAAATGATACGCTGGGGGGATGAACCCCGAACCTACCTATCAAACCGAGCGGATCGACCACCTGGGGATCGTGACAGGGATCTGCCAGGAAATTGGATTGATCGAAGAAATCGACCGGCAAGTTGGCGCCAGCGCGCAAAAGGTCAGCTGTGGACAAGGTGTTCAGGCAATGGTGTTGAATGCGTTAGGGTTCAGCAGCCGAGCGCTGTATCTACTGCCCGATTACATGGGCAACAAGCCAGTGGATCTCTTGATTGCCCCGGGGTTACAGGCAGCCGACTTCAATGATGACAGCCTGGGACGCAGCCTGGATACGCTGTACTCCACAGGGGTAACGGAAATCTTTGCGAAAGTGGCGGCTCGGGCTTTACGGGTATACCAGATCGAGCACCGTTTTGTGCATCTGGACAGTAGTTCGTTTCATTTGCACGGGCAATATGAGCTGGATCAGCCAGACCCCAAAGCCATTACTGTCATGCAAGGGTACTCGCGGGATCATCGTCCCGACCTGAAACAAGTGGTGGTGCAGTTGATTACCAGCCAGAAATCCGCCCTGCCCCTCTGGTTGGAAGTGCTGAGCGGCAACAGCAGTGACAAAGAGAGCTTTCCTCTCAGTGTGGAAGCGTACCACAAACAGCTAGGAGAAAGCGAAGCTCCCTACTATGTGATGGACAGCGCGGGATATGCGGCTGACAACCTGAAGACCCTCCAAGGGATGCGCTGGTTGATGCGGGTGCCAGAGACGCTAGCCGAAGCCAAACGCCTGGTAAGAGAGAGTGAGCCGGCCAAGATGCCATCCCTAAGGGAAGGCTACTGGGGTCAAGAAGTGAAGCTGACCTACGCCGCGGTGGAACAGCGCTGGTTGGTGGTCTTTTCCCAAGCCGCTTATGATCGCGAGCTGCACACCCTGACCCAGTCCCAAGAAAAAGAGCGGGTGGCTGCCGAGAAACAGTGGCACAAACTCAGCCTGCAGATTTTCAACTGCCAGGAAGATGCCCAAACCGCTGCGCAACGGTTTAATCAAGGTTGGAAATTTCATCAGGCGGTGGCAGAAGTAGCTGCCATCCCCCACTATGCCAAACGGGGACGCCCCGCAGCCGAAGCTGAGCCGGAAATCGTGGGCTACGGCTTGAAAGGCAGGATCTCAGTCGCTCCAGAGTGGGTTGAGGACGCCAAACGCAATTTGGGCAAGTTCATCATCGCCACCAACGAACTGGAGGAAGGGAAGTTGTCGGCTGTTCAGATGCTATCCAACTACACCGACCAGGGAGTCACGGTTGAACGAGGGTTTCGCTTTCTCAAAGATCCACTCTTCTTTGCCGACAGCCTGTTTCTCAAGAAACCGGAGCGGATCATGGCGTTGATCATGATTATGGGACTGGCACTGCTGATCTATGCGCTGGCAGAACGCCAGCTGCGTCTGGCTTTGGAGAAAAACAGCGAAACGATCCCGGATCAAAAGGGCCAACCTACCGCAACACCGACGATTCGCTGGGTATTTCAGCTCTTCGAGGGGATTGATCTCCTGTCGATTTGGGTCAACGGACAGCGGACCAGCCGTCAGGTCCTCAACCTGCGTCCCATCCATCGTCAGGTTTTGCAACTCTTCGGCCCACGCGTCTGCCAGTGTTACTTGATCCACACGGGATAAATTGAACCAGGATGGGAGGAACCGATGAAGTATGGAGGGACTTGGCAGATTGTCGAGATGGAAATGTGGGATGAAACCTATTTCAATATGGAGGTTCAAGCATTTATCCGTGTAGAACCAAACGGAATGGGCGAATTCCAATTTGGACTGGTATCGGGAGCATTGGACGGCGAAGTCGTCGAAACGGGCAAGGAGGAACGCTTTGAATTCACCTGGGATGGCCAGGATGAAAACGATCCAGCTTTCGGTAGTGGTTGGTTGCAGCTCTCTGGAAAAGACAAACTACAGGGTAGCATCAAATTCCACCTGGGAGATCGTTCGGCATTTCAGGCAGTTCGGGCAGAAGATCCCGATAATGCTGAGGCCGGGTAATTCTTTTGCTCTGTCTTTTTAGGTGCGGAATGTGGGTTATACTTAACCCGGGAATGGAATTTGAAAGGAAAGGGAAATCAACGAAAAAACCATGGAGTTGATCCAAGGGGCCTGGGAATACTATGCGCGGAATCAGGCCAGTTTCTGGCAGGCGACACGCCAGCACCTGGCCTTGAGCCTGGCCGCCCTGGCGATCAGCATCCTGGTTTGCCTGCCCCTGGGGATCTGGATCGCGCGGCGGACGACGATTGCCCAGGTGGTGATCAATTTTTTCAACGCATTCCGCGTGCTGCCCAGCCTGGCGATTCTGTTCCTCGCCCTGCCTTACCTGGGATTGGGTTTCCTGCCCTCGTTGATCGCTTTAACCGTGCTGGCCTTCCCGCCGGTGCTGATCAACACTTATGCCGGGCTGCGCAACGTGGACGCCGCAGTGATCGAAGCTGCTTACGGGATGGGAATGGACTCCCGCCAGGTGCTGCGCCAGGTGGAGCTACCTCTGGCCGCACCGACTATCCTGGCCGGGATCCGCACCACGGCAGTGGAGGTGATCTCCAGCGCCACGCTGGCGGCTTTTATCGGCGGCGGCGGGCTTGGGGACTTTATCACCCGCGGCTTCGCCTTGTATAATGTCAAGATTATGCTCGTGGGAGCCATCCCCATCGCGTTCCTGGCGCTGACTTCGGAGGGGATCCTCGGATTGTTTCAGCGTGCGTTCCGGTACGCGTAGCGCAAGGGACGAGACCCAGAGAGTTTCCGAAACCCTCTGGGTGTGGGAAAGAAGAACCATCCAGTTGTAGAGCAATAGCCAGTAGGAGGAGATATGAGTACACCATTTCGGCACCACAGGTTATTTGCGTTAATTCTTATCATCGGGTTGGCCTTGGGTGCCTGTTCGCCCGCGGCGACCGTCACTCCCACCACGGCTCCTGCCGCGAGTAGCGCCCCCAGTGGAGGCAGCGGCGTAACGATCAAAGTCGGGTCAAAAGACTTTACCGAAGAGTTCATTGTGGCGGAGATGTACGCCCAGCTTCTGGAAAACGCCGGGTTCAAGGTGGAGCGCAAGCTGAACCTGGGCGGCACCCCGGTCGCGCAGACGGCCATCGCCAAAGGCGATATCGATCTATACCCGGAGTACACCTCGACCGGGCTGCTCACCGTCCTGAAGCAGAAACCCATCGCAGATCCGAAGCAGATTTTCGATACCGTCAAAAAAGGATATGAAGAGCAGTTCAAGCTCACCTGGCTGGATCCATCCCCCTTCAACGATACCCAGGCCCTGGCGATGACGCAGGCCGGCTCGAATAAGTATGGGATTAAGACTTATTCGGACCTGGCCCAGAAAGCCAACCAACTGGTCCTCGGCGGCCCGGCCGAGTTCTTGGAGCGCGAGGATGGTATTAAGGGGCTGCAAGGAGCCTACGGCGGTTTCCAGTTCAAAGATACCAAGCAGTTGGGCACCGGCAGCCTGCGCTACCAGGCGCTCCTCGACGGCCAGATCGACGTCGTCGTCGCCTTTGGCACAGACGGGCAGATCAACGGGTATACACTGGCCCTGCTCAAAGACGATAAGAACTTCTACCCGATCTATAACATCGCCCCGGTCGTGCGCATGGATACCTTGCAGGCCAATCCGAAAATTGCGGATACGCTCAACAAGCTCGCTCCCATGCTGACCGACGCCGTCATGTCGGGTTTGAACTGGCAGGTAGACGGCCCGGACAAAAAAGAGCCTGCAGCGGTCGCCAAAGATTTCCTACAAATGAAAGGACTGCTGAAGTAGCGGAATGAGGAATGCTCAAATACTGACTTCTTCCCCTCCAGGAATGACCGGCCAGGAACTTTCTGAGGAGATCGAGTTCGTAGAGGTCACCAAGGTTTATTCGAGCGATACAAAGCCGGCCGTGGATCACGTCAGCTTTCGGGTCGCGGCCGGCAGTTTCGTGGTCTTGCTGGGCCCATCAGGCTGCGGCAAGACAACCCTTTTAAAAATGGTCAACCGCCTGTACGAACCGACGAGCGGCCAGGTTTTCATTGGCGGGACCGAAGTCCACGATTTACACCCGATTCAGCTTCGCCGCCGCATCGGCTACGTCATCCAGCAGGTTGGTTTGTTCCCGCATATGACCATCGCCGAGAATATCGCTGTCGTTCCGCGGCTAATGAAATGGAAACCGCAGGTGATCGAGGAGCGGATTAATTATTTGCTGGAGATGGTCGATCTGCCGCAGAGCTATTGTAAACGTTATCCGCGCCAGCTTTCCGGTGGTGAGCAGCAGCGCGTGGGCCTGGCCCGCGCCCTGGCTGCAGACCCGAGAATTCTGTTGATGGATGAGCCTTTCGCCGCGATAGACGCCATTAACCGCGAAAGCCTCCAGAAAGAGCTGTATAAAATCCACCGCAAGGTCCACAAATCGGTCCTGTTCGTCACTCACGACGTGGAAGAGGCTTTTCGCCTGGCAGATCAGATCGTGGTGATGCGAGCCGGACGGGTGATCCAGTACGGCACGCCGCTGGCGATCGTCACCCGTCCGCAAGATGAATTCGTGCAGGAGCTGGTCGACACCAATAACGTTCTGCGCCGTTTGAGCCTGCTCACCGTGCAATCCGTGCTGGATAGGCGTGGGAGCGCGCCTGGTAAGAAAGAAATAAACAGCATGCCTGTGGATGGGGCCTTACGAGTCCATCCTCAGGAGGATCTGCGCAGCGTGCTCTCCAAACTGTTGAGCAGCGGTTCGGAAACCCTGGCAGTCGTCGATGAGAAAGGCCGGCTGGTCGGTAGAGTGAGCCTTTCCGACGTGCGCATGGCGCTGGCGAACTATCTCCCACAAACCCAGGAGAGGGTTTGAGCCATGGAGTACCTGGTCACCCACCTGGAACTGGTTGGAACTTTGCTGGCGGAACACCTGCGCATGGCGGGACTCTCCCTGGCGATTTCACTGTTGATCGCGGTTCCGTTGGGAGTGCTGATCGCCCGTCTGCGCTGGCTTCGGGGACCGGTGCTGGGGGTGCTGGGGGTGATTTACACCATTCCCAGCCTGTCGTTGTTCGTGCTGCTGATCCCCCTGTTTGGATTGGGACTGACCCCCGCGGTGATCGCCCTGGTTGCCTACGCACAGCTCGTCCTGGTGCGCAACTGGTTGGTGGGACTGGTCTCGATCGATCCGGCGATGATCGAGGCGGGAAAAGCGATGGGGATGAATAGCTGGCAACTGTTCTGGAAGGTGGAATTTCCGCTGGCTCTACCCCTATTGCTGGCGGGGATCCGCCTGGCGGCAATCGCGATCATTGGGATTGGCACCATCGCGGCGTATATCAACGCGGGAGGGCTGGGCCGGCTGCTCTTCGAAGGGGTGACCACAGCCAATTCGCAAAAAATCCTGGCGGGGAGTCTGGCCGTATCGGTACTGGCGATCGCGGTCAATTACTTGCTGCGCTTGCTGGAACGGCGAGCAGAGGTAGCCGTCCGAGTATCGACGAATTGAATTGCCTGTGATAGAATCAGCCGCAATAATGGGGTAGAATCGCATCAATGCCTGTCATCCTGAAGTGACAGGCTAAGGATTGGGATATGAAAACGTTGTTGATCATGCGCCATGCAAAATCGAGCTGGAAGGACAAAGATTTACCTGACATCGATCGGCCACTGAACCCCCGCGGCGAAAAAGAGGCTGCCAGGATGGGGAATCTGCTCAGGAAAAAAAGGATCTGCCCGAACCGGATTCTTTCCTCTCCCGCGCTGCGCGCCAGGGTCACCGCGGAGGCAGTGGTAAAGGCGATCAAAGAACAATGCGATTTTAATAGAGAGGTCGAATGTGTTGACCAGCTCTACATGGCCGAAGCACCCCAGATCCTCGATGCGCTGAACCGTCTTCCGGATGAGGTCGAGGCAGTGCTGCTGGTAGGACATAACCCCGGCCTGGAATTTACCGTCCAAATGCTCTCCAGACAGTTGATTACCATGCCAACCGCTGCGATCGCTTACCTGAGAGTCCCCATCGCTCACTGGAGCGAACTCCAGGAAGATACCGAATGCGAGCTGGTCAAGCGCTGGAATCCGAAGGACTGAACCACAGCGAGTATTTCCGAACGAAACGTTGAGGTTTTATAAAAGCAGGTTTCAGCATTCCAGAAGCTCTTGACAACCTGGCTGGGGTGGCCTATTATTTTACTTGCTAAATAGTTTAATTGGTAAGTAATTTACCTGACCGGCAAGTAAAGGGTAGGGTTCGGGTAAGACCTGTAGTCTTCTACACAAATCCACCTTTCGGTGGAATTTGTTTTTAAAAAAACACATCGAGCACATCTTGTCAGAATGAATGGAAGAAACGCTATGAAAGTATCACGAATTGTGTGGATTGGGGTGGTGATTCTTCTCCTGGCGGGAGGGGGATACTACCTGTATACTCGACAGCAAACGGCCCAGGCGGCCGCCCAAAGTGCCTACGACACCGAGGTGGCGAAAAAAGGCGACCTGACGGCAACGGTTGGGGCGACCGGGACCGTGCGGGCAAACCAGACGGTTACGCTGAACTGGCAGACGACCGGCCAGGTCTCCAAGATCAGCGTCCAGCTCGATCAAAAGGTGGAGAAGGACCAGGTCCTGGCGGAGCTGGATCCAGGCAGCCTTCCCCAGAACGTGATCCTTGCCCGGGCCGACCTGGTCAATGCCCAGCGCGCCCTGGATAATCTAAAAACCTCCACGAGCGCGCAGACGCAGGCGCAACTGGCCGTCGTCCAGGCGCGGAAAGGGCTGGATGACGCCAAACAGCACCGGCTCAACCTGGATTACCGCTCCACCCCCGACCAGATCGCCGCGGCGAACGCCAACTACATCCTGGCGCAAGACGAGGTTGACCGCCTGCAGGGGTATTACGATACCGTCACGAGCCGGCCGGAGGACGATCCAGCCCGCGCCCTGGCGCTGGCCAACCTGGAAAACGCGAAGAAAAAGCGCGACAAGGCTCTGATCAACCTCAACTGGTATAAGGGCAAGGCCGATCCAAAAGACATCGCCGAGGCCGACGCAAACGTTTCCGTGGCCCAATCCAGGCTGGAAGATGCGCAGCGCGAGTACGAGCGCCTGAGGAACGGCGCGGACCCGCAGGACATCGCCGCCGCCGAGGCGAAAGTGGATGCAATCCAGGCCACGCTCGACACGGCGTATATAAAAGCTCCGTTCGCAGGGTCGATGACCGCGGTCAACGTTATGGTGGGCGACCAGGCATCCGGCGAACTTTCCTCGGCAGGCCCGGCGGGCGGAGCCGGCTCCGCCTCGAGCGCAACCGCCTCCTATGCTTTCCGCATCGACGATCTTTCCCGTCTGCTGGTGGATGTTCCCGTCTCCGAGGTAGATATCAACCGGATCGAGGTCGGCCAGCCAGTGACCCTCACCTTTGACGCTATCCCCGAGAAAAGCTATAACGGCAAGGTGACTGAGGTGGCGCGGGTCGGCCAGACCGTACAGGGCGGGGTCAATTTTACCGTGACCGTCGAGTTGACCGACGCAGACGACGCAGTACGCCCGGGGATGACCGCCGCGGTGAACATCGTCGCGACGCAGCTCCACGATGTGCTTCTGGTACCCAACCGGGCCGTGCGCGTTCGCAACGGCAAGCGAGTCGTGTATCTGTTGAAAAACAACCAGGCCAGCGCGGTAGACATCACTATCGGGGCAACCTCCGACACCTACAGCCAGTTGATCGGCGGCGACGTTCATGAAGACGACGCGATCATCCTCAACCCGCCGGCGGAGT
>DATKLX010000109.1:0-14573 GCA_035542155.1 Anaerolineaceae bacterium
CTGGGGATAAGCGTTCCGACTCGATCGATTCATCAGTCGGGGTGGTCAATTGGCTGCCGATTTGCCCGTATCGAACGCGAACCCGATTCGCAGCTACCTCGAGGAGATTTCATGCCTGCCCGCACCCATGCTGCTCATCCAGGACGCCGTCTAGCTGGAATGGCAGGTGCGGTGTAAGATCTATCGATTGTGCAACACCAGGTTTCAGAAAAAAGGAGGTGATCATCTGAACCAGAGATAAAACCTATTTCAATTTCAGTAGAATACCCCGTGAAGTTCCTATCTGGAAGGTTCAGACCCTTCCAATGGGAAATTTCTGCAAGCAAACGTACAAGGAGAATTAAGAGATGTCCAAGAAACTGATGTTTGTCACCAGCATCATGCTGATTGCGGTGTTCGTCCTGACCGCCTGCGCCCCGGCTGCGACCCCCACGCCAACCGAGGCCCCAGCAGCTCCCGCAGCGACCCAGCCGCCTGCGGCCGCTCCGACGGAAGCTCCCGCGGCCGCTCCGACGGAAGCTCCCGCCGCTGCTCCGACCCAGGCTCCCGCCGCTGCAGGTGGTGGAGAGGTCTACTATCTAAATTTCAAGCCCGAAGTCGCGGATATTTATGCCAAAATTGCTGATGCATACAAAAAAGAAACAGGTGTAACCCTGAAGGTAGTCACTGCTGCCGCGGGTACCTACGAGCAAACCCTTAAGTCAGAAATTGCGAAAGCAGATGCCCCTACATTGTTCCAAATCAATGGCCCGGTTGGGTATGCAGCGTGGAAAGATTACACTGCTGATCTGAAGGATTCCGAGCTGTATAAACATCTTTCCGATAAATCCATGGCCGTAACCGATGGGGATGGCGTATTTGGTATCCCATACGTTGTGGAGGGGTACGGGATCATTTACAACAACGCCATTATGAACAAGTATTTCGCCTTGAGCGACGCTAAAGCCAAGTCCATAAATGAAGTCAACAATTTCGCCAAGTTGAAAGAAGTTGTCGAGGACATGACCGCCAAGAAAGGCCAGTTGGGAATCAAAGGCGTATTTTCTTCGACTTCTTTGAAAAAAGGCGAAGACTGGCGCTGGCAGACCCACCTCGCCAATGTCCCTGTTTTTTATGAATTCCGAGACAATAAGGTTGACATTAAAGATCCCAATGCGACCAAAGAAATTAAGTTCCAATATTCCGACAACTTTAAGAACATCTTCGATCTCTATCTGAATAACTCGGTAACCAGCCCCAAGCTGCTTGGCAGCAAGAGCGTGGACGATTCCATGGCAGAGTTTGCCCTGGGCCAATCGGCGATGGTGCAAAATGGGAACTGGGCCTGGGGTCAAATCTCGGGGGTCGATGGAAATGTCGTCAAGCCGGAGGATGTGAAATTCCTGCCGATTTATACCGGCATGCCAGGCGAGGAGAAACAAGCGCTCTGCGTCGGAACCGAGAACTTCTTCGCGATCAATAAGCAGGCTTCGCCAGAGAAGCAGAAACTTGCCGAGGATTTCATCTACTGGCTGTACAGCAGCCCGACCGGCAAGGCTTTCGTCACCAATGATCTGAAGTTTATCGCACCCTTCGATACTTTTGCCGAGAACGAAAAACCAACCGACCCACTGGCGAAAGAGATTATTCGCTACATCAGCGACACCAATTTGTACAATGTATCCTGGAACTTCGTCGTCTTCCCGAGCCAGACTTTCAAGGACAATTTTGGCGCTGCCCTGTTGAAGTATGCACAGGGAAATATGAAATGGGATGACGTAAAACAATTGTTTATCGATCAATGGAAGGCTGAAAAGGGCAAGTCCTAATCCAACAGATTCCCTTACGAAACTCACCCTGCACGAATCCAAGTGCAGGGTGAGTTTCCAAAGCATCACATCGGTGTATAGGGCAGAAGGAGACCAGGCCCGAATGGAAGAACACGAAGGATAATCCTATGCAAAAAATGCCATTACGATATTATGCCTTTTTTACAGTTCCGACCTTCGCCGCATTCTTCATTTCCTTTTTTATTCCATTTCTCATGGGAATTTACCTGTCATTTACGAAATTTACCACCGTGACAAACGCAAGATGGGTGGGAGTAGAAAATTACGTTCGGGCTTTTTCGGAGGATCGAGATTTTATTAACGCAGCGATATTTACGGCGAAGTTCGCTGCGATTTCGATAGTTACGATCAATCTCCTTGCCTTTTTGCTTGCCCTCCTGCTAACGCGCGGTATAAGAGGCACCAATCTCTTTCGGACCGTATTCTTCATGCCCAACCTCATCGGTGGGATTGTTTTAGGTTATATCTGGCAGTTAATTATCAACGGGGTCCTGGTCAATTTTGGGGTCGACATTACGTACAAGGCAGAATATGGATTTTGGGGCCTGGTGGTTTTAATGAACTGGCAGATGGTCGGGTACATGATGATCATTTACATCGCCGGCATTCAGAGCATCCCCACCGAACTTTTTGAAGCTGCCGAAATAGACGGCGCAAACGAGTTGCAATCCTTACGGAGCATCACCATCCCGCTGGTCATGCCATCGATCACCATCTGTACATTCCTTACATTAACAAATTCCTTCAAGCTTTTTGACCAGAACCTCGCGCTCACGGCAGGCGCTCCGGGAAAAGAAACGGCCATGCTCGCGCTGGATATTTTCAATACTTTTTACGGCCGAAACGGCTATGAAGGAGTGGGTCAAGCAAAGGCTGTCGTATTCTCCATTTTCGTGGCAATTATCGTATTGGTCCAGCTCCGCATGAACCGGACCAGGGAGATTGAAAGCTGATGACCGAGAGAAAACGCTTCGAGGATAATGTAATTTTTGGCTTTTTGCTGATTCTGGCGATCCTGTATCTCATGCCCATGCTGATCATTCTGTGGAACTCATTCAAGGGTAGATTTTATATTGCCGATACCCCTTTTGAGCTGCCCAATGCGCAAACCTTTGTCGGATTTAAAAATTACACCAACGGGATCGAAAAAACTGGATTTCTTACCTCTTTTGGATATTCCCTGTTCATCACGGTGTTTTCTGTGGCGGTCATCATCCTTTTTACGTCTATGACCGCGTGGTGCATTACCCGAGTGAGATCCAGGGGCAGCACCTTTCTGTATTATTTATTAGTTTCCTCCATGATCGTTCCCTTTCAGATGGTGATGTTCACCATGTCAAAGATGGCAAATATCCTTCACCTGGATAACCCGATCGGGATTATTTTTATCTACCTTGGATTTGGAGCAGGATTATCGGTATTCATCTATAGCGGCTTCATCAAGACCATCCCGCGCGAGGTCGAGGAAGCCGCAACGATTGACGGATGCAGCCCGATTCAGACTTTCTTTCTGGTTGTCCTTCCGATTCTCAGGCCAATTACGATTACGATTGCCATTCTCAATACTATGTGGATCTGGAATGATTATCTGTTACCCTACCTGGTGATCGGCAACAACTATAAAACCATCCCCATCGCGGTTCAATATCTGCGGGGGGGCTATGGCAGCCAGGATATGGGCGCCATGATGGCTTTGCTTGTCCTGGCAATTATTCCAATTATCATATTCTATCTAACCAGCCAGGATTCGATTATCAAAGGTGTGGCGGCCGGAGCGGTCAAGGGCTAATCAAACCGCCTGGCCAGGCCGACCGTCAGGGTTTGCGCCTGTTATCGCGCTCGAAGGACTTCGCCTGAAACCTCCCCCAAAATCCGGTTAACGGGTTTTGGGGGAGGGTGCGTAGATACTTCTTTTGCATGATAGAAAATCTTCTCCGAAACGAATAAAATAAATCCAATGAAGAAAATTTATGATGGTAGAATCAATGACTTTGGTTCGGGGAGGATGAATGCAGCGTCATCTTTATCGTTGGGCTGGTATATTAATCCTTATCGGTATGATTCTGGCAGCGTGCTCGAAGAGCCCACAACCCCTGCCTGAAGAACAGCCGACTCAGGCTCTCGCGTCAATAACGCCTGCTCCGTCTGTATCCCCAACCCCAGAAGCAGTCAAACAAGTGGTTCAGGAAGCGCTGGATTTCCAGCGCGCTCCACAGCAACCGCGGGAGTCGGCAAAGACAACCAACCTGGTTCTCTGGCACCGCTGGAGCGCCGATGAACTGGTGGCGATCGACCAGGTGATCGAAGATTACCAGTCCACCCATCCCGGCGTAACGGTCGAGCTGATCACCCCGCCTAATTTTGATTCGACGGTTGATATCGCCATCCAGGCCGGCCTGGGGCCTGACGTGATCGCCTGGAACAATTCCGTAATCGGCAGCCTGGCTGAACATAAGAATATCGTCCCCCTGGATGGCCCCGATCTCAACCAGGGTCTGTTGTTCGATCTGTTCGAACCCGCCGCTGCGAACGGGGTGATCTGGAAGGGAAAAATCTGGGGCCTGCCGCAGGCCCAGTCGGGGTTGGCGCTGGTATACAACAAGGAAATCGTGAAAGAAGAATACCTGCCCAAAGACCCGCTGGATTTCGCCGCTCTGCTGGATCGGGCCAGGCAGTTTCAAACCAACACTGGAAAGACGCTGATCTGCAACCCGGGTTTCAGCAGCGGTTCCCCGGATGTGGCGGGGGATCTCGCCCCGGTCTTTTTTGGGTTTGGCATCCCTATGTACGTCGATGAAAACGGCCGCGGTTTCCTGGATACGCCCGAAGCGATCAACGCGGCGGATTGGCTGTCCAGTCTCAATGAGGTTTCCCCCGCGGAGAATTCACCAGAAACCTGTAAGGACTCTTTTGAAAAAGGTGACGTGGGTATGTGGTGGACGGGGCCGCAGGCCATCCCAGGGATCGAAAAAAGCGGCATTAACTATGGGATCCTCCCCATGGGGAAACCCATGGTCGACGTCCAGGCATTGATGTTGACCCAAAATGCCGTCGACCGCGGTAACCAATCCATCGCCCTCGACCTGATGCGTTATCTCTCGGGCCAGGAGGTACAAAAAAAACTGGCCTTGCTCAACAGGACCATCCCCACCACTTCCGTGGTCTTCGACGATGCGGAGATTGCCAGGGAACTGGTGGTCACCGGATTTGGGGACGCGCTCAGGCTGGGGATTGCCCGATCGCCTTCTCCCTTCGCGGCCGCGGTGAAGGATCCGCTGGCGAAGGCAATCCAGGCGATCTGGTCCGGAAGTGCTGCGCCTGAGGAAGCGATGAAGACTGCGCAGGAAGAACTGGATGTCGCGGTCGAGAAGCTCCGCTGAGCCATCCGGCACGATTGCTGTAACGGTTAAGGACACGGTGGTACAATAACCGTCTTGTAGATAGAAAGTAAATTGAAGCGATATGAGACAAACAGGACCGATTTCTCAAAAAACGCAGGCCGCGCCGGCGAATGGCGTTCATCCGGTGGAGAACTCGCCCAACGTCGAAATCCAGCTTCCCGATGGCCGCCGGTTCGAAGGGCCGCGGGGAACGCCGATCGGGAAATTCCTCGAGCTGATCGCCGCTGAATCGCCCGCGCCGATCATGGGAGCGGTGGTCAACAGCCAGCTTCGCGAGCTGACTTATCCGATCGATATCGAGGCGAAAGTCAAACCGGTGACCATGGCGGACGCGGATGGGGCGCGCATTTACCGGCGCTCAGTCACGTTTCTGCTGGAAGTGGCCTTCGAAGATTTATTCCCAACGGCTACTCTGACCATCGACCATTCGATTTCTTCCGGCGGCTTCTTCTGCCAGGTGATCGACCGCCCACCGTTGAGCGAAGAGGAAATGGACGCGCTGCAGAAGCATATGCAGGACCTGGTCGCCGCAGACCTGCCGTTCGAGCGCCAGATTGTGCCCCTGGACGAAGCGATTACCTATTTTCAATCCCAGGGACAATCCGACAAGGTACGGCTGCTCGCCTATCGGCAGAAGGACACCCTCGTCCTCTACCGCCTGGGACCGCACCAGGATTACCATCACGGCTACATGCTCCCCTCGACCGGCTACCTGAAATGGTTTGCCATCCGGCCAATGGGGGATGGGTTTGTCCTCCAGTACCCGCGCCGCCATTCGCCGACTAAACTGCTACCCATGCCCGAATCGCCGCGGCTGCTGCTGACTTTCCGCAAGTACGGCGACTGGCTGACCCGCCTCGGAATCGACAGCGTGGGTGTGTTGAACGACGCGATCAAAGCCGGGCGGATCCGCGAAATCGCCCTGGTCTCCGAGGCGCTTCACGAGCACGAGATCAGTGAAATCGCCGAAGAGATCTCCGGGCAGCGGGATGAGGTACGGATCGTGCTCATCTCGGGACCATCCTCCTCCGGGAAGACGACATTTTCCAAGCGGTTGGCCGTTCAACTGCTTGCGCAGGGTCTCTCGCCCTTCGCGCTTGAAATGGATAATTACTTCGTCGACCGGGAGTTGACCCCACGCGACGAAGACGGGCAGCTCGATTACGAGTCGCTCGGTGCACTGAACCGCGAAACTTTAAATGAAGATCTAAAGCATTTGGTCGCAGGGGATAAGGTTCAATTGCCCCGCTATAATTTCCGCCTGGGACGGAGCGAGCCGGGCGAGATCGTCCAATTGCGCAGGGATAACCTGGTCATCCTGGAAGGCATTCACGGGCTGAATCCCAGGCTGCTGCCCGGAGTACCGATCGAGCAAACCTACCGCATCTATGTCTCCTGCCTGACCCAGCTCAACCTGGACCACTACAACCGTATCTCCACGACCGACACGCGGCTGATGCGGAGGATCACCCGGGATGCGCGCGAGCGGGGCTATTCGGCCCAACAAACGATCGGGCGGTGGGAATCGGTGCGGCGCGGCGAGAAACGGCATATCTTCCCGTACCAGGAAAATGCCAAAGCGATGTTCAACTCGGCGCTGGCGTATGAAATTTCGATCCTCAAGCCGCTGGTCGAGCCGCTGCTGCGCCAGGTTCCCTATGGGACACCGGAGTATATCGAAGCAAAGCGGCTGCTGGCCTTCCTGGAGTGGTTCCTGCCCGTCCAGCCCGACCCGGTCCCAGATAACTCGATCCTGCGTGAATTCATCGGCGGCTCGATCCTCCAAGACTTCAAAGTGTGGCAGGGTTAAAAAAATCGGCCACAGAGCACACAAAGGACACGGAGAGAAAAACAGAGAAAAGAGAACGGAGAATAGTCCTTTCGGCACTATTCTCCGTTCTCTTTTCTCTGCTCTCTTTTTTTCTCTGAGATTTCCCTGGACTGCCCGTCCACCTATGCCGCACCACACCTGTGCCGCACCACAGGTGCAGGCAGGTGCAGGCAGGTGCAGGCAGGACAGTCTGTGCCCTCTTGTTGAATCTTCTTTAGTTGTCTACCGCTGCGCGGATGATGCCGGAGAGACGGACCATGCCTTCCTGGATGCGCTCGGGAGTGGGGTAAGAGAAATTGAGGCGCATGGTGTTCTGTCCGCCGCCGCAGGGGTGAAAGGAGGCGCCGGGGACGAAGGCGACTTTGGCCTCGATGGCCGGCTTGAGCAGCTTTTCTGAGTTCATCCCATCCGGCAGAGTCGCCCAGAGGAACAGGCCGCCCTGGGGGTAGGTCCAGGAGACGCCCGCTGGCATGGTCTCTTCCAGGACGTCGAGCATCACATCGCGCCGCTCGCGGTACACAGAGCGGATCACCTTGACGTGCTGGTCGAGGAAGCCGCCCTTGCCAACTTCGTGGGCGACGATCTGGTTGAAAGTGGCCGTATGCAGATCACAGCCCTGTTTGGCCTGACCCAGCTTGCGAATGACTTCCGGCGGCGCGATGACCCAGGCGAGGCGGATGCCGGGCGCCAGAATCTTCGAGAAAGTGCTCAAATAGATGACGTTCCCGCGGTAGCAGCAGTCGCCGTTTCCGGGATGGATGTGCCCATCGAGCTCTACGACCGAGGGGAGGTTTTCGCCTTCATAGCGCAATTGTCCGTAAGGGTCATCTTCGATGATCGGCACACCGTAACGGTCGGCCAGCTCCACCAACTGCTTGCGGCGCTCGAGGGAAAGAGTGGTGCCGGTGGGGTTCTGGAAGTTGGGCAGGACATAAATGAATTTGGGTCCAGTGCGCAGGGCGTTTTCCAGGGCGTCAGTGATCATGCCGTTCTCATCGGAGGGGACGGCAACGTATTCCGCGCCATAGGCATTCCAGGCCTGGAGCGCACCCAGGTAAGTAGGAGACTCAACCAGGATCCGGTCGCCGGAGTTGATGAAGATCTTTCCAAGCAGGTCGAGCGCCTGCTGCGAGCCGGAGGTGATCAGTACGTTCTCTAGCGTTACTACAATGCCGTAGCGCGCGGAATGGCGCACGATCATTTCACGTAAGGGTGTGTACCCTTCCGTGGCGCCGTACTGGAGCGCGGTCGCGCCGAAGTTGGTCAGGACGCGCGTACAGGCTTCCTGGATTTCTTTGACCGGAAATACATCCGGTGCTGGCATACCCCCGCCGAAGGAAATTACATCTGGTTGTTCAGTCAATTTGAGTAATTCTCGGATCGCCGAACTTCCCATTCGTTGAGTGCGTTGAGCATAACGATGGTCCCAAGGGGTTTGCATAAACTTGATGTCTCCTTTGAAGATCACTACATAAAATCCGTCCGGCCGGGTCTCTTCTGGCGTGGATCGGTGGATACCGGTGAAAGCTCAACAAACGAACCCTTTCCAAGAGGAGAGGTGAAGATGCGGGCGATTGACGCCCGCATCGACTCGTTCTCACTCAGATTCACTTCGGAAACCGGCTGGTCACCACAGCCGGCGTAGGTAGGACCAACCGGTCACCTACCTTTAGCTCCGCAGGGGCTTTGCCGGCGGCGGTTGGAGCGCTCTGGAAGATGGCGATCTGCGTACCTTCCTCGGCGGATTTTTCTTCGATGAAGGCCTGGCCGGTGAGGAAACCATCGCTGTCGACCGCACAACTGGTCACCTGGCCGATCACCCTGCCTTTCTTGTCCAATACCGGATCTCCGTGATGGGCCATACGAACGCCCTTTTCGGTGAAGCGGAAGCGGACCACGATGCCCGTGCGGCATTTCTCGCGCTGGATGTAGGCTTCGCGCCCGACAAACCAGGCCTTGTAAGTTTTTACGTAAGAGCCAAACCCCGCTTCAGCGACCCCGAGGTTCATCTCGCCGCCCATTTCATTGCCATAGAGGGGCAGGCCGGCCTCGGTGCGCAGCGAGTCGCGGGCTCCCAAGCCGCAGGGCTTGAGACCCATTGGCTTACCCGCTTCGAGGAGGGCGTCCCAAAAGGCGGGGGCTTTTTCCGGGTGGATGAAGAGCTCGAAGGCCATCTTTTCGCCGGTGTAGCCGGTGCGTGAAACGACCAGGTCGAACCCGCCCAGTGTAGCATCGCACAGCTCGGTGCGTTTGAGGGCGTTGATCTTTTTCCGCGTCTTGGGATCGGTGCCCAGGGCGAGGAGAATGTCCTTCGAGCGCGGCCCCTGCAGAGCGATGTCCACGCGCATATCGGGGCCCTCTTTGGGATCGCGCAGGTTGCGCAGGACCACTTCCCGTCCGAAGGCGGTTGCCCAGGGGCGCCGCTCGTCGACGCAAACTTTGCCTTCCCGCACGGCATTCAGCCAGGCCCAGTCTTTGTCGTCATTGGAGGCATTGACCACCACCAGATATTTCTCAGGGCTGCGGCGGTAGACCAGACCGTCATCGATCACATCGGCTTCGGGGGTGAGGAACTGGGTATAGGCCGATTCACCCACCGCCAGGGCGGCGATATCATTGCCGCAGACGCTGTCCAGGAAGGAGAGTGCATCCGGCCCTTCGGCCTGGTACACGCCCATGTGGGAAACGTCGAAAAGGCCTGCAGCCTGGCGGGTCGCCAGGTGTTCTTCGACCACCGAGGAATACCAGACCGGCATCTCCCAACCGGCGAAGGGGACCATCCTGGCGCCCATCTTCTTATGGGTTTCGTTGAGAGAGGTTTTACGCAGCGTGCTGCCATCGCTCTCCTGCCAGACAAAGGCCGGCAGCGGCTGTCCCTCTTCGGTGGAGATACCGATGAAGAAGGGTTTACGCTCCGCAACCGGGTCGCCGTCGATCACTGGGGCTTCCGCGGCAGGCGCGGCGAGAACGACAACTGGCCCGGGGATGCGGCGGGTGATATCCGCGTCGAAGGCCACGAAGCCATCGGAGAGGTCGCGCAGCCAGGTCGCCGCCAGGCCAGCCTGCGCGCCTGGGACGGTGAGCTTGAAATGGTAAGCGTTCACGCAGGCCAGCGTACCAGCGACCTCGCCGCGCGGGGTCTTGAGCAGGGTGAGCTGGCTCGTGCCTGGCTGCAGCGTTTCGATATCGCTGGTCAGGGCATAGTTCAGGAAGGAGCGCACGTGCTCGCCGGTCAGGTCCAGCTCCACGCGGCTGGCCCCGTCGCCGGGCCGGTCGTCCAGGTAATTGAAATGGGGATAACCGTGGCGGGAGGTTTGCAAGTCTGCGCCAGCTTTCTCCGCCAGGCTGCGCACTTTGATTCTGGCTTCTTCGAGCACGGAAAAATCGACTTTGGCGCGGATCGCCGGTCCTTTGCGGGTCTCGATGGTGTACGGCCGGGTTGCATGGAGGATATCTGCGATGATATCCGCGACCTGGACCATTTGCTCTTCTTTCAACCCCCGCTGGGTCATCCAGGGAGTGCCCATACGCACGCCCGAGGCCTGCAAGGCAGCCTTGTCGCCGGGGATGGTGTTACGGTTGCAAACTAGGCCGGCGATATCGAGGATGCGCGCGGCCAAATCGCCTGAAAGAGGCGTTCCATCTGGCCCGACGATGCTCTTACAGTCGATGTTGGTGAGGTGGGTATCGGTGCCATTGAAGGGGATGTGGAAGCCGCGCTCTTTTAGGCGATCGTTGAGGACCCTGCAGTTACGTACGATCTGTTCCTGGAGCTGTTTGAACTGGGGGGTTTGGGCCAGCTTGAATGTGGTCGCCAGGGCAGCCATGGCGTGAACGTGTGGGCCGCCCTGCTCGCCGGGGAACACGGCCCGGTCGATCTTCTTACCCAGGGTAGAATCGGTGGTGAGGATGCACGCCGCACGCGGACCGATGAGGGTCTTATGGGTGGTGAAAGTAATCACCTGGGCATGTCCGACCGGCGAGGGGACGATCCTGGCGGCGATCAACCCGGCAATATGCGAGACGTCTGCCATGAGGGTGGCGCCGACCGAATCGGCGATGGCGCGGAAGCGGGCCCAGTCAGGCACCCATGAATAGGAGGAATACCCGGCGATGATGATTTTTGGACTGTGCTCGGTGGCCAGCGCCTGGACGGCATCGTAATCGATTTTTTCTGTCATCGGGTCGACGGTGTAGTGGAAAGCCTGGTATAACTTTCCGGAGCGATTGATCGGAGAGCCGTGGCTCAAATGGCCGCCGTGGAGCAGGTTCATACCCAGGATCGCGTCTCCCGGGTTGAGCAGAGCCGTATAGACTGCGTTGTTGGCCGGCGCGCCGGACAGCGGCTGTACGTTGACCTGGATCTGGTCGACGGTGTACCCATTGGCCGCGAAGGCTTCCGCGCAGCGCCGGCGGGCTAGCTCTTCGACCGTGTCAGCATATTCGACCCCTTTGTAATAGCGCGGGTCAGAATAGCGCCGGTAATAGGCCAGGCGAGCTGGATAGTCCAGGATTTCTTCTTCACTCATCCCGCGCGTTTCTTCGTCGGGATAGCCCTCCGCGTAGATATTCTGGAAAACTGATCCCAGGGCTTCCCGCACGGCCGCGGGAGCCTGGCTTTCGCTGGGGATCAGGATCAATTTTCGAAACTGGCGCTCGGCTTCAAGCTGGGTCAGCTCGTATACCTGAGAGTCGAGGTCTGCCAGCTTACCGCGGAAGAGAAAATCATCCATTCGTTTCTCCTTTAGGGGAAGCAGATCGCTGCGCTGGTATGGTTGTCGTATAAATACACAGTCCGTATTTATTGTAGTACCAGCCCCATAAAGGGTCAAGATGATTGATTTCAGTATAGCATAGTGCCAAACGTTATTCCGTAAACCCTGAATTAAGATTAACAAATCTCAGCGAGAGTATAATAAAAACAGGCAGATCATCACCTGAGGAGGCCGTATGCCGCGCGCCCAACCGACTGAACCGTTCGATCCAGGCCGATTGAAAGTCCTTCCCCTCACTCCCGAGCGCTGGCCAGACCTGGAAGCTCTTTTTGGCGCGAAGGGCGCAGTGGGAGGCTGCTGGTGTATGTGGTGGCGGATCCCGCGCGCGGAATACAATCGCCAGGTTGGCGAAGGCAACCGCAGATTGTTCAAGGGCATCGTCGAGCGGGGCGAAGAGCCCGGGCTGCTGGCTTACCAGGACGACCACCCGGTGGGGTGGTGCGCCGTCGCGCCGCGAGAGACCTTTCCCGGCCTGGAGAATTCACGGATCATGAAACGGGTGGACGAGCAGCCTGTCTGGTCGATCACCTGCTTCTTTATTCCCCGCCCCTACCGGCGGAGAGGGATCATGCTCCGCCTGGTCCAGGAAGCGGTGAAATTTGCCCGCGAGCGGGGAGCAGCGATCGTCGAGGCTTACCCTCACGAGCCGCGGGATGAGACTGTCCCGGGGGAGTTCGTCTTTACCGGCCTGGCCTCTGCATTTCGCAGCGCCGGTTTTATTGAGGTCGCCCGTCGATCTGAAACCCGTCCTTTGATGCGCTGGAGCGCAGGAGAATAGCCAGAATGGACGCATATACCAGCTCCACTTCGGAATCGCGATCGGGTGGGTGCAGTCCCATGCTTGCGTTGGTGCTTGCATCCCTGTGGGTCGTCATCCTGACCGCCGCCACCCAGGGTGGCTCCTGGCTGGTCGATGAGCTAATTAACGAGGGCGCGCGGTCGTCGCTGCACTCAGTACAGGCGATCATCCAACTGGTTTACGGGCTGGGCGTGGTGATCCCCTTCTCTATGCTGGCCCGTTCCTGGAAAGGAACTCCACCGGGAGGCGCGTTCCGCTCCTGGGCGCTGGCAGGCTGGTTCTGCCTGATCCTCACCCCGATTCGGCTGGTCGGAATGGTCCAGACTCAGCTCGGCAACCTGCTCCAGATCGTCATGACCCTTGTTTTCCTGGCGATTTGCCTATGGCTCGACCGCCGGTCCCTGCGGCCCGTCCGGAACTCTCTGAGAGGCCGCCCAGGCGGCGTTTCCATTGCCCTGATCCTGGCCGGTTTGGTCGGCCTGCCCTGGCTGGCGTGGGGAGCGTTGGGCTCGCCGGAGGATATCCTCCTCAACGTCGTGGCTGCTCTGCTCCTCGGTCTGGCTGTGGCCTGGATCCTGGAAATGGGCCTGTTTCAAAATCAAAATGATTCCGCCGAGGGTGAAACGTTTGGCCGTTTCCTGGCCCTGGGCTGGCTGGCCGCGACGGCGCTGGCCGTAATTGTGACCGGGTTTGGACTGCGGGGGCACGAATGGGTGCTGCTGTATGTCCTCCCGGGGCTGGGCTGGCCGCTGGTCGTACTGCGCTGGCAGGTTCGTCCGGCACGAGCCCCGGTCGAACTGCTGGTTGGCCTGACCGCTGCCTTCCCTCTACTTTTCGTCGATCCCTCCGAGCTGTCACTCGGGGTGACCGGCGGACCGGGAGAGCTGATCCAATGGGTGAACCAGGCCGGCCAGGTGAGCCTGGCAGTCTGCCTGGCATCCGGCCTGATCCTGTATGCCCTGCGGAACTCGCTGCGCGGGCTGCAGGCGAGCTCGCTGCGCTGGGCGCTGGCCGTCCTGGTCTGGGTCGCCGGTGGGGTGATCTACGCTTTGGTGGGGCAGCCTGGTTTTTACGGCGACCAGCTCTTTGTCATTCTGAAAGATCAGGCAGATTTATCACCTGCCCGGGCCATCCAATCCATTCCGGAGCGGCGCGAGTACGTCTACCGCACCCTGGTTCACCAGGCAGATACCAGCCAGGCAAACCTGCGGGCGGCCCTGGACCGGTGGCATATCGCGTATATACCATACTATTTAATAAATGGGCTGGAGGTTAACGCGGGACCATGGATGCGCGTCTGGCTTACCAACCAGCCCGAGGTCGACCGGGTGCTGGACAGCCCGCACCTGCGGCCCCTGCCGGCAGGTTTGGTAGTTTCTCGGGGAGACGAACCCGCCCCCACCCGGCCGCAATGGAACCTGACCAATATTGGTGCGGACCGGGTCTGGAGCGAATTGGGGGTCACCGGGAAGGGTGTAGTCGTGGGCCAGTCCGACAGTGGAGTGCAGGTCGATCATCCCGATCTCGCGGCGAGCTACCGCGGCGCGGGCGGCCAGAATGATTACAACTGGTGGGACCCATGGTTCCACACTGCTGCGCCGGTGGATTATGGCGGCCATGGAACCCACACCCTGGGAACAATTCTGGGGACTAAAACCGGCGTGGCCCCGGGGGCGCAGTGGATTGGCTGCGCCAATGAAGCCCGCAATATGGGCAACGTGGGGTTCTACCTGGATTGCATGCAGTTTATGCTCGCTCCCTTTCCCGAAAATGGCAACCCGCTGCGAGATGGCGACCCGGCCCGGGCAGCCGATGTGCTCAACAACTCCTGGGGCTGCCCGGAAACAGAAGGGTGTGATGCCAACGCTCTCCAACCTGCGGTGAAAGCGCTGAAGGCCGCAGGGATTTTTGTGGTCGCCTCCGCGGGGAATGACGGGT
>DATKLX010000110.1:0-17159 GCA_035542155.1 Anaerolineaceae bacterium
AGGTGATGGTGTCAGGTTGTTTTTCGCTCATGAAACCCTCCTGGGTAGTCCATGAGCATAATGGATTTTGCTCAATTGTTAAAGTGCTGGTTTTTGCGGTTTAAAGCACTTTGCCTTCTAGTTGCACAAAAGTTACGCTAAAATACGGGGAAGACCTGAAATATGAGCCAGCTCCCCCTAATGTTCATACGGAAGAGGGCCTCTTTACGTTTGAACTATATGGGCACATCAAATTTTGGCATGGACGGACATTGAAGTTTTGTCCAATAAAATACCCTGCCTGTCCAAAATTTAAACGTATTGATGACCGTTGGATTTGGGTTTACTCTTCTGCATTATAAAACTCATTTTGATAGCGTTTCCGAATTCGCCTTTTATGACCGTTTCTTTAATCTATATCGTCACCGAAAATTTTATGTGATCCAACATATCGGTATAAGTTTCGACCTGCGGTCCGAGTCTAAGACTTCATACATTCCTCCAAACAAAATCAGCGCCTCGCTCAATAAGTGCGAGACGCTGAATTTTTTGGGAAACCAAATCCTAGTAATGGTACCTTGCCTGCAAGAAATCGATCTGATCATCCCGAACCAGATACACAATTCGATGCTCCTGTGTCAGCCTTCTTGACCATGCACCCGGCGTCAAATACTTGAGTGGTTCGGGCTTGCCAATTCCTTCAAAGGGATCTCTCAAAATAGCCTCGATTAAATCGAATGCCCGGATCGCCAACTTCCGGTCGGTTTCCACCCAGAAACGTAAATCTTCGATGAACTCTGGTTGGAATACCGCCGTGCGCGCCTTTTTACTCAAGACCAATCTCGCGCCGCAAAGCATCAACCGTCAACGGTTGGGACTCATTTTTCAATGCTCGCCCAAGCGCAGAAAGCAGCCGTTCGGCATTAGCGGGTGAGCGCAGCAGATAGGCAGTCTCCATCAGACTTTCCAGTTCTGAAGCGGCAATCATGGCTACTTCTTCTTCACCCCGCCGTTGAATCACAACCACTTCGCGGTTGTGCGTTACTTGATCCAGTAACTTTGCCAGCCCATCGCGTGCCTGCGTGTATGTTGTTTGAATGGTCATTTCATCCTCCGATATGTACAGGACTACTGTACAACATTGTCGCTGGTTTGTCAAGGTGAGTGAATGAGAAATTGGACAAACGCCAATTATTCCGGTTGGGCGAATCCATCTCAGGTTGTAATACCTAGTTAAATGGGAAATGCAATCCAAAAATTGGTTAAATAGAATATACCGGTATAAGTTCCGTCCGATTCTTCACTAAGAAGATTCACCACCCCACAAAGACATGGGGCAGGCAGAGCACACAGCCCGGTCCTGGCGTCCTGCCTGCACCTGGACCGCGGTGTCCCAGTCCTGTCGTACTGGGACAGGGCAGGTACAGGTGGGCCAGGGAGATCACAAAGAAGAGCGCTCTCCAGAGTTGGAGGGCGTTTTTGCTTTGGATTGTATAATTGAGGTCTGATTACAGGTATTCCTCCCAAATGGAGGTTCAGGATGGCCCGCTTGATCTACTCGGCGATCTCGTCACTCGACGGCTACATCGAGGACATGGAGGGTAAGTTTGACTGGGCAGCCCCAGACGAGGAAGTACACAGCTTTATCAACGACCTCGAACGGTCGGCCGGCACCTACCTTTATGGACGTCGCATGTACGAAACCATGATGGTTTGGGAGACTGATCCCGGTTTCGCCGCTGAAAATCCGATCACGCGCGACTACGCGGAGATATGGCAAGCAGCCAACAAAATCGTGTACTCCAGGACATTGGAGGCGGTATCCACTCGCAAAACGCGGCTAGAGCGAGATTTCGATCCGGAAGCCATTCGACGATTGAAAAAAGCTGTCGAACAGGATATCAGCATCGGGGGTCCCGAGCTGGCTGCCCACGCTTTTCGATCCGGGTTGATCGACGAATGTCAATTGTTCCTCACCCCAATCATCGTGGGAGGTGGCAAAAAATCCCTCCCCGACAACGTTCGATTGGAGCTCGAGCTTTTAGAGGAACGTCGTTTTGGCAATGGAGTGGTTTTCCTCCGGTATGGTACACCTGGGTGATGCTCATGGAAGTTGGCGCGAAAAAGGTTAGCGCAAGTGAGAGGTGACAAATGAACGAGGAAAATATTGGAAGTAACTTCGATGATTTCCTGAGCGATGAAGGGCTGCTGGAAAAAGCGGAAGCAATAGCAGTCAAGCGCGTCCTGGCATTCCAGGTCAAACAACTTGTGGATCCAGGGCTTGTTTTCTTTCGAAATCAACCACCAGATGTGATCCTGGCCTCTCGGTATACTGGCAAACCAAGACCGGATCTGGAAGAATGCCGATTTCGTACCTCCACCCTGCATCTTTGAGTTCCCTCATGGAATTCTTTTGAAAGAGCCAGAGAGCTGCTGGTGATAACTCTCTGGCTCTTTCCTGTTACGCAAACGCTTGTCTCTGATTGAAGATGGGAAGTTTCTTGAGTTCCAAGGGCAGGATTACTGCCACCACAACGACTCCAATAACAAGGAGCTGGGTAAGGCTGAGCGGCGTCAGGTGCATCAGTTGGTTAATCGCCGGCACGTACATCCCCGCAAGAAGGAAAATCAATGCCGCTAACGCCCAGATATCCATAACGCGGTTGGAGAGCAAGCCAATTGAGGCGATGGTCTCCTGATCCGAGCGGGAAACGTAGGCCATCACGATATGCCCGATCATCCAGGCGGTGAACGCCGAGGTCTGGGCCAGGGCCGTATTCGCTGACTGATAGTAGGAGGTGAGGAAAACGCCCGTCACGGCCGCCGCAAGCACCAGGCTTTTTACGACCATATCGGTGATTTCCGGTTTGCCAAAGATCGGTCTTTGAGGGTCGCGAGGCGGGCGTGTATAAATGTTCTTTTCCTTGGGCTCGGCGACAAAACCAGCCGAAGCGGCCAGGTCCATGAACAGCTCCAGCAAAATGATCTGGATGGGCGAGAAGGGCATGGGAACACCCAGGATGACCGGCACCAGGAAGATCAGGACGAGCGCCATCTTGATGCACAGGTAATACTTCATGCCTTTCTGCATGTTATCGAAGAGACCGCGACTCTCGAAGATGCCGTCCGTGATGGTTTTATAGTTATCATCCGCCAGGACCACGTCGGCGGCCTCGCGCGCCACGTCCGTGCCGCGCATGCCCATGGCGATGCCGGTATCGGCGCCTTTCAAGGCCAGCACATCGTTGATGCCATCCCCGGTAGCCGCGACAACCTCGTGGTTCTGCTGCAAAGCCTTGACGATGCGGTATTTCTGTTCGGGGGTGGTGCGGGCGAAGACGGAGGTAGTCTTTACTGCATCGTACAGTTCCGAATCGCTCATGGCATCGAGCTGGGCACCTGTCACAACCGTCTGGTCGGAGATACCAACCTGGCGCGCGATGGATGCGGCCGTGGCGGGGTGGTCGCCGGTCACCATGATCGTGCGGATCCCTGCTGTGGCAGCCTGCGCGATCGTCGCCTTCGCCTCAAGCCGCGGGGCATCCTCAAAGCTGACGAGACCGGAGAAGGTCATCCCCGTTTCAAGCTCCGCAAAGTCTTTCTGGATATCGGTGGCTGCCAGCTCTTTACAAGCTACCCCGACCACACGCCGGCCGGTTCGGGTCTGGCTGTCCAGCTCATCCGATGCTCCGGCTGGCACCTCGGTGCACGCAGCGAAGATCTCTTCAGGTGCGCCGCTCTTGTAGAGCCTGTAGCTGCCGCTATCCTGGCGGATGACCGCTATGCTTTTGTCACCGTTGCCCAGCTGCCGTTCCCGGACAATGGCTGGCGAAGCGGTATAGCCGCATTCCTGGGCTTTGCGTTGGATCTCCTGGTCGATCGGTGAAAGGGCGAACTCCGGGAGGGCCAGTGCCGCGTTCTGCAGCACATCCTGCTGCGGATAGACATCGACGACCTTCTGCTTTCCCTCGGTCAGCGTGCCGGTTTTATCGGTGACGATGACCGTCGTATTGCCCAGGCTCTCTGCGGCGCGCAGCTTCTTGACCAGCAAATTGCGCTTGGAGAGGTTGTACGAACCGACGGCCAGCACCATCGTGACCACCATCGGTAGTTCTTCCGGGATGACCGCAAAAGCCAGCGCCAAACCGGTGGTGATCATCACCCTCCAGTCCTGTCCGCGGATAAAGCCGAGCAGGGGAATCGCGACCGCGAAGAATACCGCCACATAGGCAAGCTGGATGGATAGCTTATTCATTGCCTCCTGCAGGGGTGTTTCCGGCACCTCAATTTCTTTCGCCTGCGCCGCGATGGTCCCCATGCGAGTGGCTGGACCGGTGGCCGTGACCAGCGCCTGCCCCTCACCGCTGACCACGATGGTGCTGGCATAAAGCGGGTCACCAGCCGCCTTCTTCACCGCGGCCGATTCACCGGTGAGCGCAGCTTCATCGACCTCCAGCTCAATCGCCTCGATCAGCCTCGCGTCGGCGGCAATCTTAGCGCCCGCTTTCAAGATCAGCACGTCGTCTGGCACGACGTCCACCGCCTTCACCTCGGTCGGCTTGCCATCCCGCAGGACCACGGCTTTCAGCGCGGCAAGGTCGTCCAGAGCATTGATGGCTTTATCCGCGCGCATGTCCGTGAGCGTCTCTGAAACGATCATCAGGAAAATCACCACAAAGATCGTGATCGCATCGCCCGGTTTGCCGAAAATTCCGTACAGAACGCCCGTGACGACCAACAAGATCATCATAGGCTCGCGGATAATGTCGTAAAAGACCTTCCAGAACCGGATTGGTTCTTTCTTGAAGATCTCGTTCGGACCGAATTTCTCGCGTAGTACTTTGGCCTGTTGAGAGGTGAGGCCAGGGTTTTGAGTGATAGTTGCTTTTTCGGTAATCATTTCCTTGCCTTAAATGGTTAGATTTCGATTTCTCGGCGTGGATTTCCAAAAAGATACGAATAGAGCCACATTCCGATCAAACTTAGAAATACATAGCTGAACAGGCTGGTTGGCTGTTTCACCTGGCATACCGCTGGTTCCAACTGCTTCGATAAAGGGTTCTTGTTCATATTTATCTCCTTAGATTACCCTGTAGGAAGACCCGCAGGGAAGGTAAACTCGCGGATATTTTCTCAATAGAAGAATACCCATCTAAGGATGCGTTTTCATGGATCGAAAGTGTTAAAAAATACTTATTCCGGATTATGTCTCATCCTCGACGGCTCCCAGCGCCAGGAGCGCCCGCCGCTGCGCCTCGGTGATGCCCGACAGGCCGGTGATGTCCATGCGCTCGTAGCGGCGCTCTGCCCGCAGGGTGCGCAGCTCAACGCCGCTGCTCGTCTCCCACAGTCGCACAGTCCCACCCCGGTTGCAGCCAGGCGCGGGCCACAGCCATATCCTTTTCGACGGGCTCCGCGGCCGTGCTCAGATCCTGGAGATGCTCCAAACCCGCCAACACGGCCAGAAAGAATTCCAGGATCTTGGTGTGGATCGTGGCGCACCTTTTTCTGGTGGAGCGGAACTTTGGCCAGCTCCTGGATCAGCCCCAGGGCTTGGGCAAACTGGCCCCAGATCACGAGCAGGGTATGTTGGGTGGGCGTTTCGACCGGGCTCTGGCTCATGGTGCATCTCCTGTGGAAGATCACCATAAGCCTGGCGGAAGATTCGCCGCCGCTGGGTCAAACAGGGTTCAATTGGCAAAGTTCAAGATTTTTCGTTTTTAAGCGTTTTGCCAGTTATTTGCACAAAAGTTTCGCAAAATGAGCAGGAAGGGACATGATCAACAATTAAACAGGTATTCCCGGCTTTGCTGATAAAGTCACGAAGTGAAAAAGCGCATTGTATTACAATTAACTTTCAATGTTCAGGCCGCTGCCTGGTAGAAGATGGGATAGATGGCGCGGAAGAACTTGCCAAACTCGCGGGCCAGGCGGAACAGCGGCAACTTGCCTTTGGCCGGGTCCAGGTGCGAGAAGTGCATCTCGGTGTAATGCGTCCCAAGGTCGCCGTTGAGCGCGGCGTGCAGGCTGCGCGACTCGCTGACCGGGATCACCTGGTCTCCGATATCGTGGGGCTGGATGAAGAGTGGAGCGTGGAGATCCCTCACGTAATTCACCGGGGACAAAGCCGCCAGACGCTCCCGCAGAGCATCCGGCAGGCGGCGGAGTGCGGCATCGGCCTCGTCCGCATCCCGCACAGTGAGCAGGGCATAGACCGCCCGCCCCTCCGCGGAGAGGATACGACCCGAGAGAACTGCGGGTGAATGGGAAATCACTGCCAACCTGAGGTGGATTCCATGGTATTCAGGTGATTTCAAAATCGGGCCCCTAGAGCACTTTCGAGTCAATGTTATTGCAAACTTGGATCAAAGGAGATAATATAATTAAATATTGTAATATTTTGTGAGGTTTTACCCTGGCTCATGGGGAATGGCCGTAGGAGAGAATGGCAGAACACCAATACGATTTGGTTGTCATTGGGTCTGGACCGGCAGGCGAAAAAGGCGCTGCGCGGGCAGCCTATGAAGGGAAAAAAGTAGCTGTAGTGGAAAGCTCCGCCGAATTGGGCGGTGCTGTCACCAGCTCGGGTGTCCCAACCAAAGCCCTGCGCGAAACTGCACTCAACATCTCCGGTTTTTTAAACCGCGGCATTTATGGAGTGGACTTAAGTTACAAAGATACACTGGATGTGCAAACATTTTTGTATCGGGAGCGCCATGTCCAAAATGCCGCCCAAACCGCAGTGGCTGAGAACCTGAAAAAACACCACATCCGTCTTTATTCGGGCCTGGCCTCATTCGACGACCCGCACACTTTGAGAGTCAGTTCTTCTTCTGGGGAAACTACGATCAGCGGTGATATCATCTTGATTTCCACCGGTTCGCGCCCTGTCCGCCCGCCAGCTTTCCCTTTTGACCAACCAAACGTGTATGATTCCTCGACGATCCTGAAGATCAGCAAACTCCCTAAAAGCCTGACGGTAGTGGGAGGAGGAATTGTGGGGTGCGAATATGCCTGTTTGTTTGGGGCGTTGGGTATCCAGGTCAGTTTGATCCATTCGCAAGAACACTTATTTCCATTCATTGACCATGAAATCTCTTTCCGCCTGCTCAAGAGCATGCAAGAGATGGGGCTGAATCTTTGGATGAGCGATCGGGTAGAAAAAGTGGAACCGGATGGGGACAATCACGCGATCAAAACATCTTTGAAATCCGGCGCAGTCATCGAAAGTGAGGCGGTGCTGGTCGCTGTAGGGCGGGTCAGCAACACGGATCTGTTACGGCTGGAAAACGCCGGCGTTCAGGCAGGTGAGCGAGGGTTATTGAAGGTAAATGAATTTCTACAAACCGAAGTCCCGCATATTTACGCTGCAGGAGATGTAATTGGGTTCCCGGCTTTGAGCTCGACCTCGATGGAACAGGGGCGGTTGGCGGTTACCCACGCTTTTCAATTAAATTATAGAACCACGCCAGCCAACCAGATTCCCTTTGGCATCTGGACCATCCCAGAAATATCACTTCTGGGCGAAACAGAGGAAACCTTGCAGGCGCGAGGGATGCCCTATTTGGTCGGCAGGGCGCTGTACGAGAACAACCCGCGTGGATTGGTGCTGGGTGAAAAATATGGGATGTTAAAATTGATATTTACCGCCGGGGATCTAAAATTATTGGGAGTTCACATCATCGGCCAAGAGGCTTGCGAGCTGATCGCCCCAGGCATGATGGCGCTTGAGATGAATGCAACTGCACGAGATATCATCGGCCTTTGCTTTAATTTTCCCTCCCTGGCCGACATGTATAAATATGCATCTTACGATGCCCTTGGTGAATATCGTGAGGGAGTGAGGATGGCGAACTAACTGGAAGCTTTCCCCGGCAAACCAATCCCTGGCCCAGCCGGTTATCCCGGCTGGTCGCGATGACGACAACAATATCGGAGGGAGTTCCGGCGAAGGCTGTGGCTGATCCGTCCACAGGGTCCGCGCTCACCATGCGACCAATCCGCTTTCTGACCTTGCTCTTGATCATTGTATCCGGACTGCTCCTCACCGCCGCCGGCGACCAGCCGCCCACTCCCGCGCCGCCCCAGACCCGGGCCGATCTTTCGGCGGCCTTCTCCCGGCGGTTGCAGGCCGCGCCGGGGACCCAATCCCTGGCCCGTGAAGGGCTCACTCCCGAACTGGACTCTGCCAGTCTTAGCCCCGACGGGAAGACCGCTGTGATCTGGCTGGGGCTGCGCGAGGATTCGGGGCGCGTGCTGGGGACCGAGCCCGGCCTGGTCCTGGCGCGCCTCACCGGCGCAGGCTGGCAGGTGCTGCTGCCTGGCGATCCCGGTTGGGACGACACCTTAGCCTCCCTGCCGGATGGGATGCTGCCGTTAGAGCTCCGGCCGGAGCCCAACCGGATCGCGCTGGATGCAAAAAACGCTGCCGCTGCGCTCACCGGCTACTACCTGCCATATGCCGCGGGCACCGCCCGCTTCCTGGAAGGCTCCATCAGCCACTTCCAATCCATTCCAGAACTGGGCTACCCCTCCTGCGCACAGGCCTACTGCCAGTACGCTTACGACTTCACCGATTTCCAGCCCTATCCGCTCCTGGCTTCCAAGGACGGCACGGTGTACGGCACGCCGCGGGATAGCTGCTTGAATGGGAGCACGAACTGCACCAACTTTATCGTCCTCTACAACGCCAGCGACCGCGCCTACCAGATCTACCTGCATCTCTCCCACGGCACCATCCCCGATAAGCTGACCCCGGGAACGGCCGTCCGGCGCGGCCAGTACCTCGGGGACACCGACGACACCGGCTACAGCACCTCGCAGCACGTCCACTTCATGGTCACCCAAGACATCTGGAGCGGTGGGGACGGCTATTATTGGGGCCATTCGGTCAAGATCCAGTTCGCCGACGTGGCGATCAACAACGGCATCCCGCGCAACTGTTACGAGGTCACCCATTTCCCGATCTACGATGGAGCGACCGAGTGCCTGGGCGATAAATCCGACCCGCGCAACCCGGCCAACGACTGGTTCACCTCGGGCAACGTGGGCGCTTACCCGCCAACCGGCGCGCTCACCAAACCGGCCGCCGGCGCGACCGTTACCACCGGGAGCAATCCGATTCTGGACGCCGGCGCTCTGGTCAGCGACGACGTGGGCGTCACCGCTGTGCAAATGGTCGCCCATCTCAACGGCCAGTGGACCGGCCTGGGTCCTGTCGTCACGCAACCCGTCCAGCCGGGCAAATACGACTGGGACGTGGATCTCTGCGCCGCCGGTCCGCTGAATGGCCCGCTCGAGGTGGCAGTGCGCGCCTGGGACTACGAGGGCAACGTGTCCGCACCGCTCTCTCCGCGCGCCATCCAGGTCGACCACGCCTGCCCGCCGCCCGTCAGCCAGCTCAAACCGGCTGAGAGCTTCGATTCTACTGCGGTGCGTTTGAACTGGGATGCCTCCAGCGCCGGGGCCGGGCTGGGCTCGTTCGAGCTGCAGTGGCGGGAAGACCCGGGGATCTGGGACCCCGCCAATACCCTCACTGTTCCGGGCAGCCTGCGCTCGGCCTGGTTTGCCGGCCAGCCGGGGGGAATCTATGCCTTCCGCCTGCGCGCGCTGGACGCCAATGGCCAGCCCGAGCCCTGGCCGGCCGGCGACGCGGCGGAAACCAGCGCGGTTCTACCCGCCGCCTGCGCTCCAGATATCTACGAACCGGACGACGACCTCGCCCTGGCCAATGCACTGCCTCCCGGCGAATGGGCGCAGCGGAACCTGTGCGGCCCCGGAAACCCCGACTGGTTCCGGGTTGACATCGCCAAAGCGGGTAGCTACCTGGTCAGCGGCCTTTCACAGAGCGGCGGAGCCGCGGTGAGCATCACTGTATACGCGGAGAATGGCGCGACGGTTCTGTCCAGCGGGAAAGCTGCCTGGGTGGGGCAAGATGCATTCGCGCGCTTCCTGACCGCAGCCCCCGGCAGATATTATCTCAAGGTCGAGCCGCTGACTGCAAACCTGATCGGCACGAAAGCGATGTACCAGGTCAGAGTGTCAGAAGTGAAGGATCTCTTCCTGCCGCTGGTAACGCGCTGATATGAACGCGAATAGATCTCCTGGCTGGTACTGAGAGACTCAGCTTCTGCCTGGAGATCTATTCTTTTCAGCTATCCCGCCCGGTTAATTTCTGCATGATCGCTGTATCCCGGGCGCTTGCCCAAAACCTTAACGGGGCTCTCGCCTTGAACGCAGCCCGATGCAGAACGTTTTGTAGATAAAGCTGCCGCCATCGTCTACCAGGCCGGTCGTTAACGCCCGCCTGAAATTGAGCTTAACCGTATAGGAGCAGGTCGGCCAGGTCGAAATATTCTCATGCTGCGTGCCGAAAGCGCTGTTTGCGCCCGCCGTACGCGTGAAGGTACCCGAAGGCCACGAGATGACCGGGGCCGGCGAGGCTGCCGTCTCCAGTGTCAGGCTCCAGGATGCCATCAGCTCGTGATCGGTGGTGTATTCGACGTCCAGATCGGTCGTTAGCGGGGAGCACGGGTTGCTGGTTCCGCCGCTGTGGAACTGGAGCAGATCCAGCAGAGCAACGACATTCCAGTTATTGATGTGGATCCGCGACAGCGAGTTCGTAAAGTCCGGCGGGCTGACCGGACCGCCAACCCGGGTCGCTTCAAAAATGATCGCAATATCGACCCCATTCTTGAGGTTGGCGTTCGGGACCTGTGCGCCGGCACTGACCCCCGGCATGGGGTCGCCGCCCGGGAAGGGGACAGGGGAGTTAAAGCCGATCAACGCGCCATTGAATGAGTTGCCCAGCGCGTTTGGATCCACCGTGATCCACCCATCCACGTCGGGCACAATCACGTGCGTGGGCGGCGGACCCCATGGAGTGCCGGGAGGAACCACCGGCGGGGGCGTCGGATCGGGGGTGGCGCCCGAACCGGCGATCATCACGGTCTGGAAGGTCTCCTCGAGCCCCGTCCCGTTGACGTCCCAGAAAATCGTCCGGCTACCGACGATGACCGGGCAGAGCAGGCTGCCGACCAGCGGAGTCCGGCTGCCGCCTCGCTCGTACAGGAAACGATAGCGCATTCCAATGCCGGGTGATGTTGGCGAATCAGCCGGGCAGAAGCCACGCAGTTCCAGGCAGTCAAAGAAGCCGTAGTTGGGGCCGCCGTGACTGAGGACAGCCTTATTGGTCAGGCCTGTGCCCGAATCGATATCGCCGTAGATGTGGAAGTGGCCGACGTGAGTAAACCACGGATGCGGGCGCGGCGGCGGGCAAATGCATACGCAGAACCTCCAGCAGCTCAAGTAGCACAGCCAGTGGCATAACTGGTGGCAGTAGCGGGTGAAACCCAGCTCCTTGACCAGCCCCGCATAGGCATCCGCATTTTCTGACTCGACCGCATCCACCAAGCGGGCGGTTAATTCAGGCTGCTTGACCAGGCCGGCCACCGCCCCGGCGAAGGCATAGATTTCATCAAACTCGCGCTCGATCCGCACGGGTGGATAGGGGCGACACAGCAGCAGGCAAACGCGGACACAGCGCCAGGAACAGATCCACTCACAGACCCAGCGGCAGGAGCCCTGGAAACCTGCCCGCTCCAGGGCCGGACGGACGATATCGCAGTTACGGGCCAATACGCCTTTTTCGACGATTTCAAGCGTACCCGGATCAGCCGCCAGGCGGGCAATGAAAGAGCTGGCCTGCTGGATGGCTTCCTCGAGATGCGGAGAACCGATGAGGTAAAGCGGGTTGGCTGGCGCGCAGAGGATCTCGCATATCAACCGGCAGCGGATGGTGCAGATCCAATGGCAGATGTAATGGCAGAACCGCTGCACACCCAGTTTTTCCACGATCGATTGGAAGGCCCTTTCGTCGCGCTCGATCACCGCGCCCACCAGGCTTTCAAGGACTTCCTCGTCGGCGGTGATCCTGGCAATCACCTCGCCGTATTCGCGCAGGCCGAAGTTTACGGGTTCCTGCGGCGGGGGGCCGCACAGCTCGAAACAGATGAGCACGCACTCCTTCGAACACAGCCAGTTGCAGACCAGATCGCATCGGTCGCCGAGCTGGTATCGCCCCAAGAGATCGTGGAAGGTCTCGTAATCCTGCGCGCGAAACGACTCGACCAGCAGGCGGAAAGCGTTCTCATCTTGAGCGATCCGGCCCAATGCGTCAGACGTCTGGATCACATCTTGCGTTAGGTCTTGATTTCCAGAACCAGCCATTTTACCTCCGATTATTTACTTGTTTTTGGTGTTGTTAAAAGAATGGAAACGCATAATAATTATACAAATGACATCAATTAAATCAATAGGGTTTAAATACGAGAATTTATCTATTTTGAAAAATTCTTTAGGATCTGGCTTGATCGAAGGAGAGAGGTGGGCGCTTTTTTGATCGTTATGGCATAATGGAAAGGAAAAGTTTAGGATCAATTCACCTGGCATTGGAAAATGGAGCGGAAAATGGACTTCAAAACTTTCAAAGTAAAGCCGGGGTCAAAAGTGAACCTGAAGGACGTGGATACCAGCGGGGAAAGCCATTTCCAGAATAACAAAGAATCCGGTCTACAAGAGCTAGCGAAGTACAGGGAGGATCTCGACAGGCTTCAAGAAGTCCTGTATGCCGAACACAAACAGCGGCTGTTAATCGTGCTGCAGGCCATGGACACCGCTGGAAAGGACGGGGTCATCTCGGCGGTTTTTGATGGCATCAATCCCCAGGGAGTGCACGTTGCCAATTTCAAGGCGCCGACTGGGCCCGAGCTGGATCATGATTACCTCTGGCGCATCCACCTACATACCCCGGCGAAGGGTGAAATTGTGGTCTTTAACCGCTCGCACTATGAGGACGTCCTGGTGGTGCGCGTGCACAACCTGGTGCCTGAGCAGCGCTGGCGGAAGCGGTACGGCCACATCAATGAATTCGAGCGCCTATTGAACGACGAAGGCACCACCATCCTGAAATTCTTTTTGCACATCGATTCGGAAACCCAAAAGCAGCGCCTGCTGGACCGGATCGATACACCCGATAAGAACTGGAAATTTAACCCGGATGATATCGAAGAACGAAAATTGTGGCCCTCCTATATGACGGCTTATGAAGACGCGCTCAACGAGACGAGCACGGATTGGGCGCCCTGGTACATCGTTCCAAGCGACCACAACTGGGTGAGAAACCTGGTCGTGGCGGGGGTGGTCGCCGAAACCCTGAAGGATATGAACCTTCAATATCCCAGGCCGGTGGAAAACATCACCCAGTACCGGGCTCAGCTCAAATAAGTTGGAGAACTCTTGAAACCTTTTGCCGCCGTTTCAAAACCGCCGACCAGTTCAACCGGCCGGCTGCGCACCTGGATAAAGCGGCTTCTACTGGATATCCCTGCTGCGGTCGTCCTCCTCCTGATCGCCGGCGTGTTGTACCAGTCCATCGCCACCCAAATCGACCGGCGCATCTTCCCACCGCACGGGCAGATGGTCGACGTGGGCGGTTACCGCCTGCATCTCAACTGCGCGGGGGTGTACTCCTCCCAGCAACCTACGGTGATTTTAGAAACGGGCCTCGGCGGCCTGGCGACCTCATCGGACTGGGCCTGGGTGCAGCCCGAGGTAGCCAGGACCACGCTCGTCTGCGCGTATGACCGGGCCGGACTGGGGTGGAGCGATCCTGGCCCGCAGCCGCGCGACGCCCGGCACATCGCCGCCGAACTACACACGCTGCTGCAAGCCTCCCACACCCCCGGGCCTTACGTGTTGGTTGGCTGGTCCTACGGAGGCCTGTACGCCCGCGAGTATGCCGGCCAGTACCCACAAGAGGTGGCGGGGCTGGTCCTGGTGGACAGCTCCTCACCTGAACAATGCGCCTTTTCGCCTGCCTGGGAGGCGCAGTGTGCGTCCACGGTAAAGAATGCTTCCCGCGCAGCCCTGTTGGCGCCTTTTGGCGTCTTGCGCCTGGTCGGTCTGTTTCAACCCCCGACCGGCCTGCCAGAACCCCAAAAACAGGAGCTCCTCGCCTCCTTCTCCTCACAGAAAGATTGGGCCGCGCAGAAAGCCGAGCTGCAGGCCACACCGGATACCGACGCCCAGGTGCTCGCCGCACAGACGCTCGGGTCAAGGCCGGTCTACGTGCTCACCGCGACCGACCACAACGCGCCTCCGGAGCTGGAGCAGCAGTGGCAGGCCTGGCAGTCCGGTTACACCGCGCTTTCCACCAACAGCGCCCAAAGGGTTGTGGAGGGGGCGACGCACAACTCGTTGGTGTTCAGCCCAACCGATTCGAAGATCACCGCCGCCGCCATCCTGCAGGTGGTCGACTCGGTGCGCACGGGGAAGGGGTTGAGCAGTCCATAAGGAAAATTCGCGTCCCAAGGGTCACTCCGCGCAGCGGAATCCCACCGCGCCGTCCATCGAGTGCTGGGGCGCGCCGCTGGCGCGGTTAGCGGCGCGCAGGCTGGGAGCGAACTCGCCCCAGGAGCCGCCGCGCAGGGTGCGGTACTTGCCCTGCGCCGGGCCGGTCGGGTTGCGAGCGGGAGATTGGGCATAATAGCCCGGTTCGTACCAGTCCGCGGTCCATTCCCATAGATTTCCCGCCTGATCCAGCGCCCCGTAGGGGCTCGCCCCGTCTGGGTGAGCGCTCACCGCGCTGGTGTCTCTGGCGCAGCCGGAATAATTGGCGCGCCGGCAGTCGATCCCCTCGCCCCAGGGGTAGGTGCGACCGTCCGTCCCTCGGGCGGCCTTCTCCCACTGGGCCTCGCTCGGCAGGTGGCGGCCCGCCCAACGGCAGTACGCCTGGGCCTCGTCCGCGTCGAGGAGGATGACCGGGTAGTCCCGGAACTGGGGATCGGTGAAGTAGTTTTTCCGTGTGCGCGAATCGACGCCCCAGACGTAGGGCGAATAGGTCCGCTCGTGGCAGGCTTTGGCCTGGACGCAGGCGGAGTACATCGCGTTGGTCACCTCGGTCTGGTCGATCCAGAAGGCGTCCAGGGATATCGTGTGCTGCGGGCGCTCGTCGGGCTGGGCCTGGGTGTCTCGATCGTTCGAGCCCATGAGGAATTCCCCGGCCGGGACGCACAGTTGGAGCATTCCATCCCGCGGGGAAACCCGGCTCTCCCCGATCTTCGCGCAGGCAGGGGCGGGTTGGCTCGCCGCGGGGAGGGCGGGCGCCGGAGAGGAGGTGGGCGCGGCCGGGATCAGAACGGTGCGCTGCGGAGAGCAGGCCGCCAGGAGCAGGACCAGGAGAATTCTGCCGGACAGGCGAAGCACGTTCACCAGGATATTGTAGCCCGCTTCGGAGAAAGCCATCCAGGATTGGCTATAATTGGCCCATACTCATTCACCCCGTTCTAAACCATGGGTGCTGAACGGATCAACCGGCAAGCCCGTGGGGCCTGAAGGAAAGGAGCCGTACTCAGATGAAACACTTCATCCTCGCCCACGACCTGGGCACCACCGGCGACAAGGCAACCCTGTTCGACGAGGGGCTGAACCTGGCAGCCAGCGCCTTCAGCGGCTACGACACCTACTGCCCGCAGCCGACCTGGGCGGAGCAAAATCCGCTCGACTGGTGGCGGGCGGTGGTCCTCGCCACGCGGGCACTGCTGGCCCAATCTAGCGCGGCGCCGGGGGACATCGCCGCGATCGCCTTCAGCGGGCAGATGATGGGCTGCCTGCCGGTCGATTCCAGAGGCCAGCCGCTGCGCTCCTGCCTGATCTGGGCCGACCAGCGCGCGGTCGCCCAGACTGATCGCCTGGGGGAGGCTATCGGGGAAGAGCGCCTGTACCGCATCACCGGGCACCGCAACAGCCCGACCTACGGCGCTCCTAAGATCATGTGGCTGCGCGACAACGAGCCCGAAACCTTCGCGCGGACGCACAAGTTCCTCCACGCCAAGGATTATGTCGCTTACCGCATGACGGGCGCCTTCGTCACCGATCGCTCCGATGCGGGCGGCCTGAACCTCTATCACCTGGAGAACGGCGAGTGGGCAGACGAGATCCTCGCCGCGGCCGGTCTCGACCCGCAGCTTCTCCCCGCGATCCACAGCTCTACGGACGTGATCGGCGAGCTCACCCACCAGGCCGCGGATGAGCTCGGGCTGGAGGTCGGGACCCCCGTGGTGATCGGCGCGGGCGACGGCGTCAGCGCGACGGCGGGCGCGGGAGCGGTGGCAGAAGGGCTGGCCTACAGCTACATCGGTTCCTCGGCCTGGATTTCCTTTGCCTCGCCGCGCCCGGTCTACGACCGCGGGCGGCGGATCTTCAACTGGACCCACATGGTTCCCGGCCTGTTCTCCCCCTGCGGCGCGATGCAGGCCGCGGGCGGCTCGTACCAGTGGCTGCGCCGCCAGGTATGCTGGAGCGAAGACCGCGAGGCCAGCGAGACCGGCGGCGACGTGTACGAGATCATGAACCGGCGCGCGGCCGAGAGCGTCCCTGGCGCCAACGGCCTGCTCTTCCTGCCCTACCTGCAGGGAGAGCGCAGCCCGCACTGGAACCCCAGGGCGCGCGGCGGGTTTATCGGCCTGCAGATCACCCACACCCGCGCCGACCTGATCCGCGCGACGCTGGAAGGCATCAGCATGAACCTGCGCACGATCCTCGAAATTTTTTTGGGCGCGGGCGCGCGGATCGACGAAATGATCCTCATCGGCGGCGGCGCGAAGGGGGCCCTCTGGCGCCAGATCCTCGCCGACGTCTTCGGCCGGCCGATCCTGCGCCCGGCCCTTCTCGATGAAGCCACCTCGCTGGGAGCGGCGGTCGCCGGCGGCGTCGGCGTCGGCCTGCTCCGCGATTTTTCCACCGCCCGGCAGCGCATGGAGATTGTCGCCCGCCACACGCCAGACCCGGAAGCGCAGAAAATCTACGACCAGATCTACCCGATCTTCCTGGCAAGCTACAACGCGCTGGTCCCTATCTACGACCAAATGTCGAAAAATATACCTTAAATCTCCCTTCACCACGCGCCTCGACCGATGTTAATATACAATAATGATAAGATATATCAAAATTATGATGGTGATATGCCGGTCCAACACGAACTGAGCTAGACTTTATCCATTGGACCTGGCTCTAGGGTGTGTAACACAGGGCATCGAGCCAGGGTTGGATCTCGGATACCGGGATTTTTCGAATATCGCCCTGTGGAGTGGATATCGAAAAATGGTGCGATTGCCAAATCT
>DATKLX010000111.1:0-53002 GCA_035542155.1 Anaerolineaceae bacterium
CGGGCTCGCACGGTGCGGGGCTACAAGACCTGGCCGGGGATGACCAGCGGCTTGATGGTCGCCGGAGTGGGGGTGGCTTAGCTGAGCATCCTCTTTCAAGGGAGAAAACTGCCTGGGCGATTTTGCTAAATTCGCCTACCAGTTTTGGGACAGACACGCGTTGACCCAGGAATTGCCTACTGATAAAACCTGGGCTATACTGGTGTTATTGTGGGGGGCAGGATTGTATCAGCAGGGGTATACCGACAGGGAAAAGAGATGGCGACAAAAATAAAAATCAACCGCGCGCCGGTGCTGACCTTATGGGCCACCGTCGTTGCAGAACGGATGGGTTTTCCCGAGGAGGCCGCCCTGACCCTGGGCAAGGCACTGGCGGGCCTGAACGCGCAATCGAAAGGACAACGCCTGGGGATTTACGAGCCGGCTGAGGAAAAGCCAGAAAAAAAGGAGAAAAGAAAGGAGAGCGCCCAGCCGGCAGAGTCGGTGCGCATCCTCGGCCGGCCGGTGCCCGTCGTGGAGACCGCGCAGGGACTGCGCGCCACGGAAAGCGGCAGGCCGATCGACCCAGGCAGCGTCGAGCGCTACCTGGAACGCAAATTTAAGGGGAACCTTAACGATGTGAAGCAGGCGATGCAGGAGCTCGCCGGGTCGTTGGAGCCAGCCGCACTGGAACGGCGAGGATTTGGGTTGTATGAGGAGTTCCGTCCCGAAGTCCCGGAAGGGACGCGGGGTTGGGGAGCCACCGGAGAGCTTGACCTGGACCGGATCAGGGACCTGGAGAAATAGGATTAGCTACGATTCGCGCACAATCTCCGCGACCATCTGGTTGAGCGTATCCATATTATCCACGGTGAGATCGGTATCGGGCAGGTAAACGCCGAAGGTATCTTCGACGAATACCGCCACCTGGGCCAGCGAAAACGAATCGATCAGGCCCATGCTAATCATGGGCTCATCATCTTTCAGGGGGTAGTCCGGGCGGCGGATCAACTGGGTCAGGAGGTATTCGCGCAGGCGAGGTTTGATTTCAGCGGGATCAAACGGCATGATCAATCATCCTTCTCGTAAGGGTTGCCAGGGGTCAGAAGCCCTGATAAACAAAGCCAGACACATCGACGGCCTGGCCCAGGGAAGCCAGCACCAGCAGCACGGCCAGGGCCAGCAAGAAAGCCTGCGCCGGTCGGACCCACTTTAAGAATACCACATCATCCGCTGTGTGGTATTGGGCCCAATCGATCGCCAGGGAAAGCCCAATCGCGGCGAAGATCCAGCCAAAGGGCATGCGAAAAGCATTCACGCCGGGGCCGAGAAGGACCATCCCCTTCCAGTATTGCAAGGCCAGAGAAAAATCGTTGGTAGCGAACGGCACCCAGGCCAGCATCGCTAGCAGGAAAGTCAGCAGCGCGCTCGATACCTGTTGGAGCGCCGGCCGGCGGTTCTGCGATTGTCGCGGCCGGCTCCCCTGGACCAGGCGTTCCAGCGCCTGATATAGACCGTGCAGCCCGCCCCAGGTCACCATCCCCAGGCTAAAGCCGTGCCAGAGGCTGCTGACCAGCATGGTCGTCAGGGGAGGGACGACCAGATTGAGGGGGTGGCGTGGATTCGGCTGGCGGCGCAGCAGCGTCCGGCTGACCGGAAAGAAGATATAATCGCGCAGCCAGTTGGACAGGCTGATGTGCCAGCGGGTCCAGAATTCGCTGAACGAGCGGGAAAAATACGGCTGATTGAAGTTCTGGTTCAGCTCGAGCCCGAATAAGGCGCTGACTCCCCGCATGATGCTCGTGTACCCGGCAAAATCGTTGTACAGGATAAAGGAGTAAGCCAAAATCCCACCCCATAGTTGCAGCCCCCCATAGGAGAGTGGAGACTTGAACAGGTCCGTGGAGATCATCTGCTGCAGGGTCTGGGCGATCACCAGCTTGCGCACCAGGCCGGTGACGATCAACGCCAGGCCGCGGGTCACCGCCTGGTTATCCACACGGCGCGGGCGGGCCAGGGCAGGCAAGAAGCCGCGGGCGCGCTCAATCGGTCCCGCGGTCAGCTTGGGAAAATACGCCATATACAGGGCAAAATCCAGCGCGTCGCGCGACGCGGGGACCTGGCGGCGAGAAACATCGACCAGGTAAGAAATCGCCTGTAGGGAGTAAAAGGAAAAACCGACCGGGAAGAGGAAGCGCGTCCAGATCGAGTGCGGATTCAGCGCCAGGTGCAGGTCGCTGCCGAAGATCGACTGCCCATAGGTGCTGCTCGCCAGGTGGAAAAGAACCAGCGCAGCGACGTTCCAGAGCAAGCCCACGCTCAAGAAAGGGCTAGAGCGGGACCTGAGCGAGCGTGCACCGCCAGTCGCCGCTTCGCCCACGGCCGGGCGCGGCCGGTCGAGAACGTCCCGCTCGATGCGCCAGGCAAGAAAATAATTAACCACGGTGGTGAGCAGCAAGAGGGCCAGGTACTGCCAGGCCATGCTCAGGTAAAAAACGTACGAAGCCAGGAGGAGCCAGACATTCTGCGCCCGGCGAGTGAGCAGGTAATAGATCGCCAGGACTACCACTGTGAAGGCAGCAAACTGCCACGATAAGATATCCATGAATGGGTGCGCCTTATGATAGGTGTCGAGGATCCGGGCAGACCCTCAATGTTTCAGGGGGATGGAGACGCCGATTGGGTCAAATCGGGGATCTGACTCTGCATCTGGGCGTCGGCTATCTTCCCGCCCAGCCAGGTCGAAAAAAATGCAGCCCCGTCCTCGTTCAGATGGCGGCGGTCATTCCAACCGTCGGCCGGGACCTGGGGGGCGATCTCGACCTGAGTCTGCCAGAACGGCACCCCGTACTCTTCCGCCATCGCGCTCACCGGTTGGGTAAATTTTTCGTGGTAGGCTGATTCACCGCCCTCGATATAGTTGGGATAAAACGCCGGGTTGACCGGCATCTCGATGACGACGACGCGGGTCTGGGCGCCGTTCAAATTCAAGGCCTGGCGAAACCCATCCACGTCGGATGGGTTGAACTTGTACTTCTTCAGCAGAACCTCATCGAGCTGGACGAGAGGCGTGTGATGGTTGGGGAGGCGGCCGTATCCGAAACCGTCGATTTTGTTGGCATACTCCTCGATGACCACGCGGTTGCCCGGGTCCTTCCAGTTGGTCATCCCCAGGTAATAGCGGTATGCACTGGAATGATCGATCAGCCAGCCGGTATAGTTATCGTTTCCGAGCATATATTGGATCCAGGGGTTTTTGAGCAGGGGCCGGCTGTTCTCGCCAAACTGATCGCTGAAGTCGCGCGGGCTGATCCCGAGGAACATCAGGCGGGGATGGTATTTGGCCTCCAGGACCCGGGTGATGACCCCCATAGCCTCCCCGGTGAGCGTGCTGATACCGAAGTTATAGCACAGGATCGTCTTACCTGTCCTTTGGGCGTAGGCTTTGGTCAAAGCGACGGGATTAATCCCCCCATCGATTTGCGAGCTGCCCACGATCAGACAGTCGACTGCGCCATCCCGCTTGACCAGTTGTTCCAGATGGGCCAGCTTGACCTCGAACTCGGGGTTGGAGGCGCCCACACTGGGAGGCGGCATAACCTCGTCCACGAGGAGGGTGCGGCTAAACCCCTCTGAAAAGCCGAGCAGCAGGGGAAAAAGGATCAGTGAAAGGAGGAATGTATTCCCAAAAGGGCGAGAGATAGACAATGATTCAGGTTTAAATATCTTTTCAGGCATCCAACTGACAACTTTTCGGACCGGGATCTAAAAGCATTGCCATTGTAATGAGATTAGCCCAATTTGTCAAAAAGGCTCAATCCCACTTCATCTTCAGAAACACGTCTACCACCTGAGGATCGAACATTTTGCCGGATTGCTCGCGAATGTAGTCGCGGATGCGTTCGGGGTCCCACCCTTCCAGGCGGTAGGGCCGGTCCCCGGCCTGGAGAGCCTCATACACATCGATAATGGAGAAAATCCGCGCCGCGATGGGGATTTGCTCGCCGGCCAGCCCCTGGGGATACCCACTGCCATCCCAGTGCTCGTGATGGCAGTAGGGGATATCCAGAGCCGGGTGAAGATATTCGATTCGCGAAAGCAGCTCCCTGGCCACCAGGGGATGCTGCTTGATCTCATCCCAATCCTCCTGGGTCAACGGTTCTTTCTTGAAGAGGACTTCATCGCGGAACATCATTTTCCCGATGTCGTGGAGCAGCGCGCCGCGGCGGATGTGAACGATCTCGGTCTCGGGCAGCCCTACCGCCCGGGCCAAATCAACGGTCATATCGGTCACGCGGCGGATGTGGCCTTCGGTCACCTTGTCGCGCAGCTCCATGGCCCTGGCCCACCCTTCGATGGTCTCTTCGTAAGCTTTTTCGAGCTGGTCGTTTTTGCGCTGCAGGCTGCTGATCAGCTCGGCGATATCGATGGCGATCACCGCCTGCCCGGCGAGCATATCGCGGAAGTTTTCCCATTCCGGGTCTGAGACGATCGGGGTGCGATTGAAGATCTCGAGCACGCCCTTGACCTGTCCCTTATTCTCCAGCGGGACCGCGCAGTATGCGCGGAATTGCTCGCCGCGGTCGCGCATCCGCTCCTGAAAAACAGGGTCTTCGTTATCGAGGTTGTACAGGGTAACCACCTTGCGATCCATAACGGTGCGCAGCGCGTAGTGAGAAGCCAGCAGCCTGGAAGAGCGAGAATAGATATTCCTGAAGCCATAGCCTACAAAAAACTCGAGGGAACGAGTGTCGGGGGTATAAAGGAGGATATCCGCGGCATCCACCGAAAGCTGGGGGATTACCTTTTCAATCACCGCCATCAGGGTTCGATTCAGGCTGGGATCTTCGATGATCACCTGATCGATCTCGCGCAGGGCGGTCAACCGTTTCAATCTCAACTCGGTCTCCTCATTGAGGCTGGCCCGGTATATGGCGTTCGCGGCCATATCGCCGATCGCGGTCAGGACGCGCAGCTCGTTCTGGGTGAATTCCGCGATACGCCCCAGCCAGATGACTCCGATCAATTGGCCCTGGGCGATCAGGGGCATGCCAACAATGGAATAGACGCGGTCAAAGAGGACGTCATTAAACCGGGGGTCGACGGAGACCCCCCTGGAGATATACGGCTGGCGGGACGAGATGACCAGGCCGGTCAGGCCTTCGTTGACCGAGACGCGCACCCCGGCAGCGCGGGCAAACGGTCCGCGGGCCAGGGCCACCACCATCTCCTCGTTGGCCGGATCGAACAAGGAGATCGATCCTCCCTGGGCCTTGAACAGGTCGAGGAGTTGCTCGATGATCACTGGCAGCATCTCCACCCTTGATTTGGCCGTGCGCATGGCATTGGCTACCACAACAATGGCTTCGAGCTCCCGCTCGTGCTGCTTGCGCTCGGTGACGTCTTCCTCGATATCGATAAAGTGGGTAATCTCTCCATTTTCGTTGCGGACCGGGGCGATGGTGATCTCGCTGGTATACAGGCTGCCATCCTTGCGGCGGTTGCGTATTTCGCGCTTCCAGATCTCCCCACCCAGGATGGTGTTCCACATTTCCTGAAAATACGCCGGCTCGTGAATGCCGGAGGAGACCAGGCGCGAGTTGTGCCCGATGGCCTCAACGGGCGAGTAACCGGTCAGGCGGGTAAAGGCCGGATTGACCCAGACGATTTCGCCCTGGCGGTCGGTTATGATCATGGCAGTCGGTGCGGCTTCCAGGGCGGTACTCTGCAGGCGAAGGCGCTCCTCAGCCTGTTTGAGCCCGGTGATCTCCAGGTGCGAAACGACCGCTCCGATGCGGCCTTCTTCGAGTGGGGTGGTGTACAGGGTAAACCAGCGATTGTCCCCCTCGGCCTGGTGCTGGTATTCCATGGAGAACAATGCCTCGCGGCAGTCGAGGATTGATTGGATGCCGTTTAAAGCCTGGAGGGAATCGTCCAATCCTGCATCCGCGGCAGCTTTACAGATCTCCAGGTAATTCTGGCCAACCGCCGGCCGGCACTGAACCCCCTGTAAAGGATGGTCCGTACGCTGGCTATCTTCAGCGGCGAAAAGATTCCAGGCTTCGTTGGCCGCGATGACGTTGCCATGGGTGTCCAGCACAGCGATATGGGCATTCAGGCTGTTGAGAACAGCCCGGTTGAGGGCTTCGCTCTCCTTGAGAGCCAGCTCGGTCGAAAGCTTATCGGCAGCCAGCTTCTTTTGCCGCAGGGCATGGTTCACGGCGGGGCACAGACGGGCCAGGCGGTCTTTGATCAGATAGTCGGAGGCACCCTGTTTCATGCACTCCACGGCAATTTCCTCGCTGACCGAGCCAGTGATAATGATAAAGGGAATTTCCAGGCCGCTTTTTTGAAGATCGTGAAGGGCACGCAGCGCGTCGAACTGGGGGAGAGAGTAATCCGCCAGGATCAAATCCAGACCTGGTTTCAAGGCATTATGAAAGCCGGCCTCTGTGTCAACTTGCTGCCAATGGGGATCAAACCCACCCTGGCGCAACTCGTGGATGATCAGTTCAGCATCCGCCTGGCGATCTTCGAGGATCAATACCTGAAGGGACTTATCCATTTCTGAACCCCTTGCACAAGACAGATCTTCTTTCGTGGAGCCATTGCTTACATCCCGATCGAGCGGTTCAATTCCAGCCAGTACGCGCCCAGGATGCGAGCAGCATGGGTGAATTCAGCGAAGTCAACTGGTTTGATAATATAACTGTTCGCCCCGAGGCGGTAGCTTTCCTCCACGTCACCTTCATCGCTGGAGGAGGTGAGGACGATGACCGGAATCCCCTGGGTGCGGGGATCGGACTTGACCCGCTTCAGCACCTGAATGCCGTCGACCCGGGGCAGTTTCAGGTCAAGCAGGATCATTCGCGGCTGAATGGTGGGCGAACGGTGCATGTACTTCCCTGTGCAGAAAGTGTATTCCAGGGCTTCGACCCCATCGCGGGCAACCTGGATCCGGTTGATTGGGCAAAATGATTTGAGCGCGTGGATCGTCAGCTCGACATCATTCGGGTTGTCTTCCACCAGCAGGATGTCGACGGGGGTATCAGTCATTGATTCTTTCTTCCTGAAGGGTAAAACAGAACGTCGCCCCCTGATCGACTTCGCCCAGCGCCCAGACACGCCCCCCGTGGCGGTGGATGATGCGCTGAACGATTGCCAGGCCAACCCCGGTGCCCTCGTAATCTTCCACGCGGTGAAGGCGCTGAAAAACGCCAAAAAGCTTGGGGGCATATTTCATATCGAACCCAACCCCGTTATCGCGGACAAAGTAGATTTTTTCATGGTTTTCTTCCAGGCAGCCGACCTCGATCTGCGAGCGCTCTTTCTTGCTGCTGAATTTAATCGCGTTGGAGAGCAGGTTGACGAAGACCTGTTTCAGCAGCGCGGGGTCGGCGTCGCACAGAGGCAGCGGGTGGACCACCAGGTCGATCCGCTGCCAGTCCGGGCAGCGCTCGCCGTGCTCCAGGCGGAGCAAATCCAGGCTTTGGGTCACGACTTCATTGGGTTGGACGCGCTGTTTTTTGAGCGGCTGGCGCCCCAGGCGAGAGAACGCCAGCAGGTTGTCGATCAGATTGCTCATCGTCTGGGCATTGTTGCGAACCAGATCCAGGTAGCGGTGGGCCTCGGGAGAAAGCTCCGCGGTATATTCTTCGGAGAGGATTCGGGAAAACCCATCGATGGCGCGCAGCGGAGCCCGCAAATCGTGGGATACCGAATAGCTGAAGGCCTCCAGCTCTTTGTTTGCCGCTTCGAACTGGGTCGTCCGCTCCAGAACGCGCTGCTCCAGCTCTTCGTTCATCTTTCGGATAGCTTCTTCCGCCCGGCGCTGTTCGGTAATATCGTGGAGAATGAAATGGATCTGGCCCAGCCGGCCTATTTCATCGTAGCCGGCTTTTCCGTTTACTGAGATCAGCATGACCTCGCCCGTGCCGCAAACCAGCTCGAATTCCATAGAACGGAATTCACCGGCGCCTTCAAATTCCGCGAAGAGGTTCTCGAAGCGGGCTTTGCTGTCCGGCGTCAAGAAATCCGGGAAATACCTGCCGATGACAGCCGCCCGTTCGTAACCGAAAGTAGCCAACCAGGCAGGGTTGACATCGATAAAACAGGCTTTTTCGTCCAGCGATTGGTATCCAACCGGGGACTGTTCGTAAAACAGACGAAACCGCCTCTCGCTCTCGCGGAGCGCCTCTTCCGCCTGTTTCCGCTCGGTGATGTCACGGATGATCGACTGGTAGAATTTTCGGCCATCAACGCGGATGGTCCGCGCGCTGATCTCAACCGGGAAGGTGAAGCCATCTTTGCGCTGGTGCGTGGCTTCGAACACCAGCCCTTCTTTTTCATCGAGCGGCTGGATCTGGCGAGAGAAGTTCACCCGTGTCTCGATCGAGAAGAGCTGTGGCATGCTCATCTTCTGCAGTTCGGCCAGTGAATACTGGTATGCGCTGACCGCCCGATCGTTCGCCTCCAGGAGGCTCCAGTGCTGGTTGGAAAGCAGGATGATATCGTTCGAATAGCGGCTGATCAGCAGCAGGTGCTCACTGAGCGCCTGGCGGCGGACTTCCGCCAGGTATTCTTCTTTGTAGAAACGGGCCTCACGCTGGCGCCAGAGCATGCCGGTCAAGGTTCCCGCGGCGGTGATCAATACGGCGGAAACCACAAGCAGGAGGCGGTTTCTTTCTGCCAGCGGCTGGTAGATCTCGTCCTGATCGACCTGGATCACCAGGTACCAGGGCGAGTCGGGGATTCTCCGCAGCGCAGCAAAAACGGGGACATTTTCCTCACTGACCCCTTTGAAATCCCCCGGCTGCCCGAAGACAGCCTGGGCAGCGGGCAGATCCGGCGTGTTGGCAGGCAAGCGCAGGCTGAGGGCAGGCGCCTGGATGCGCTCGATGCGGTTCAGGAAGATCACATCATCGCCTTCCCTACGCACTAACTGGGTCTCTCCGGTTTTGCTCGCGATCGGCCACGAGTCGAGTAATGGGTACAGCGAAGTATCCGGATCGATGCGCAACAGGACCAGGCCGATCACCGTCATCTGCGGCTCATCTCCGATAAGGAGGGGAACACAATAATCCAGGGTCAGATGCTGGGTGATCTCATCGCGATACAGATCGGAAAAGACGATCTGCCTGGTCTGGATGGCCTGGCGAGAAAAACCTGCGGCGGTTTTGCCAATGGTCTGGATTCCTGCGGGAGCAGAGAGAAGGGATTTCGCCTGGACAGAAAGGAGGATCACGCTCTGGTAGTTATAGTTCTTCTGCAGCGATCCTAACCAGGTGAAAATTTCCTCCTGGTTCTGGGGATCTTCCGGGTGGGTGGTAAACGCCTGGATGCTGGCGGCGGTAAAAGGGCTCTTCAGGATCGTATCGGCATTCGCCCGACGCTCGCTCAACCAGGAGGAGACCTGCTGGGCTTTCAGATCCGCAATCGCTGCCAGACGCCCCTGGTTGGTCTGTTCCAGGCTGATTCGCTGGTAATGGTCCGAAACAATTCCTGCCAAGATGAGCGCGAACAGAAGCAGGAAGAAAATGAGGACCATAGTCCAGGAGATGGTAGGAGAGTGCGGTCGTTGAACCGGGCTGTTCATATATGGCGTATGCTGCTATGCAATAGCGACCAACGGTTTGGGAGCAAGGTTAGACCCCTACTGTGTATATCATATCCGCTTTTATGTCCACTGACAACTGGGAATGCCTTACAAATGCCTGACTATCGGGCGCCCGACCCGAAAAAATTTGCGCGTTTTCAAGGAAATCCAGCCAGAGTATCCAGTTATAATCAATTAAGTGAAAAGATTCTGCCGGATTGCGTTCCTGGAGGTCTGGATGGATTTTTCCCGAGCAAAGCGCGCAATGCTTTTTTTCTTCCTGATCCTGTCCCTGACCGGGCTGGCGTGCAATGCTGTCACCGCATCGCCGGAACCCTCGCCGTTCCCCACCTGGACCCCCGTGCCACCCACTGCCCTACCCCTAGAGACCCCTCTCCCCACCCCGGCCGGCGCGCCTGCCACCCTACCGCCTGGATCCAATCCACAGGCGCTGGCGGCCTGTCCTCTGGACGAACAGTCGCGCTCGATGCGCAGTGGCATCACCCCAGATTGGAAAAAGACCGAAATCAACGCGTGTTACGACCTGTCGATCGGGCTGAACGCAGACGGCAGCGCGTATACCGGCAGTGAGAAACTGAGCTTTACGAACGCGATGGGGGTTCCATTGACCGAGCTGGTGTTCCGCACGTATCCGAATGCGAGTGTGATCTACGGCGGCAAGCTGACCGTCAGCGCGGCGAAGGTCGACGGCCAGACGGTCGAGCACGAAGTCTTTCTAAGAGACCAAACCGGGCTGCGCCTGAAACTGGTCTCCCCCCTGGAACCGGGCGCCTCGACGGTCATTGAGATGCAGTACGGCGGTCAGCTCCCCACGGATTTCAACTCCGGGAACGGTTATGGGATCTTCGAACGCAGTACCCTCAAAAACGGGGCCGGATTCGTGGTCACTTTGGCAAATTTTTATCCGATCCTGGCGCAGTGGACCAACGGCCGATGGGTTGCCACGGAAGTGATCGGCGGGGGTGACGCGGTGGTCAGCTCCGTGTCTTTGTACCAGGTGCACGTCCAGGCCCCGGCGGGTTGGAAAGTGGCCGCGACCGGCTCGCAGATCGGGACCCGGAACGAATCCGGAGGCGCCTGGCTCGACTATGCCGGCGGCCCGGTGCGAGAGTTTATCCTGGTAGCCAGCCCGGCCCTCGAAGCCCGCCAGGTTCAGAGCGGTGATATCACCATCACCCATTGGGGGCTACCCGGCACCGAAAAGAACTGGGACGAGGCGCTGAAGATCGCCAAAAATTCAGTCGCGCTGTATACCCAACGCTACGGAGAGTATCCTTACAAGGAACTGGACGTGGTCAGCGTGCCGCTGCGCTATGCCTCGGGAGTCGAATACCCGGGGCTGGTCCTGATCGAGACCGGCCAGTATGGGAACAGCGGCCAGCCCGGCCTGGAGCTGGCGACGGTCATCTCGCATGAGATCGCCCACCAATGGTGGTACGGGGTGGTCGGGAGCGACGTGCTCGAGCATCCTTTCCAGGACGAGGCTCTTGCCACTTACAGCGAGCTGGTCTACGAACAGAAGTACAACCCGGTTGTCTACCGGGGAGAGCTGGCCATCTACCGCGCAGATGTCAAATCTGTGGAGGACCACCAGGGGAAAAAGCTGGTCGACCAATCGGTGGCCGCGTTTAACGGAGACGATAACGCCTACGCTGCGATCGTGTACCTCAAGGGAGCGCTGTTCTACCAGGCTCTGCGCGATCAGTTGGGAGACGATGCCTTCTTCCAGGCATTGCAAATCTATTATCAAAACAACGCCTTCACGACCGCTGACGTCAATGCGCTGTTTGACTCGTTCGAGCAGGGCTGCCGCTGCGACCCGAGCCCGATTTTCGAGGAGTATGGGGTGGAGCAATAAGATGCAGTCAATTCGCGAGCTGTACCGGATCGGGAACGGACCCTCCAGCAGCCACACCATGGCGCCAAAGCGCGCCGCGGAACAGTTCCGCGCGCGCTACCCGCAGGCCAATGCCTACCGTGTGACCCTCTACGGCAGCCTGGCTGCTACCGGCAAAGGCCACCTCACCGACCGGGCCCTGGTTGACGCCCTGGCCCCTTTCCCGGTCGAGATCCTCTGGAAGAAAGAGGAGGAGCTGCCCCTCCACCAGAACGGGATGGAGTTCGAAGCCTTTCAAGACGGCGCATCCCTTGGATCCTGGCAGGTATACAGCCTGGGAGGCGGGGCGCTGGGTGAAGCCGGCAGGCTCACGGAAGGCCCGGACGTCTACGAGCTGAACAGTATGGCGGCCATCCTGGCGCACTGCAAAGAGACCGGCCAGTCCTTCTGGGAATACGTGGTCGAGCGCGAGGGGCCGGGGATCTGGGAATTTCTAAGCGAGATCTGGGAAGCGATGCAGGCCGCGATCGATCGCGGCCTGCGCGCCGAGGGGGTCCTGCCAGGCGGGCTGCGGATCCAGCGCCGGGCGTGGGCCTTTTACCGGCGCGCGAAGACCAGCGGAGCATCGTTCAGCACGCCGGGGACTATCGCCGCATATGCCCTGGCCGTGGCCGAGGAAAACGCCAGCGGCGGGGTGGTCGCCACCGCGCCCACCTGCGGGTCGAGCGGCGTCGTGCCGGCAGGGCTGCGATACGTTGCGGAGACGGTCGAGTGCCCGCCGGAAGCGATCCTGCGCGCGCTGGCGACGGCCGGCCTGGTCGGAAACCTGATCAAACACAACGCCTCGATCTCGGGCGCGGAGGTCGGCTGCCAGGGGGAAATCGGCGCGGCCTGCTCGATGGCTGCCGCCGCGGTCACCCAACTGATGGGCGGGACCATCCACCAGATCGAATACGCGGCCGAAATGGGACTGGAGCACCATCTCGGTCTGACCTGCGACCCGGTCAACGGCCTGGTCCAGATCCCCTGCATCGAGCGCAACGCTTTCGCCGCAACCCGCGCCCACACCTGCGCCGACTTTGCCCTCTTCTCCGATGGGACCCATCGCATTCCCTTCGACGATGTTGTCACGGTGATGAAAGAAACCGGCAACGCGCTGCCCTCCCTGTACCGCGAAACCGCGACCGGCGGGCTGGCTGCGGCCTATACCCGCCGGTCGAAAAAGCGCTCTGAGAATTGTTGAAAAAAGACGAGAGCCGAATAGAACTGAGATCAGGGAATGAAGAACATGTCCAACACACAAATCGTCCTTGCTGGAACTTGGGTCGTCGTCATGTTGATATATCTGCTCGGCGATGTGCTTCGCATCTACAGCGGCGACATGGCAAAAGCGATGGCCAGGATGAGTTTTAACCAATTCGTCTGGCTGGGGCTCGCCGCCCTGATGTTGATCCCCATCCTGATGGTTTTCCTGGCCCTGGTGCTGCCCCAGCCAGCTAATCGATGGGCCAACATGATTACCGCCGGGTTTTTCATCCTGTTTAACCTGGTTGGCCTGCCCACTTACCCATCCCTCTATGACAAGTTTCTGCTGTTAGTCAGCATGGCCTTCAATGGGATGACGATCTGGTATGCTTGGAACTGGAATTGATACCCGCTGGTGAGTCAGTGTTCCTGCATCGAGCGTACATTGACCAGGGTGCCGACGACGATGATGGTGATCAGGAAGATCGCGCCGACGATCACGCCGGTGGTCTGGTCGCGGTTGGCGTTCGCCTGTGGGGGCAGCGTGGCGGTTGGGGTGGGGGCCTGGGGGGCCGGCGTAAGGGTTGGGTTCTGGCCCAGGGCTGGCTGGATGGCTCCGCTCAGGGCCAGGGCGAGGAGGGCCAGTAGAGCGATGATCACGGCCCAGCGCAGTAGCTTTCTGGGGGGGATGGAGAGGATGTTTTGGAACCACCCTGTGTGCATGGTTTCTCTTTTCCTACAGCAGGCTCATAAGGGTCAACACTTCCCAGGACAGAGGCTTGAATGGTGGGTTTCGGGCACTCCTGAGAAGGGTTATGTCGCTTCCGGGGAATCACGCATCTGAGGAGCCCTTCACCCACCCTACGCTTGCGCGGGTTCAGACCCTAGGGCGTTTTGAAGTGCTGAGCGGCGGAGTTGGCCGCCTGGGACGGGTCGCCCTGGTCCCTGATCACCTGCAGGACGGCCTCCTTCAGGACGGGGCCGAGGCTTTCGATGGTTTCAGCCGGGGGCATGGCCTGGGCCGACATGGCGACCGGCCCGAGCAGGGACTGCAGGTTCTGGCCCTTCCAGGCCGCCAGGGCGGTCGGCCGGGTGGGCAGGTAGCCCGCTGCTTCGGTCCACCTGGCCTGGAAGTCGCTTTGGATCAGGAATTCCGCCAGGCGGGCGCTCTCCGCGGCATGCACCGAGTGCGGGTTAGAAAGCGCCCACGACCAGCCCACTGCCAGGGTGAACCCGCCGGGCTTGCTCACCGGAAGCGGCAGAGCGGTGCTGCCGGAGGGCGTTTCGGCAAGGTAGCGGGTCACCCAGGTCACCGCCATCTGGGCCTGCTGGGCGTTGTATGCCTGCCAGGACTGCTGGTCGGTTTCATATTGGGACAGCCAGGGAGGGAATACCCCCTGTTTCGCGCCGGAGGAGTAATTCTTGAGCACCCGCCCCAGGGGCGCCGAGTCGAGGTAGGGGCGGCCCTGAATGTCGGCGACCGCTCCCCCCTCCGCCATGTACTGGGTGATGGTGAAGGCGGCGCCTGGGTCCGCGGACGGGAAGGCCACCGGTACGGACTGGCTGAGCAGGCTTTGCCAGTCGGTGGGGATGCCGGTCAGGTGCGCCGGGCGGTAGACCAGCAGCAAGGCGTCCCCCGCAAAGGGAAGGCCGTAGGTGCTCCCGCCGATCACCGCGAGTTGGCGGGCATAGGAAAACCAGTCGGGGTCGTTTGAGACCGCAGTCAGGCCGTCGTATGGGAACAGCAGGCCCTTCAACACCGCGGATTCCAGATCCTGGCGCGGCAGGGCGATCAGGTCCGGGAGCGCGGCGGGGGCGGCCGCGCTGGCAGCCGTCAACGAAGCCAGCAGGCCGGACGGCCCGCCGGCGGCCTTGACGCGCACGTCCACCCGGATGTCCGGATTCTGGCTCTCAAAGGCCTTGAGCTGGTCGCGCAACAGGCCCGCGGACGCCGTATCAGCGCCAGGATTAAATTCCGGGGGGATCCAGAGGGTGAGATGGAGCGGGCCGGCGAGAGAAGGCTCGGGCGTTGGGACCGGCGTATTTCCCGGCTGGGTGGGAACCGCAGGAACGGCGGTCTGAGGGGCAGGCGTCGCTGGCGTGGCAACCGGAATCCATTGCGTCAGGATGGGCGGCAGGCCGCCGGTACAGCCTGCCAGGCAGGCAATCGCAACCAGCGCCAGGATGAAACGGACGGTGGTTCTCATGCCAGGTGGATCGGTCCGCCGAGGAACTCGACCAGAAAACGGACTGCATTCTGAACGTCGCGATAATCGACCATCTCGGAAGGAGAATGGACGTAGCGGCAGGGGATCGAGAGGCACCCCGCGGGAACACCGGCGCGGGAAACCTGGATCGAGCGCGCATCCGTCGACCCGCCGTCGAGGACTTCCATCTGGTAGGGGATCTGGAGCCGCCCGGCGATCTGGACCATGCAGTCCACCAGGCGCGGATCGGCGAGCATACCGCTATCACGCACCTTGATCGCGGGGCCCTTCCCCAGGCAGACCTCCATGAACCTGGATTTTGGGGTATCGCCGGTCAGGGTCACATCGACCGCCAGCCCCAAATCGGGGTCAAGCCCGAAAGCGGCAGTGATCGCGCCGCGCGTGCCGACCTCTTCCTGGACACTGAAGACAAAGAACAGCTCGTGAGGGGTGTCCTTGAGCTGACGGATCACCTCGACCAGCACAGCGACGGCGATGCGGTCGTCCATCGACTTGGCCACCAGTCGGTCGCCCAGGTCGAGGAAAGGCCGCTCGAAGCCGGCCACATCGCCCACTTTGACCGGGCAGTCCTCGCGGCTGGTCGCGCCGACGTCGATGTAGAGCTTATCGAGGGAGGGTATTTTATCCGGGGGATCGAGGCGTTCGGCCTGGATTACACCGCGGGCACCGCCGACGAAGCGCACCCGCCCGCCGATGCAGGTCGAAGCGTGCACCCCGCCGATGTTGGTGAAACGGATAAAACCCATCTCGTCGATGTGGGTGGCGATGACGCCGATCTCGTCCAGGTGAGCGGAAAGCATGATCCGCAGGCCGTCCGCGGCTTTCTCCCCCTTGCGGGCAATCAGGTTCCCCAGGGCATCGACCCGCGCCTCGCTGACCAGGGGATCGATCTCAGCCTGGACCAGATCGCGGATTTCGGCTTCAAAACCGGACGGGCCGGTGGTTTCGACAAGTTTTCGGATCAGGTCTTTCATTTCGCTCCATTCCCTGACAGGGGGATGATCTCTGCGGTCAAATCGGTGAGGGTATAGTACAGCAAAGCCAGGGTGTTCTCCCAATCGGCGAGGCGGGCCAGCATGGCTGCGGTGTGGGCATAGCGGCCGGGGACCGAGATCGAAATGCTCGGGACGCCCTCGCGCTGGCGCTGGATGGCGCTCGCATCGGTGCTGCCGCCGCCCGGCTGGCGGACCTGGTAGGGCAGGCCGTGTTTTTCCGCGGTAGCGAGGAGGTGGCGGGCCAGGCGCGGATCGGCGATGGTCCCCGAATCGGCCAGGTAAATGGCGGGGCCGCGGTCCAGGCGGCAGTTATAGACCGTGTTCTCTGACCGGTCCCAGGCCGGCAGGTCGTTAGCCGGGGTAGAATCGACGACGATCGCCAGGTGCGGGTCGAAAGTATAGGCGGCGACGCGCGCCCCTCGCAGGCCGATTTCTTCCTGCACCGTGAATGCCAGGAGCAGGTCCACGTTGGGTGGGGCGTGCTTGAGCAGCTCGATCATCGTCGCCACGCCGAGACGGTCGTCGAGAGCCTTACCGCGCAGGCTGGGACCAATGCGCTGGAAGCGGGTGGCGAAGGTTGCCCGGTCTCCGACCCTGGCCTTAGTGGAACCGGAGCCAACGTCGACCCGCAGGCTTTCCAGGGAAGGCGCCCGGCGGCGGTCGTCGCCGCTCATAAAATGGATCGGTTTGGCCCCGATCACTCCCGGGATGTGTTCGCGGCCCACCCAGACCGGTTTTCCGGCCATCTGGCGCACCTCCAGCCCGCCGACGGTCTCGACGCGGAAGAGGCCATCACCGTCATCCATGACGAGCATCATGCCGACTTCATCCATATGCGCAGCGAGCATGACCTTTCGCCGCGGCTCCGCGGAGCTGCCGGAGCGCCAGACGAGCACGTTCCCCAGCGCGTCAACTTTGACCTCAGCGGCGTGGGGCCTGACTTCTTCCAGGACGATGGCGCGCACCTCGCTCTCATCGCCGGTCACCGCGCAGGCGTTGCAAAGCTTCTCCAGCAGGTCGATTTGTTCCGCGCCGATTTTTGGCGCGGCATTCCGCGGGTCAGGGTTCATGCGGGTTTATCCACGTTGAGAGTATCGAGAAAGGCCGGGTCGAGGCGGGTAATCACATCGGCCAGCAGCCGGCCAGCGCGGTAGATATCTTTCAGCGAGACGATTTCGACCGGGGTGTGCATATAGCGCAGCGGGATGCCGATCACCATGGTGGGGATGCCCTGCGCGGCAACCTGCAGGGCGTAAGCATCGGTGCCGGAATGGCGGGGCATCACTTCGAGCTGGTAGGGGATCTCCAGGCGGTCGGCGATATCCTTAATGGCGCGGTGCAGGCCGGGATGGACGTCGGGACCCCAGCCCAGGGTGACCCCTTTGCCCATGGTAAAGGTGTTGAACTCGGAGGAGCCGGGGCCTTTGGCGAAGGTCACATCGACCGCCACTGCCAGGTCGGGGAGCAGGTCGAAGGCCGAGGTGGCAGCCCCGCCCAGGGTGATCTCTTCCTGGACCGAGGCAACCGCCCACAGGTCCCAGGCCGGGCGGCGGTACTGGAGCTCGTCCAGGCAGGCGGTCAGCGCGGCCACCGAGGCGCGGTTATCCAGACTGTGGCCGCAGAGGATCTCGCCGTTCATTTCCTGGGGAGGTTGGGCGAAGGAGATCAGGTCGCCGGCGCGGACCAGGCGGGTAACTTCGTGCGGGAGCAGGCCGGTATCGGCGAAGAGGTATTCGAGCGGGACCACCCCATCGCCCATGCTCTCGGGGAGCAGGCGCGCCGGCGGCGCGACGATCAAGGCGGGCAGATCCTCGCGCCCGTGGACGATCACCGGCTGGCCGGGGAGAATGCGCGCGTCGATGCCGCCGATGCTGGTAAAGGAGAGAAACCCGTCGGTCACGCCGGTAACGATCAGGCCAATCGCGTCCATGTGGGCGGACACGAGGATGCGCCGCCTGGGCTCAGGCCCAGTCCCGCGGCGCAGGGCGTGCAGGCTCCCCAGCCGGCTGACGGTGATCTCGTCGGCCAGGGGCCGCCAGGCCTGCAGGATGATCTCGCGGACGGGGGCTTCGTTTCCGGAGAGCCCCGCGGTCGAGATGAGGGATTTCAAAAAGGGCAACAGGGTGAAGTTGTTCTCAGGCATGGGTAGGATGGGAAGTTGTTTTCCTGTTCTGCTGGCAGCGAAGAATGATCATTTTCTCGATGGCGGGGTCGCCCGCCTTGCTCACACCGTGGGTGTTTCGGTCTGGCTCGGCGTGGGCGGAGGTGGGGTATCGGTGGGAGGAACATGGGTCTGCGTGGCCGTCGGGGGAACGGGGGTGTTGGTGCTGGTTGGCGGGGCAGCCGTGGCAGTCGCCGTGGAGGTGGGGGTGATCGTCGCGGTAAGGGTCACGGTGGCAGTTTGGGTTACAGTGGCGGTCTGAGTGGGCGTCTCGGTCAGGGTGGCTGTGGGGGTCGCGGTGACCGTGGAAGTAAAGACGGGCGTCTCGGTGACCGTGGGGGTAATGGTTGCGGTCGAGGTGATCGTCGGCGTGGGAGGGAGGTTCCGGCGGGCATTGGACACCTGGGTGGCCACCCAGCCCAGGCAGTAGCAGGGGAGCGTACCCAGAATGATAAAAAGGAGCGTGTAGCGGATGCGCGCCCGCCGGTTCTGATCTGCCGCCATATTCGAGGGTCCCTCCAGAAAAGTGGTTAACATGATAACACCGGGCGGAGAAGGTGGCAAGGCGAAGGGAAGAAATATTTTCGATTTTCCATACCACGGATAACTTATAATCTGTGGTATGACCTGGATCTACCTCTCCCCACACCTGGACGACGCCGCCTTTTCCTGCGGAGGGTGGATCTGGGAGCAGGCGCGGCGCGGGGAGAGGGTGGAGGTCTGGACGATCTGCGCCGGGGATCCGCCCGGGGGGCCGCTCTCGCCCTTTGCCGAAGAGCTGCACGTGCGCTGGGGAGCCGGAGCGGAGGCCGCGGCCGCGCGCCGGGAGGAGGACGTCCAATCTTGCCGTGAGCTGGGCGCAGGGTACCGCCATTTTTCCATCCCAGACTGCATCTACCGCGTCCGGCCGGAGACGGGCGAGCCGGTCATCCGCGGCGAGGACGACCTGTTCGACCTCGACAACCCGCCCGAGCCGGGCCTGGTCGAGGAGCTGGCCGCGCTGCTTGCGGAGCAGCTCCCCCGGGACGCGGCGCTGGTCAGCCCGCTGGCCCTGGGGAACCACGTCGACCACCGCCTGGTCCGGAAGGCCGCGGAGAGGGCGAGACCCGGTGGGCAGGAGCTTTTCTATTATTTCGATTACCCCTATATCTTTAAGGAGGGGGTTCGACCAGAGGCGGCCGGGGGATTGACGCCGGTTGAAGGGGAAATTTCGCGGGCGGGGCTGGCAGCCTGGCAGGCGGCGATCGCCGCGCATGCCTCGCAGATCAGCTCGTTCTGGGCCGGTCTGGACGAGATGCGGGCCGTGCTGGAGGGGTACTGGGCAAACGGAGGGGGAAAAGTATGGCGGAGTGATCCCAGAACCCGCTTCATGTCGTTGCGGGGAGGGTCGGTACAACGCTAATCCAGGGGAAACGACATAGCCATGCGACCCAACGTGGCAATCTCCAAGGTAACCAAGGAAGGGGCGTTTTACCGGTGGATCTTCAAGGAGTAAGGGGAACTTCACGAACAGACTCTTCGTCTTATTTCCACAATGACACAATCCCTCATTGATCTGCGTGGTGTGAAGTGGCTCAGCAATCTCCTCCCAAGAAAATTACCTGGCGCAATGACCGCAGCGTCGCGATGCGCGTGGAGCGGTTTAAAGCCGCCATTGGCTTTATTTTCTTATTGATCACGGTCATTTTCACCCCCGTGTTCGTCGCCCTCACGGCCCGGGTCCTGCCCACCCCGCCACCGCCAGTACATTTCACCGACACCCCCAGCCCTACCAGCACCCAACCCTCATCCACCCCCACCTTCACACCCAGCTCCACCAGCACGGCGGCGGTCACGCCCAGCCCATCCCTCACGCCCCTTCCGCCCACCACGACCAAAATTCCCCCCTTTGGCCCGGTCTGGTTGAAGGAGGCCGCCCTGCTCTACCAGGACTCGACCGGCGACGCCACTACCGGCCTGTACGTGCAGCCCTACGGGATCTGGTTCGCCTGCCAGTCGCAAAACGGACGGGTGCAAATTGCCAGGACAGACTGCCTCTCCCCCAGCGGCTGGGTGCCGGTCGAGCTGGTCCAGTTCGTCCCCACCCCCACCATCACTCAGACGCCTTCCGCCACGCCAACCGTCACGCAAACCCCGGCGAACACCGCGACGGCCACGCCCCTGGTCAGTACACCAGGGACTTCGCCCTTTCCCTATCCGGTCGAGACGCAGATCCACGGCGCCGCCATGATCTTCATACCCGCGGGCACGTTCGCCATGGGCTCGGATTCGGGCAACAGCGACCACCAGCCCGCGCACAGCGTTTCTTTGAACGCTTTTTATATCGACAAATTTGAAGTAAGCCTGGAGGATTACAATCGCTGCGTAACGGCGGGCGCCTGCCAGCCGCCGGATCCCCTGCCGTACCTGGACCCGAAAAGTTACGCCGATCGTCCGGCGGTCAACCTCACCTGGCAGGACGCGCGAGACTACTGCTCGTGGCGGGACGCCGCGCTTCCGAGCGAAGCCCAGTGGGAAAAAGCAGCCCGCGGCAGCGATGGGCGCGCTTATCCCTGGGGGAACAGCGCCCCGGACTGCTCGCTGGCTAACTATGGGAACAAGTGCCGGCGCGGCCTCTCGCCGGTGGACAGCTACCCGGTCGCGGCCAGCCCTTACGGGGTGATCAACCTGGCCGGAAACACGATGGAATGGGTGGCGGATGTCTATGACCCGGATTATTATGCGGGCTCGCCGACCAGCGATCCAACCGGCCCCGAGGCGGGAAAGGAGCGCGTGGTCCGTGGGGGCGGGTGGACGTTTCCGCTGGAATACCTGGCCACGTATGCGCGCTGGCACCAGGATCCGGAGAGAGGCTATGCGAACGTTGGGTTCCGGTGTGTGGTCAGGCCGTAGAAAAATAGGCCATGGTTCACCTTTTGACGATTGGCAGGTGGATCGGGTACGGTTTGGGATCGCTCAACGCGAAACGGGTCAGGTGGCAGACATCGACCTGGATCCAATGTTCCACGGAATTACGTACATACGTCGAGGCGGGGGTACAGGTGCTGGCGGCATCTCTCCAGGTCCGTTGATCCGTGTCGTACAGCATGATCACCAACTGATCCTCGGGAATGCCGTTCAGGTCTTCCAGGGTATATTCGGCATGGATGGTCACGGGAAGATTGAAAACATAGCCGCCCAGTGGCATGTTATCCTGAAACGCGGTCAGAGTAAACAGCTTATCGGTGAAATTGAAACCAACCATCTGGGTAAGAGGCGCATAGGCGAGCGTAACAGGTTGGCTGGCCGATCCCGGCGGGATCGTTATCGTCGTCTCAACACCCCCGCCGTCATCATGCTGTAAGACAATGGGCTGAGTATCCTCGGGATCAATGTCTTGTTGATCTCCGCCCGCTAAAGTCGTGGCGGTAACTGGATCTGAAAATTTGCTGGTCCAAGTGGAACTGTCCCATTCGGGGTATAAAGCCTCGGTGAAGGTTCGAATCTTGAAATAATAGGGCACTCCCGATAAAAGATTCTCGACGGTCATGGAGGGCGTGTTCTTGTTCACCGTGCGGTTGTACCTGGTCCAGGAACCGCCCAAATGAGCGGCGTAATACACCTCGTAATATCCACTGGGATAATTATAGTTCAGTGGCGTCCAGGTTAAAGTGACGCTGTTCGGTGAACCGCTCGTAGCGCCCAGCCCATCTGGCGGCACGGTTTGCGTGTTGGCCCAGTTTGGGTCAATATTGTTTAAGAACGCCTTGACCGTGCCGCTCGCCGTCAGCATGTTGTAGTTTAGATTCGTCTCACAAAAACCATAACACCGCGGGTCGGACCTGGTGAGGTGCGTGAGCTGTGTAATGCTATCAGGAACATTGCCTTCCAGAAAATTCTGCTCAAGGTCCAACGTGATCAGATCTTTCAGGCCGGATAATTCCGGAATCGAGCCGGTCAGGTGCGCCCAGCTGAAATCGACGGATTGTAATTGGCTTAGATTTCCCAGGCAGCTCGGGATGGTTCCGGTCAAATCCATCCCAAAAATGCGCAGCCAGGTCAGGTTGGTAAGCTGGCAAATTTCCTCAGGGATGGCCCCACTCATGGGCATATAAAAAAGATGAAGCTGCTGGAGCTGGGTCAGGTCATTGATCCAATGCGGAATTTCCCCTGTGATCCCGGCGTCGCCGATCAGGAGGTTTTCCAGCTTGGTTAGTTTGTGTAACTCGGACGGGATGGGTCCTGACAGGCTGGTATCCCCGAAGGACAACGAACGCAGCTCCAACAGGCCGCCCAGTTCGGCGGGAATGGGTCCAGTAATGCCATTCTCGTCGTTAAGGCTCAGCTCTTGCAGCCGGATCAGCTTTGCCAGCGTAGACCCGACCAGGGTCCCGCTCAGATTATTGCTGTCCAGATGCAATCCGGTGATGTGCCCATCACTGCAGGTAACCCCATACCATGTGTCAGCGGGTTCTGTCAAACTTCCCCAATTGGTGCGGTTGGCCCAATGGGGCCCATCCATCTGGTTGTAGAACGCGCCTAAAGCATTATATTCTTCTTGAGGGAGTGTAGACAAACCATCACAGGAGATGTCAGCCGTGATGAAATTGTTGGCTTGAATGGGGCGAGCTGGCAGAACGGTGATGGCCAGCAAAATGACCAGTATTGCCAATCGCCGAATGGATTGGCAGAACGCCATGGAATAACGCCTGGCATAGAATTTCATCATGCACCCCCCGCAGTTCTGTTATTTTCAATTGTACAAATGAAGAAATCTGTAATGGATTATAGCACTTTGGCACATGGAATTCAATCAATGGAAAAGGGCATTTGGCCCGGTCCCCGCGACAAAAAGATGCGGCCTGGGACCACGCCCTACCTGATGGAATTTCTTTCGCGACATTGGGAACTATCGACGAATGAAAGAACGAATAAACGAATGTCATCCGTTTATTCGTTCACCATCCATTGGCGATTTTCCGACCATCCCCTTGGAACAAAAAAATCCGGACGTTTGCCCGGATTTTTGATTTCTATCCTTTTTTCCGCTTGACCTTGGGTCCCTTAGGAGTGTCTTCGATCTCGTAGCCGGCGGCGGTGATCTCACTGCGCAGGGCGTCGGCATCCGACCAGCGCTTCTCGGCGCGAGCCCGCTGGCGCTCATGCAGCAGGGCTTCGATCTCGGCGGGGATGGCTTCTTCTTTGGGCTGCCAACCGGCCAGACCCAGCCCGAGGACACGGTCGAATTCGGCCAGGGTGGCTTTCTTCTCGCCGCCGGGCAGGTCGCTCCTGACCAGGTCCCAGACCACGGCCAGGGCGCGGGGCATGTTCAGGTCGTCGTTGGCCTGCTCGCAGAAGCGGGCCAGGTACTCCCGGTTGGGGCTGCCCTGGGCGGGCCCCCACTCGTAGGCCACTTTGCGCAGCCGGTCGAGGGCGATCTGGGCGCCGTCCAGGCTTTCCCAGTTGAAATTGAGCTTGGCGCGGTAATGCGCGCTCAGGCAGAAGAAGCGGTAAGCCAGCGGGTCGTAGCCCCTGTCGATCAGGGTCTGCAGGCGGAGGAACTCGCCGGTGGACTTGGACATCTTGGCCTCGTCCAGTTGAAGGAAGTAGCCGTGCATCCAGAAATTGGCCAGGCGGGTGCCATAGCAGGCCTCGGTCTGGGCAATCTCGTTGGGATGGTGGACGTAGATATGGTCCTCGCCGCCGCAGTGGATATCGAAGAATGGACCCAGGTACCTGGCCGACATGGCCGAGCACTCGATGTGCCAGCCGGGGAAACCCACCCCCCAGGGGCTGTCCCATTCCATCTGGCGCTTCTGGTCTCTGGGGCTGAACTTCCAAAGCGCGAAATCGGTCGGGTGGCGCTTTTCGCCCATCTCCACCCGGGTGCCGGCCTGCAGGCCCTCGACGTCCAGGCGGGCCAGGTAGCCGTAATCAGAGAGCTTCGAGGTATCGAAATAGATCCCGTCCGAGGTCCGGTAGGTAAAGCCCTTCTTCTCGATGCAGCGGATCAACTCGATCTGCTCGGGGATGTGGTCGGTTGCCCTGGTCCAGATGGTGGGCTCGAGAATGTGGAGGCGGGCAAGGTCTTCCTGGAAGGCGCGGGTATAGAAGTCGGCAATCTCCCAGGCCGATTTGCCAGTGCGCCGCGAACCGGTTTCCATTTTATCCTCACCCGAATCCGCGTCCGAGACCAGGTGGCCCACATCGGTGATGTTCATCACGTGCTTGACCGGGTAGCCGTTATACTCGATGACTCTGCGCAGGATGTCTTCGAAAATATACGTACGCAGGTTGCCGATGTGAGCGTAATCGTAGACGGTCGGGCCGCAGGTGTACATCCCAACTTCCGGCGGGTGCAGGGGCTCGAAGTCGCGGATCGTGCGGGTATAGGTATCGAACAAACGCAGAGTCATTGTTTCATTCCAGGGTCATGAGTTTGAGTAATTATATCGTACCCTCTCCCATTTTTCGAAAAGTCATTATAATACAGCGTTGACCGGAACGGTCCGAATTTTTGCAGGGCCGTACTTTAAAACCAGGCGTCAGGAAAGCACTTTCAGGTTTGCTTGCAATCCTTAATGTTCTATGATATGATGGGTGCACAGCGTCTTGGGAGGCATAACCCTTCAGAACGCTGTTTGTATTTTGGAGGGTTTTTGTCCCCTCCGGGATGGTCAAATTCCTGATCTGGGATCTTAGAATAGGGAAAAGTATGCCAACTTCATTCTTAACCCGTGAGGGTTACGACAAGCTTCAGGAAGAGCTTGATTTCTTGCGGACCTCGAAGCGCCAGGAGATCGCCAACCGCCTGCACGAGGCCATGGAAGGCGGCGAGTTGATCGAAAACGCCGAATACGAAGCGGCCAAGAACGAGCAGGCCTTCGTCGAAGGACGAATCAAGGAGCTCGAAATCTTGCTGGCCACGGCCCGGGTCATCGCCGAGGATGAAAAGGCAGATAAAGCCGATCTGATCCAGGTTGGGTCCAAGGTCACCATTAAAGAAGGCAGCAACCCTGAGGAAGTGTATACCATTGTGGGCGCCGCCGAAGCCAACCCTCGCGCGGGGCGGATCTCGAATGAATCCCCACTGGGCCGGGCGCTTTTAAACCGCAAAGCCGGCGATACCGTCCAGGTAGACGCTCCTGCCGGGCCTTTTACAGTTCAAGTCACCAAGGTTGAGTAAGACAAGGGGCCGAGAATTTCTGCCCCGCGCCAGAAATTCTGGGGCGGGGTTTTTTCCCTTAATCAATCCAATATCAGGAAGCGCGCAAAAAAATGGACATGGAACACTCAACGCTCGAGCAGGCACGCCTGGAAAAAATCCGGCGCTTACGCGACCAGGGCATCGAGCCCTACCCCACCCGCACCGAGGTAACCCACACCAGCCGCGAGGCCATCGGCCTGTTTGAAGAGGCGGAAGGCATGGGCTCGACCAGTCCGGTCGAGGTCACCGTGGGCGGGCGGCTGCGCGCAGTGCGTTTTATGGGCAAGATCACCTTCGCCCACATCGAAGACGGCGCGGGGCGCATCCAGCTCTTCTTCCGCGTCAACGAGCTGGGCGAAGAGGTAATGGAGCTGTTCAAGCGCGAGTTCGACCTGGGCGATTTTATCCAGGCCAGTGGGACCGTGTTCCGCACCAAAACCGGCGAGGTGACGGTCCAGGTGAAATCCTTCAAGATGCTGGCCAAAGCCATCACCCCGCTCCCCGCGGCGAAAGACGAAGTGGTCGCCGGGGAGGTAGTGCGCCACGCCACCCTGGCCGACCCGGAAACCCGCTATCGCCAGCGCTACGCCGACCTGGCGGTCAACCCCGAGGTGCGCCAGATCTTCAAAACCCGCGCCGCGGTGATCAAAGCGCTGCGCGAATTCCTAGACGCCCGCGGCTTCCTCGAGGTGGAGACGCCAATTCTCCAGCCGATCTACGGCGGGGCGGCTGCCAAGCCCTTTATCACCTACCACAACCAGCTCAAGCAGGACCTCTACCTGCGCATCTCGTTCGAGCTGTACCTGAAACGGCTGATCGTCGGCGGGCTCGATCGGGTCTACGAGATCGGGCGGGACTTCCGTAATGAAGGCGTTTCTCATAAACACAACCCCGAGTTCACCCAGCTCGAGTTCTACTGGGCGTATGCCGATTACCTCAAGGTGATGGACCTGACCGAAGAGATGGTCGTCTACGTCTGCGACCAGGTTCTCGGGCGGCGCACCTTTCCCTTCAGGGGCCAGCAGATCGACGTCACCCCGCCCTGGAAGCGGATCACCCTGCGGGATGGGCTGCTCGCCACCACCGGCATCGACATCAACGCCCACCCGACCACCGAGAGCCTGGCCGAGGCGATGCTCGCCAGGGGGATGCAGATCAACCCCAACTCGGCGCGTGGCAAGCTGATCGACGGGCTGCTGGGCGATACCCTCGAGCCCACACTGATCCAACCGACTTTCCTGTATGATTACCCGCGGGATATCTCACCCCTGGCCAAGAACAAGCCCGGCGACCCTTCCACCGTGGAACGCTTCGAGGGCTTTATCGGCGGGATGGAGCTATGCAACGCCTTTACCGAGCTGAACGACCCCCTGGAGCAGGAGAAACGCTTCCAGGAGATGGGCCGCGCCTACGCCGCCGACGACGAGGAGCGCCACCCGATGGACGACGATTACCTGCGCGCCATGTCATACGGCATGCCTCCGCAAGGCGGCTTTGGGATGGGGATCGACCGCCTGGTGATGCTGCTGACCGACCGGGTGACCATCCGTGAGGTGCTGCTCTTCCCGCACTTACGGAAGAGCGAAGAAGAATAGAGTTATACTAATCATGCAAACGCGCGAATTAACGACGCTTGCGGGGGGTGATGCAGCCGCTCTAGCGATCCTGACTGGTGTGGGATTTGCCTCTCATGGCGAGTTGGGCACAGCCGGGATGCGCATACTGGCCACCTTCATCCCGTTGTGCATCGCCTGGGCGCTGATCGCGCCCTGGCTGGGCCTGTACGACCCGGCCACCATCCGCCAGCCGCGCCAGTTGTGGCGGCCGGTCCTGGCGACCTTTCTCGCCGCGCCCATCGCCGGGCTGATGCGCGCGCTGCTGCTGAACGCCGGGGTCATCATCCCGGTCTTTGTGCTCGTGCTGGGCGCCACCGGCGCCCTGATCCTGTTTCTCTGGAGATCCGTCTGGCTGCTCCTGCGAAACAGGCAGGTGAACCATGGATGAACAAGCTCTGATCCGCGATGCGAAAAACGGCAACCTGGACGCTTTCAACCGCCTGGTGCTGGCCTACCAGGACATCGCCTTTAACATCGCTTTCCGCATGCTCGGCGATGACGCCTCGGCGGAGGACGCCACCCAGACGGCGTTCATCTCGGCCTTTAAAGGATTGGTCAGCTACCGGGGTGGGTCGTTCAAGGCCTGGGTGCTGCGCATGGTGACCAACGCCTGCTACGACGAGCTGCGCCGCCGCCACCGCCGCCCGACGGTGCCGCTCGAGCCGCTCACCGACGACGAAGAAGAGGTCGAATCGCCGCGCTGGCTGGCCGATGAAGGCCCATCGCCCGAGGAAACGATGGAGCGCGCCGAGCTGGAGGAGGCTATCCAGGACTGCCTGACCGGGCTGCCAGAGGAGTTCCGCGAGGTGATCCTGCTCATCGACGTGCAGGGATTGGATTATAGCGAGGTTTCGGTGGTAATTGGCAAACCGTTGGGAACGATCAAAAGCCGCCTGGCCCGCGCCCGGCTGCGACTGCGAACGTGCCTGCAGGGTTTTTGGGAACTTTTACCCGCTGCATTCCGTCTGGAAGATGAGGCCAAATCATGACGAAGCAGATTTCTCCCAAAGATTGGCAGACACTCTCTGAATACCTGGACGGGCAGCTCCCTGAGCGCGAGCGTGTCCAGGTCGAAGCGCGCCTGCAGACTTCGCCAGAGCTGAGCAGCGGGTACGATGAGCTCAAACGGACCAAGGCGATCCTGCGCAACCTGCCCAAGCGGCGCGCTCCGCGCAACTTTACCTTATCCTCGGCGATGGTGCCCCAGAAGCGGGCCACGCCGCGCGCATTTCCCTATCTCCGGCTGGCATCCGCCCTGGCCAGCTTCTTACTGGTGATGACCTTTCTCGGCGACCTGGCCGTGCACAGCCTGAATTTTGGCGCTTCATCGGCCACCTCGACCGGAATAAACCAAAGCGCTCCAGCAGCCGTACCGGCGGCAACCCAAGCTCCGGCTGAAGAAAACCCACAGCCGTTCCTGAAGTCCGCTCCATCAAGCGGCCAGGGCCTGAACCCGCCCGCGGCGACAGAGGCCGCGAACAGCGCCGCGGCTCAAACCGAAGCCCCCGCAGCCCCTGCGCCGCTTGCGCCACAAGGGACCCCCGAGCCAGGCACTGAGCCAGGCGCCCGCTCGATGGCCATCCCCCAGCCCACACCGGACGCGACCGAAATCGCCAGGATGACAGCAGCCCCACCCGGGATGGGCGGCGGCGAACCTGCGTCGGCCCCCCCGGCCGCGCCGGAATCGCCGACTCTCGAGGCCCCGCCGGCCCTGCAGGCCCAACGCGCGCCGGGGAACCCCTCCATCCAGTCGGCTCCGGCTCCCAGCGAGGAGGTCCAGCCCTACCTGGCAGCCCCAGCTCAGGACCAGGGGCCAGTCCCGACCGAGGCGCCGCAGCCATCCGCCTTCGACCCGAGCACCCTGCTGCGCCCCGCCGAGATCCTTTTCGCGGTGATCGCTGTGGTCACCGGCCTGGCGGCCTTCATCATCCAACGGAACAACCGGGGTTGAGCGAAATCACCATCCGGTTCTGCACCCGCTGTGGGACCGAAGTCCATCCACTAGAGCGCTACGGCCGGCTGCGACCGGTCTGCCCCTCCTGTGGGTGGATTTATTTTGCCGATCCCAAGGTCGCCGCGGTCGCGCTGGTCGAGCGGGAGGGGCGTGTCCTGCTCGTGCGGCGCAAGAACGACCCGCAGATGGGCAAGTGGTCGCTGCCGGCGGGTTTTGTCGATGCGGGCGAGGACCCGGCGCGCGCCGCCGAGCGCGAGTGCCTGGAGGAGACCGGCCTGCAGGTGCGGGTGACGGGATTGGTCGATGTGATTTACGACCCGGAAGAAGAGAATAAGGGGGCGGATATCGTCATCGTCTACCGCGCCGAGATCGTGAGGGGAGAAATCTGCCCCGCGGACGACGCGGATCGGGCGGAGTTCTTTTCGAGAGAGGAATTGCCCGAACTGGCGTTCCGCTCGACACACAGGGTGATTATCTAGCTCACCACCGTCAGCTCTGCGTGGAGCGTCGCCTGGCTGTCGGCGCCGGCCCACAGGTCGAAGTCGGCGGGTTCCTGGACACACTGCCCGGCGCTCGTGCTCCAGTAGCCCAGCTCGTCCGGGCCAAGCTTGAAGGCGACCGTCTTCGTCTCGCCCGGCTGGAGCGTAACCCGCTCGAAGCCCTTCAGCTCGCGCCTTGGCCGCGAATCGCTGCCCGCCCGCTGGTGGATATAGAGTTGGACGACCTCGTCGCCCGCTGCCGGGCCGGTGTTGGTCACGTCGACGGTCACGCTCACCGATCCGCCCACCTTCAGTTGCGGCGCCGAGACCCTGAGCTTGGAGAACGAGAAGGTCGTGTAGCTCAGGCCAAAGCCAAAGGGATAGAGCGGTGAGGAGAGGCAGTCCCAATAACGCGAGCCGTTGTACATGTGGCTGCCCTCGGGCGCGTGGGTCAGAACGCGCGCGTAGTACAGCGGCGCCTGGCCGGCGCTGCGCGGGAAGGTGACCGGCAGCTTGCCGCCCGGGTTCACATCCCCAAAAAGGATATCGGCCACGGCGTGGCCCCCTTCTGTCCCCGGCTCCCAGGCTTCGAGGATGGCCGGCACGTTCTCGGCCGCCCAGGTGATGCCCAGCGGGCGCCCGTTCAACAGGACGAGGACTACAGGCTTTCCCAGGGCAACCACGGCTTCCAGCAGCTCTTGCTGGCGCCCGGGCAGGTCGAGGCAGGCGCAGGAGGCGGCCTCGCCGGCCATGTCGGCGTTCTCACCAAGGACCATCACCACCACCCCGGCGCGCCGCGCCGCTGCCAGGGCTGCCTGGAAGGCAGCCTCTGCATCCTCGGGCGTCTGCTCAGGCTTCTTTCTGGCCATGGCGTCGAATACCGAGGGAATGTCCCGCCGGATGGCCGGGCCCGGGGCGTACTCGACACGGGCGCCAGGCAGCTTCGTCCGGATGCCTTCGAGCACGGTGACCGCCGCCAGCTGGTGGCCGATGACCATCCACGAACCCTCGGTGGCCTCTCGCGAGTCTGCCAGCGGGCCGATCACGGCCACACTCTTCAGGTCTTTCGAGAGCGGCAGGAGCCCGCCCTCGTTGCGCAGCAGCACCATCGAGCGCTGCGCCGCCAGGCGGGCGGCCTGGCGGTGTTCGGGCCGGGCGGCCACCTGGTCCAGCAGGGTCTCATCCACGAAGGGGTGCTCGAAAAGCCCCATGCGGAATTTGACGGCCAGAATGGGTCGCACGGCCGCATCGAGGTCGCCTTCCGCCACCGTACCGTCTTCGACCAGCCCGGCCAGGTGCTGGAGGTAGGTATTGCTGGCCATATCCATATCGAGACCCGCGCGCAAAGCGCGGGCAGCGGCGTCGCGCCCATCCCGGGCAAAGCCCTGGACGACCAGGTTCGCCACGGCAAACGCGTCGCTGACCACGAAACCGCGGAAGCCCCACTCGCCGCGCAGGACGTCGCTCAGAAGCCAGCGATTCCCGCTGGCCGGGACGTTGTTGAGGTCCATATAAGCGCTCATGAACGACCCCACGCCGGCCTCCACCGCGGCCCGGAAGGGCGAGAAATACACGTTGCGAAGCTGGGTTTCGGACAGGTAGACCGGGTCGTAATCGCGCCCGCCGTCCGCCGCGCCGTAGCCGGCGAAATGCTTGGCGCAGGCCAGCACCCGGTCCGGCGCGCCGAGGGTCTCCCCCTGAAACCCGCGCACCTGGGCCGCCGCCATCGCCGCTCCCAGACAGGGGTCTTCGCCGGCGCCCTCGACGATGCGTCCCCAGCGCGCGTCGCGGGCGATGTCCAGCATCGGGCCGAACGTCCAGTGCAGACCCGCGGCGCGGGCTTCCCGGGCCGCCACGGACTGCGCCCGCTCAGCCAGGGCCGGATCCCATGAGGAAGCCATGGCCAGCGGCACCGGAAAGATCGTCCGGTAGCCGTGGATCACGTCCAGGGCAAAGAGCAGCGGAATCTTCGACGGGCTTTCTTCCACGGCGACCTTTTGCAAGGCGTTGAACCGCCGCGTGTCGTTGAGCCACAGGACCGAGCCGGCGCCGCCCTTGCGGATGATCTCCTCGGGCGGCGGACCCTGGACCCATTCCGCGACGCCGATCTGGGTGAGCTGGCCCACCTTTTCCGCCAGGCTCATCCGCCCCAGGAGCTGCTCTACCCGCTCCGCGATTTCGGCTTCAGATGGGGCCGGTCGTGTTGTGTCGATGGTTGTTGTTTCCATGGTTTCTCCTTTAGTCAGCCTTTCTCACACGGATCGAAAATAGATACAGCCCCAGCAGACCCAGCAAAGCCACCGTTAGCATCACCGGGATGGCTTCCAGCGAGATGCGCTGGGCCAGGAAACCGGCCAGGGAGGGCAGGAAAGCGCCGCCAACCGCGCCCGCGCTGATCTGAATGCCGATCGTATTGGCGGCATGGCGCGGGCTGACCCGCTGGCTGGTGCTCGAAACCAGCCCCGGGAAAATCGGCGCCATGGCAAACCCTACCAGGAATACGCCGGCCACGCCGGCCCATGGGACCGGGTTCCACCACAACAGCCCCGCGCCCAGCAGGGCCAGGGCGATCTCGCCGATCATCAGGGTGTTGAGACGGATGCGCCGGGCGTAGATGCCGGCCAGGATCCGCCCGATGGTGAACGTTGCCCAGAACCCCCCGGCCCACAGCCCGGCGAGCTGCGGGCTGACTCCCCGACCTTCGGTAAACAGGGTATAGGTCCAGTTGCCCAGGGTGAGCTCCGCGCCGGTATACAGCAAGAACATCAGGATGCTGACCCAGGTTACCCAGCGGAACAGGGTCTCCCACAGCGGGGTGCGGTAGTCCATCAGGCCGCGAGCGAGGTCACCGCTTTCTATCTCCGCGGCCGGGATCTCCATCATCTCCTTTGGCCGTTTCCACGCGGAAACGGTCGGCCAGAAGCAGGCCGTCAGTAAGACCGTCACCAGGCCGGCGAAGATGTAGGCGGGCCGCCAGTCGGCAAACAGGGCCAGGCTGGCGGACATGAGCAGCGGGCTCAGTGTGGCGCCGAGGCCAAAACTGGCGTGCAGCCACTGCATCTGGCCCTCGTTGTATTCGGCCGCCAGGTAGGTGTTGAGCCCCGCGTCGATCACCCCCGAGCCAAACCCGCCCACCGCGCCCATCCCGACGATGAAGCCCCACGAGGGGGCAATGGTGTAGCTGAGCAGCGACGCGGCGGAAAGCAGGCTGGAGACCACCAGCAGCGGGCCGATTCCAAAGCGGTTGATCAGCCGGGCGATCAGGAAGCTGGAGACCAGATAGCCGGCGGTGGACGTGATGAGCAGGAGGCCCAGGGCATCCAGCGGCAGAGCGAAACCGGCGCGCAGGGTGGGCCAGGCCACCCCCATCAGGCTGATCGGCAGTCCCAGGACGACGAAGGCGACGTAGGCCAGCGCCAGCAGGCTGGTTCGCGGCAGAGGCAACGGGTCGGCCTGGGTGGTCATCACGGGGTGTTCCCCGATTCTTCGCTTTGCTTCGGGAATTCCGCCCCGGCGCATTTCAGCAGGCGGTGAAGTTGTCCAAAAACGCGGGCCATATCGATCTGTTCCGGCTCGAACAGCCACTGGATCTGCAGCCCATCCATCATGGCGAACACCATCACGGACAGGTCCTCAGCGGAGATATCCGCGCGAATTTCGCCGCGCGCCTGCGCCTGGCGTAGAATCTCTGTGGTCTGGGCGCGCAGGTCAGCGTAGCGGCGCATAAAAAACTCGTGGCCGGGATGTTGCTCGTCGATGCTCTCGGCCACCAGAACCGTGAACAGCTGCACCAGGCCGGGAACGGTCTGGTTGTACTCCACCAGCTCCTGGAGGGCGTCGAGCGGATCCCGCGCCGCTCCTTGCACGGCCGGGTCGAACCGTTCCTGATCGATGCGGTCCCGCTCGGCCAGCACTTCCATCAACAGGTGCTCTTTGCTGGGAAAATGGTGCAGCAGCCCCGGCTCGGTGACGCCCGCGGCTCTGGCGATCTCCGCCAGCCTGGCGCCGTGGAATCCGTGCTGTCCAAAAAAGCGGATCGCCTCGCGGATCAGTTGTTTTTTGCGCTGCTGAGTCCGCTCGGCCTGGGTGCGCCTGGGTGGGGTGGTCTCGCTCACAGGAGCATTATACGGCAAAACTTACTTACTTACAATAAGGTAAGTACCTGAACCAGGAAATAAAGGTTATTCTCTCAGAACGTTCCACTCCTCTTGGTGTTCTTGCTTGAGGGAATCCTCTCGCATGACCGCTGATCTCTTCGACTACGTCATCATCGGCTCCGGCTTTGGCGGCTCGGTCTCGGCTCTGCGCCTGGCCGAAAAGGGCTACTCGGTGCTCGTCCTCGAAAAAGGCCGGCGCTTCCGCGACCAGGATTTTGCGCGCACCAACTGGCAGTTCTGGAAGTATCTCTGGCTGCCCGCGCTGCGCGCCTACGGCATCCTTCAGATCAGCATTCTGAAAGGGGTGATGGTGCTGCACGGGGCGGGCGTTGGCGGCGGCAGCCTGGGCTACGCCAACGTGCTGGAGGTCCCCGGCGACGAGACCTTCGCCACCCCGGCCTGGAACGAGCCCTTCGGCTGGGGCGAGCGCCTGAAGCCGCACTACGCCACGGCCCGGAAGATGCTGGGCGTGGCGCGCAACCCGCGCCTGTGGCGCGCTGACCAGGTACTGCAGGGGATCGCCCGGGCCGGCGGGCAGGCTCACACCTTCCGGCCGACTGACGTGGGCGTCTACTTCGGCCAGGAAGGCCAGACGGCCGCAGACCCCTTCTTCGGCGGGCTGGGACCGGAGCGGACCGGTTGCAGGCAATGCGGCGCCTGCATGGTCGGCTGCCGCTACAACGCCAAAAACACCCTGCCCAAGAATTATCTCTACCTGGCCGAACAGAAAGGCGCGCAGATTCGCGCCGAGTCTGAAGTGGTCGACGTGCGGCCCCTGGCGATCAGCGCCGGCGAAGGCAGGTACGAGGTGGTTTACCGCTCCTCGACCCGCCTGTTCGGGCGGAGGAAAAAGACCGTGCGCGCCCGCAACGTGATCTTCTCCGCGGGCGTGATGGGCAGCCTGCGCCTGCTGCTCGAGCTGCGGGACGTCCGCCGCTCCCTGCCGGAGATCTCGCCCTGCCTCGGCGAGCGGGTGCGTACCAACAGCGAGGCGCTGCTCGGCTCGGTCGCCAGAAACCGCGCCGTCGACTATTCTCAGGGCATCGCGATCACCTCGATTTTCAACACCGACGCAGTAACGCGGATCGAGCCGGTGCGCTACCCGGACGGATCCTCGCTGCTGCGCCTGCTCTCCGCCCCGCTGGTGGACCTGCAGAGAGGTGTGCCGCGCCGCGTTCGCGACAGCCTGGTCTGGATCGCCCGCCACCCCCTCGATTTCGCGCGGGCCATGTTCCTCCCCGGCTGGGCGCACAACGCCACCATCCTGCTGGTGATGCAAAACGTCAACAACCGCCTGCGGTTCCGCATCGGGCGCAGCCTGTTCACCATGGGCCGGCGCGGCCTGGTGGCGCTGCCCGAGCCCGGCTACGAGATACAGGCCCAGATCCGCGGCTCGCACGAGCTGGTGAGCGCCTTTGCCCGCCAGACGGACGGTGTGGCGATGGGCAACGTGGGGGAAAACCTGCTCAACCTGCCCACCACGGCCCACATCCTCGGCGGCGCCCCGGTGGGCCAGGACGCCAGCCAGGGGGTGGTGGACGAGAAGTTCGAGATTCACAACTACCCCGGCCTGTTCATTATCGACGGCTCAATCGTCCCCGCCAACCCGGGGGTCAACCCGGCGCTGACGATCACCGCCCTGGCGGAATACGCCATGAGCCAGGTCCCGGCCAGGGCGCCGGTAAGCACGCTTACGCCAAATTAATCAGGCCCTAACGGCAACTTTACGGATTAATTACGCCCTCATCCCTATAATCAAAAAATAGACAGGTGTCAAAGAAGTCTTCTCTTTTTGTGACAGCCAGTCGAAACGTCCCCGTTGCCTCAAACCCACGTCGAGAGGTGTTGTATTGCCTTGCCAGTTGGCCACAAACGCGATGACAAGCGCTTCTTTCCGGCGCTTGTTTCCTGTTTTTAATGATCTGACGTCAACCATTCAAAACCGTACTTTTTTCTACTCAACCCCGTTGGAGAAACCCATTCTATGAACCGCAACCACCATCGTTCCCACACCTGGATTTCCTTAATGTGCACCGTCATCGTCATTGCCAGCATCCTGCTGGCCGTTTCGCCGGCCAACCCCGTGGCGGCCGCCACCCAGTACATGGGGGGGTACGCCCGCACCGGCGACCTGCGCATCTTGCTCTATGACGATGGAAGTATGGGAGTCGACCGGTACACGACCACCGGTTATTGGGAAGGCCAGATCTATGGAGGCCACAGCAAAGGCTCTCGCCTGCAGTATTCCGGCGGAAGCCTGGCTCTGGGTTATTACACCGGGTCGGCCGTGACGAGCAACTACAACAATCTCTCCTCCACCGGGACGGCCGGCTCGCGGACGTGGACCGGCGACGCCAAGTGGACCGGCAGCGGCTTCGAGGTCTACCGCACCGTGATTTACCGGGAAGGCGACCCGTATTTCAAGCTACAATGGCAAATCGTCAACGTATCGGGAAGCACGAAAAGCGACATCCGCTTCTTCCACGGCGAGGACACCTACCTGCGCGGCGGCGATAACGGCGCCGGCTGGGTGGATTGGGGCAACTATACGATTGGCGTTAAGAAAAACGTGGGGAGCGAAGGCGAGCAGCGCCTTTCTCTGCAGGGCATTACGCCCCCTACATATTATCAAAGCAACAACTGGTCCACCGTGCGATCGGCGGTAAACGGCGGTTCGTTAAGTAACACCATCGACCCCAACGAATCCACCGATAATGGGTACGCCCTGGAATGGACCAAATCGTCGATGGCCAATGGAGAAAGCTGGGCGATCACCGCGTACGAGAAATTCAACAACGCCGCGGTCGGCGGAAACGTAGAAGTGATCGCCCCGGTGGCGGTGGACTGCTTGAAAGGCAATACCTGCAACCTGAACTATACCGTGAAAAACTCCGGCGGCGCGACGATCACCGTGGCGCTGACCGGTTCGGTGGTCACCCCGGTATGGGGTTACGCGTCCTCCTGGCCCGGGGATCTCGGTTCGCGGACCCTATCCGCGGGCCAATCGACCACGGTGACCATTGCCGTGGCCGTGCCAGCTAACGCGGCCAACGGCTCCGCGATCAACGTGAAGCTGACCGCCACCAGCGGCAGCCAGTCCTCCAGCGATACCGGGTCGGTCAATGCGGTTACCCCGCCGAACTCGGCCCCCACCGCGATCAATTTCAGTGGGACGGGTTCCTATCCCGAAAATAACGGCGCGAATCAGGTCCTGGGAAGCTTCAGCGGATCCGACCCGGACGGCGACGCGCTGTCCTATAGCCTGTTGGGCGGGGACACGGGCAGCTTCAACCTGAGCGGGAATTCCCTGCGCAATAACGCATCGTTCAATTACGAAGCGAAGAATTCCTATTCAATCACCGTGCGCGCCAGCGACGGCAAAGGCGGCACCCTGGACCGGACTTTTGCCATCAGCGTGACCAACCTGAACGAAGCACCTGCTCTGGCGGCGCCCGGCGCGCAGTCCACCAATGAAGATACCCCCCTGACGGTCAACATGGCCGCCACGGACCCGGATGGGAACACCGGCCGCCTGAGCTGGAGCCTGCTCAGTGCGCCGTCCCACGGCGTGGTCAGCGGGGCGACCGGCACGGGCGGGAGCAAATCGCTCACCTACACGCCTGGCCTGAATTATCCCGACCTGGCTGCCAGCGGCCCGGACAGCTTCACGATCCGTGTGACTGGCGAAGGCGGCACGACCTCTGACCAGACCGTCGCCGTGACGGTCAACGCGGTCAACGACCCGCCGGCCAACGCCTGGAATGGTTCCGGTACCTTTGGCGGGCCGCTCAAGGTGCGCGTCGGTCAGACGATCACCTTCGACGACGGCGGCGCGGCGCACGTCCCTGACCGGATCCAGGTCGCGGACGTGGACGCGGCCAATCTACAGGTCACCCTGACGGTCTCGAACGGCGTCCTGGCCCTCAGCGGCCGCACCGGCCTGTCCGGGGATACCAACGCTGGCGGGCCGGATTCTTCCCTCTCGTTCCAGGGAACAATAACCGCTGTCAACGCCGCCCTGAAGGGCCTGCAGTACACGCCTACCGCGGGCTACAGCGGCAGCGACACGCTGACTCTCCTCACCAGCGACCAGGGCAGCACCGGCTCCGGAGGTACGAAGACCGACCAGGATACGGTCTCGCTGCAAATCTCCAACCCGGCCACGCTGACCGTCGACGATGATTTCAGCGGCGCCACGGCCGATTGGGGCTACGATCACTTTTCGCGTATCGAAGATGCGGTCGCGGCCGCCCAGTCCATCTCCGCCCCGCTGTCCCTGGAGGTCAACGCCGGCGCTTACCCCAACGATTCGATCCTCCTCAACCAACCCAACCTGACTCTGAAGCTGATGGGCCCTGTTTCGCTGGGGAAAGACTTCACCCTCCAGCAGGGAGCCTTCAATCCCAACGGGCAAACGCTCACTTTCGTAACCGGGGCCGGAAACCAGACCAGCCACACCCTGGCCGGCGCGCCCACCTTTGCCAACCTGGTTGTCGACGACGGCAACACCCTGGTCCTGGCCAACAACGCCGACCTGGGCCTGACCGGCAGCCTGGCGCTGAACGGCAGCGGCGCGCTGAACGCCTCCGGCGGCGCGAACCGCACCACCGTTAGCCTGAAGGGCGCCGGCGCCCAATCGCTTCCTTCCGGGCTGACCCTGGATAACCTGTCTATCGCGAACGGCGTCACCTTCCATGCGCCGGCCGCGCTCACCCTGTCAGGCGACCTGAGCAACGGCGGCGTTTATGACGGCGCGACCGGCACAGTCACCTTTGCGGGGCCGGCGGGCCGCACCCAGCAAATCAGCGGGAACGTCCCCCAGTTCCATAACCTCGTCCTCGCCGCCGGCGCGGCGCTGCAGCCCGCGACCGACCTTTCGCTCGACGGCGCCTGGACCGGCAGCGGCAGCTTCGATGGCAACGGGAAAACCGTCACCTTCAACGGCAGCCCATCCGCCTTCAGCGGGACGGCCATCTTCTCCAATGTGGCCATCCCCGCGGGCAAATCCCTCAACCTTGCCCCTGGAGCAGATCTCGGATATACCGGGGCATTCGATAACCAGGGCAGCTTCGACCCCACGGCCAGTGGAGCGACCGTTCGCCTGGCCGGCCTGGGCACCCAGACCCTGCCCGCCGGCGCCGAGCAGTATCACCACCTGGTCATCGGCCCGGGCGCGACCTTGAACGCCGATGGCCGGAGCCTGGTGGTGAATGGGGACCTGACCGCCAACGGACCCTTCAACAACGCCGGCGGCTCGACTACCTTTGCCGGCGCGTCTCCCACCACCCACAACCTGACCGGCAGCGGCGCGGTCACCTTCGGCAGCCTGAACGTCGCCGCCGGCAATACCCTCGAGCCCGCCGCGGGCAAGCCGATTAACGTCCAGGGCGACTGGGCCAATGCCGGAACCTTTGACGCTAACGGCGGGACGGTGGTCTTCAACGGGACCACGCAAACCTTCCACGGCACGACCTCCTTCAAGGACGTCCGGATCAGCAGCGCGAATCCGCTCGTCCTGGCTGGCGGCGCCGATTTCGGCTTCTCAGGAGCCCTGACCGGCAGCCAGACCCTCGACGCCCGGTCTAACCAGAACACGACCGTACACATCCAGGGCGCCGGGCCCCAGACCCTGCCGGCCAACCTGGACAACCTGGACAACCTGGTGGTGGACGCTGGCGCGATCCTCAACCTCGCCAACCGGGACCTGTCCCTGCGCGGGAACCTGACCAACCTCGGCGCGTTGGACCAATCCGGCGGGCGGCTGAGCTTCGAGGCCGGGGCGAGCCATGCCTTGAGCAACGGCCCCTCCTCCACGACCCAGCTCGACGGCCTGGCAATCGCCGCCGGGAACAGCCTGGATTTTGCCTGCGACGCGGCCACACCCCTGCTGGTCCGCGGGGATTGGGCCCAGGCCGGCGCTTTCACGGCCCACCAGTGCTCGGTGGTCTTCAACGGCAGCGGCCGCCAGGACGTCACCGGCAGCGGGATCCGGTTCTACAACCTGACGGTCAATAACACCGCGAGCTACCCCAACGACGACACGGACGTCAACACCCTCAGCCCGGTCGAAGTGACCCACACTCTGCAGGTGCTCAAGGGCCAGTTCCAGCCCAAAGGCGGTTCCACGTTCAAAGACGTGGTCCTGGGCGGCGACGCCAGCTCCGAAGACGGTATCCTGCGCCCCAACACCACAGAAACGCTCTTCGTCAGCGGGAATTGGGAGCGCAAGGCCTACGGCTGGTTCGACGCCAACTCGGGCACGGTCGAATTCAACGGGAGCCAGGACGCGACCATCCAGGGTGGAGCGACCTTCTACAACATGAAAGCGGATAAGGTAATCGGCCGTTCCCTCGATTCGACCGCCCCGGTCATCGTTGAAGGGACCCTGACCGCCTCATACGGCTCCTTCCAACCCTCGGCCAACTCGAAATTCAAGCACATCACCATCCTGAACGGCGCCACGCTCAAGCCCAAGGGCAATATCAACATTAGCGGCGACCTGGACAATTCCCACGGCGGCGCGTACGTGGCCAATGGCCGTTCCGTCACCTTCGACGGCGGCAGCATACCGCCGCAGAAGCTGTCCGGCCGGGTGAACTTCTACAACCTGACCGTCAACCAGGGCACCACCCTCGAAATGCAGCAGAATGCGTTCCTGGGCTACCAGGGCGCGCTGGTCCTCAAAGGCATGCTCGACGCCACCACTCACCCACACAACACTGTCGAAGTGATGGGCGGGAACCTGCCGCAGCCCCAGGCCCTCTCCGGCCCGGGCGGCCTGACCGTCAACGACCTTGTTGTTGACCCCGGCTCCTCGCTCAAGCTGGCCGGTAACCTGACCGTGACCGGGAACATGGCCGTCGTAGGCGCCTTCGACGCCAACGGCAGCACCGTCACCTTTGCCAAAACCGGCGCCGACCAGCCGGCCTTTGCCGGCGCGGCGACCTTCGCATCCATCAATATCGCCGATAACACCACCTTTACGCTCCAGGATAACGCCAACCTCGCCTTTACCGGCAGCATTAGCCATGGCGACACGAACTCCAGCCTGGACGGCGCTTCCAAAGCCAACACCACTCTGACCGCCACCGGCGCCGGGGACCACGCTCTTCCGGACGGCGCGCGGATCGGCAACCTGGTCATCGCCGACGGCGCGACGCTGAAAGGCGGCAGCGCCAACCTGCACGTCGCGGGCAACTGGACGTACGCCAGCGGCGGTACTTTCGCCGCGGAAACCGGCACGGTGACCTTCGAGGGCGGCGCGCAAACCATCAGCGGCGGCCCGCAGGCCTTCAACCGGATCGTAGTGGACCAGGCCGGCGTCGTCAACGCCGGGCAGGTGACCACCACGGATGAGCTGAGCCTGGCGGCCGGCGCGTTCAAGCCGGCCTGCGGCTCGACCTTCGCCAGCGTCAATATCCACGGCGGCGTGCTCGAGCTGCCTTCCACTGGCCCGTGCGCGATCGCCGTGCGCGGCGATTGGGCCCACACCGCGGGGACTTTCACGCCCCACGGCGGGACGGTCGCCTTCGACAACGGAAACGATACCGGCGGCAACCACACCCTCTCGGGCGCGAGCGCCAGCCTGGCTGGCCTGGCCCTGGGCGTGGACGACTCGCTCACCCTGGCCAACGGCGCGAACCTCAGCCTGGCCGGGCCGGTAAACCTGGGCGACGGTTATTTAGACGGCGACCCCGCCAGCACCCTGACTGTCACCGGCAACATAAGCCTGCCAACCGGTACGACCCTCGGCAACCTGGCAATCGCCAGCGGCGCCAGCCTGTCCGCGAATGACCTCACCGTCGTTGGAGATTTGACGAACGACGGCGGGGCCCTGAACGCTTCCGGCGCGCTGGCCCTTGGCGGGGATCTCACCAACGACGGCGGGACGATTAACAACGCAGGTGGATCATTCACGTTCGGAGGCGGAACATCCCATGCGGTCACCACGACCGGGATGGGAGCAGCGACCAATTTCGGCGACCTGATCATCCCCGCAGGGGAAACACTCGATCAAAACGGGGAAATCCGCGTGGCCGGCAACTGGCTCAACCAGGGAACTTATACACCCAATACGACCACCAACCCGGCCACCGTGGTCTTCAATGGCACGGCGAACCAGACCATCCAGACCGATGACCCCTCCGGGAACGCTTTCTACAACCTGACGATCGATAACAGCGGCGCGCCGGGCCTGGTTTCCAGCATGGATACCCAGGAACCGCCTGCTCCGCTCATGCTGGCGGTCGGCAACAACCTGACCATCCTCAACGGGCGGTTGGACCTGCCGGCCGGTTCCACCCTCCAGAACGTTTCCGTCGCGGAAGGTGCCGTGATCGGCTTGCCTGAGGGTACCAATACTATCACCGTTGCCGGCAGTTGGGCCAACGAAGGCACAATGACGCTGGCCGGGACTGACTCAGCCGCCGATGTAGTGGATGGCCCTGCTTACCTGACCACCTCGATCGTCGACCAGAGCTTTGACGCAAATACACCCGGGTTAGGTTTCGATAAGTTCACCGCGATCGGCGATGCCTTACCTGTCACGGCCAGCAACGTCATCGTATACGGTGGCTCGTCCGGCTTCGTAACCTACGCAGAAACCATTGATCTCAACAGCCCGGGCAAGGTACTGACCTTCCACGGCGATACAAGCATCACCAGCCTGACCCTGACCAGCGGCGCGATCGAGCTGGCAGACCAGGCCGCAGTGCAAACGGGCGCCTACGCCCAATCGGGCGGCGCGTTCCACCTTGGAAACGGCTCCCTGGTCGTACCGGGTGATTTCTCCCCCACCGGCGGAAGCATGGACCTGGGGACTGGCACGCTGTCCCTGGCCAGCAACTTCGCTCCATCCGGCTATACCTTCAACCCCGAAACCGGCAAGGTCGAGTTCAACGGCTCCGGCCCTCAGACCATCGCCGCGGGCGCCTCGTTCTACGACTTGAAGATCAACAACAGCGCGGCGGCCCCCGACGATACCCACGCAGTCGTCCCGGCCGGCGCGATTGGCGTCACGAACAATCTCGACGTGGTCGACGGCCAGTTCATGCCCTTCGACGAGACCTCGGTCAAGTACGTGGCCATCGCCGCGGACGGCATCCTCAAGCTGGCTCCCGGCGCAGACTTGAATTTCCCAGAGGATGGCTCGCTCGACAACAACGGTATGCTGATCCTGAACGGCGGCCGGATCAACGGGCTGCACCAGGGCAATCTCAGAGTAGACGATGACTATACCTCGGCTACATCCGGCTTCGGCTATGATGCGTTTGATACGATCGCCGCGGCCTTCGCCTCATCGAACGGCGCTCTGCCCACCGGCACGGTGCACGTCCGCAACGGCTCGTATGCCGGCGCGACCATCGATCAGTCGGGCTGGACCGTGGCCTTCGACGACGACGTTACCTTTACCGGCAGCCTGAACGTGACCAACGGGACGCTGTCTGTTGCCAATGAAAAAACCCTGAAACTGGCTCAAGATTTCAGCCTGTCTCCGGCCAGCGCCTTTGTCCCCAACCAGGGGACGGTCGAACTGACCGGCTCGGCCGCCCAGGTGATCTCCGGCCCCGCCGGGCTGGCCTTCTACAACCTGACCGTCAACAATAGCGGTCTCGATCCGGTTACCACGACAAATGCGATCCAATCCAACGGCGACCTGCTGGTCCAGGGCGGCGTGTTCCAGCCCGCCTGCGGTTCTTCCTTCAAGAACGTGACCGTCCAGGCCGTGGCCGAGCTGCGCCTGGCCGATTCCGCCTGTGCGATCACCGTCTCAGGAACCTGGGCGGTCTTACCTGGCGGGACCTTCACCCCCAACGGCGGCAAGGTGGTCTTTACCGGCCCGAACGCCGCAATCAGCGGAGACGCCAGCTTCGCCTCCCTCGAGATCGCCGGCGGCCAGCTAACCGCTCCTTTGAATGGCGCGCTGACCGTCAGCGGGGACTGGACCAACCACGGGACCTTCATCCCCAACGATGGGACGGTGGCCTTCCCGGGTGGAGCGCATGCCCTGCTTGGATCTCCGTTGAATTTCCACAACCTTGCAATTGCAGACGGCGGCATCCTGGCTCCTGCGGGCGACCTGTTGCTGACCGGCGACTGGGCCCAGGCAGCAGGTGGGGTATTTATCCCGGGCAATCACAAGGTTACCTTCAACGGAATGGGGCCGCAGGCCATCAGCGGGCCCGCCGCCGGGATCGGTTTCTACGATTTCGAGGTGGCCCAGGGCCCCGGCGCAACGCTGGTGGCCAACCCGGCCATCACCGTCGCCCATCACCTCGAGATCGCCACGGGCGAACTGGAGCTGCATGCCAACTCCAGCGTCCATAACGTCACGAACGATGCGACCGGTCATCTCGGCGCGGCCGGCAAGCTGACGCTGGTAGGGACCACCACCCTGAACGTGGACCTCTGGTCGTCGGACGGCGGCCAGATCCAGGCCGCCAGCATCAACCAGCTCATCCCGGGCAAGGTATCGGCCATGATCGTCGACGCCGGGTTCACCGCGGCCACGCCCGGTTTTGGCATCGACCACTTCGCGACGATCACCGACGCCCTGGCAAAAGACTGGCTGGCCAATGGCGCTACGGTCACCGTCAAGCCGGGCGTGTACGTTGAGAGCGTGACGGTGGGCAAGCCGGTCCACCTGGTCGCGGGCGGCTCCATCACCCTCAATAACCTCACCCTGAACGACGCTGGGGCGGATTTCACTGCGCCGGGCGCACTCCAGGCCTTGACCCTCAACGGCAACCTGGCCGTGACGGCCGGTGCATTCATCGATAACGGCGGCACGCTGGTCCTGGATGGGACTGCAACCCATACCCTCTCCACCGGCCTGGCGCTCAACAACCTGACGATCGAGACCGGCTCGACTCTCACCATGCCGGCCGCGCTCACCCTGAAGGGCAGCCTGGTCAACGATGGGACCCTCTCGGGGAACGGAACCCTCACGGTGGCCGGCAATCTTCTCAACAATGGGACCCTCAACGGCGGGACGATCGGCCTCACCTTCGACAACCCCTCTGCCGCCTACCCGCACAGCCTGGGCGGGTCGCAGCCCATCGCCTTGAACGATCTGGCCGTCCTGGACGGCGAAGGCCTGGCTCTGAGCAACAACTCTACGCTGAGCTTGAAAGGCAGCCTGGTCACCACCGGCTCATTCACGACCGGAAACGGTTCGACCCTGGCCCTTGCCGCAAACGGCGTCCAGACCCTTCCGGCGGGCCTGAGCCTCTGGAATCTGGATGTGGCTAACGGCACGACCTTCACCGTTCCGGCCACCCTTAATCTGGCCGGCAACCTGAACAATTTTGGAACCATCAACGCGGCTGCGAATACAAGCACGGTCAGGCTGGCCGACAGCGGCGTGCAGAACATCTCCGCCAACGACGTCACCTTCTACAACCTGACCATCGACGACGCGGACGACAACGCCGGAGCCAACGACGTGCGGGCCGGCGCGGTTGTCAACGTGACCCACATGCTCGACATCGCCGACGGGAAATTCAGCCCCTCCGCCTGCGGCCAGTACGCCGACGTGACTATCGGCGCGGCGGGCGAGTTCGCCCCCCGGACGGGCGGCTCCTGCGCCCAGAAGGTCAGCGGGAACTGGACCAACGACGGCAGCTTCACCGCCGCCAGCGGCAAAGTCGCCTTCAACGGCGCCGGCAGCCAGGTCATCGCCGGCTCGGTCGACACCTCTTTCAACGACCTGGAGATCGCCAACACCTCCAGCCCGGTCCAGCCGGTCGCCTTTGGCGCCGGCCGCAAGGCCATCGTCAACGGCGCCCTGACCGTGACCAGCGGCGAGTTCCGGCCCTCGACCGGCTCGCAGCTCCACGACGTAGACATCCAGGGCGGCAAGCTGACCGCCCCCGCCGGCCCGCTGGAAGTCAGCGGGAGCTGGACGAACGCTTCAGCGGACTTCTTCGACTCCGGCAGCGGCGTGGTGCGCTTCACCGGCGGCTCGCACGCCATCGCCGGGCCAACCCGGTTCAACGGGCTGGAGGCCACGGGCGGCAACAGCCTGGCCCTCGACCCCACAGCTGACGTGACCGTCACCGGCGCGCTCAACCTCACCCCCGGCGGCGCGATCGGCGGCGATCCGGCCTCGACCCTGTTCTTCAACGGCAACGGCCCGGCGAGCCTGCCCGACGGCACGCAGTTGGGCAATCTCAAGATCGGCCCCAACGTGCTCTTCAATTCGCCGGCCAACCTGTCCCTGAGCGGCGGCCTGACCAACCTCGGCGCGTTCAACGCCGGGACAGGCACGGTCGCTTTCAACGGCAGCGGTACGCCGTCCCTGCAAGGCAACGTCACCTTCTACAACCTGGCCGTGGATACCGCCACGCTGACCCCGGCTTTAGGTTCCACCCTCATGGTCGCCCACGGCCTGACCGCGGCGTCTGGCGGGAACATCGACGGCTCGGCCAGTGGAAGCACCTTCATCGCCGCCGGCCCGGGGATCGTCCTGCCGGGCGGCGCGAAGCTCAACCACCTGGTTGTCGACGAAGGCGCGTCCATCTCTGCGCCGGGGGCCCTGACGCTCTACGGCGACCTGACCGCCAACGGCGACTTCGACAACTCGACCGGCTCGACCACCTTTGCCGGCGCGTCTCCCACCACCCACAACCTGGCCGGCCCCGGCGCGGTCACCTTCGGCGACCTGAACATCGCCGCCGGTAACACCCTCAAGCCCGCCGCGGGAATGTCGATCAACGTCAAGGGCAACTGGGACAACGACGGCGTCTTCGACGCCAACGGTGGGACGGTGGTCTTCACCGGCGCCGCGGACCAGACCATCGGCGGCGAGAACAACACCACCTTTGCCAACCTGACGGTCAACAACAGCGGCGCGCTCTCCATGGCGGATGGGCGCAGCCTGGCCGTCCAGAACGATCTGCAAATCACGGACGGCGACTTCCAGCCCTCCACCGGTTCCAGCTTCCACAACGTCAGCATCGGCAGCAACGGCGGTCTGAGCCCGGCTGCCGGAGCGAGCATCACCGTCTCCGGCGACTGGAGCGACAACCCCGGCGGCGCCAGCCGCTTCACCTCCAACGGCGGCACGGTGAGCTTTACCGGCCCCGGGCAGCAGCTCTTCAGCGGCGACAGCCGCTTCAATAACCTCCAGGTTACCGGCGGCACGCTTGTCCTCTACGAAGACGCCGACCTGGGCTATGGTGGAACCTTCACCTTCGGCGGCGGAGGGGCGTTGGACGCGACCAGCCATCCCGGCGCCACCCTGACCCTCACCGGGCCCGGGCCCCAGACCCTGCCGGACGGCCTAACCTTGAACGACCTGACGGTTGCCCCGGGGGCCGCGCTGAACGGCGCGGGTACCGGGGTCACGCTGCTCGGTGATCTCACCGCCGACGGCGATGTCCAGAACGGCCTGAACGCCAGCTTCAACGGCAGCGGCGCACAGAACATCGCCGGCTCCGGCGCGGTGCACCTGGGCGACGTGGCAATCGGGCCGGGCAGCACCCTCGTCCCGGACAGCACTCTGAATGGGAACACCCTGTACGTGCTCGGCGACTGGACCAACCACAACACCGCCGGCGGGTTCACCCCCGGCAGCGGAACGGTTGCCTTCGAAGGGGCGGGTCCTCATATCCTGGGCGGCGAGCAAACCACCGCGGTCAACAACTTGAACGTACTGGGCGGCGTCCTGAGCGGGCAGATCGCTGCGACCGGCGCGACGACCATCGCCAACGGCGCGACGCTCCAGCCCGACAGCGGCTCGGTCTTCCACGACATCACCCTCCAGGACGGCGGCACCCTGTCCCCCGCCGATGGCGCGGCGATCTCCGTCAGCGGCGACTGGACCGACGACAATTCCAGCGGCTCCACGGGTGGATTCCGCCCGAATAGCGGGACGGTAACCCTGAATGGAACGGGCGACCAGGCCATTACCGTGGCCAACCCGCCCGCCAGCTTCGCCAACCTCGTCATTGCTGGGTCTGCCCCCGAGGGCGGCTCCCGCACGGTGACTCCCTCCGGGGCGCTGGGCGTCACCGGCGACCTGACCCTGAACTCAGGGAGCGGCACACTGCTTGTCCCGGACCAGTCTACCTTCACCAACGTAAACATCAGCGCGGACTCGACCTTCCAGTTAGCCAACGATGCGCATTTCACGCTGGATGGATCCTGGAGCAACCAGGGGACTTACAGCGCCCCCAACGGCAGCGGGATGACTCCAACCGAAAACACCCGCATTGCTTCGGTGACGGTGGATCCGGATACGTGCGCCGTTGATGCCGACGCCTGCGGCGTGGACCGCTTTGGCAGCATCCAGGCAGCCGTCAATACGGTTGCAGCGGATGGGGCCATCACCGTCCTGCCCGGCACGCATGCCCTGGCGGATGTAGGGACGATCAACCTGAATAAATCCGCCCGCCTGATCTTCGCCGGCGACGGCTCGAGCATCTTTACCCTCCCGGATGGCATCGGCCAGAGCGCCGGTACGATCATCGCCCCCAGCGGGACGCTCGTCCTGAACGGCGACCTGGCGCGGAGCGGCGGTACGTTCAATGCCAATGACGGCACCGTCAGGCTGGTGGGCAGCAGCATCCAGGCCATCAGCGGCAGCCCCACCACCTTCTACAACCTGACCATCGACGACGCGGACGACAACGCCGGAGCCAACGACGTGCAGTCCGGCGCGCTGGTCAACGTGACCCACCTGCTCGACATCGCCGACGGGAAATTCAGCCCCTCCGCCTGCGGCCAGTACGCCGACGTGACCATCGGAGCGGACGGCGTGTTTGCCCCCCAGACGGGCTCCTGCGCCCAGAAAGTCAGCGGCAACTGGACCAACGACGGCAGCTTCACCGCCGGCAGCGGCAAAGTCGCCTTCAACGGCGAGGGCAGCCAGGTCATCGCCGGCTCAGTCGACACCTCTTTCAACGACCTGGAGATCGCCAACACCTCCAGCCCGGTCCAGCCGGTCGCCTTTGGCCCCGGCCGCAAGGCCATCGTCAACGGCGCCCTGACCGTGACCGCCGGCGAGTTCCAGCCCTCGGCCGGCTCGCAGCTCACGAACATCACCGTCGGCGCGCAAGGGACGCTCAAACCGGCCAGCGGCGCGGAGATCACCGTCTCCGGCAACTGGAACAACCTGGGCGCCTTCACCCACAACCACAGCAAGGTCACCCTGACCAGCAGCGGGACCGACCAGGTGTTGGCGGGTAACATCGCCTTCTATAACCTGGTGATCGACGAGCCTTCTCCTACGACCCGCGTGGACGCGAATGGGGCGGTCAGCGTCGCCAACGACCTGACCCTGACCCAGGGCATATTCGAATATGCCACCGGCGCTTCTTTCAAGGATGTAACTGTTAAACCATCCGGCATATTGAGACCGGACCAGTCCGCCAGCTTTAGCATCAGTGGAAACTGGACCAACCAGGGTGCCTTCGACCCCAACCAGGGTACGGTCGTCTTCAACGGCAGCGGTCCGCAATCCATCCAGGGCCTGCCCAGCGATGACCAGCACCCGTTCTACAACCTGACCGTTGCCAACACGGCCGCGCCAGAACCGGCCTGTACGACCACGGCCGGCTGCAACACCTTCTTCGACGCCAACAGCGTCCACTTCGACGGCCCGATCGCCGTGGCCGGCCTGACCACAGTCGAGGATGGGCAGTTCAGCCCGGCTGACGGATCGAGCTTTGAAGATGTCACAGTCGCCACCCAGGGCCGCTTCCGCGCGGAAAACCCGTCCTTATCCACTGGAACCTTGACCATCACCGGGAGCCTGAGAAATTACGGCCTGTTCGACCTCAACAGCCTGACCGCCGAGGGGAACTTCGCCCTCGACCAGGTGTACGTCTCCAGTGAATACGATGAAGCCACCCCCGGTTACGGCGTGGACCACTTCGATACCATCGCGGCCGGGCTGAATGCCCCCGGCCTGCTGGATGGGGCGACGGTTAAGATCTACGCTGGAACGTACACCGAGGAGGTAAGCCTGGCGCGCAATCTGCGCCTTGTAATGGTCTCGACTTCGGCGATCAGCGCAGCGGTACTGCCGGTTACCATCGACGGCAGCCTGACCCTGGACCATCCCCAGGCGACACTGTTCGCGCCGGACGGCGAGCTCCAGATCGGCGGTGATTTCACGCTCACCCGGGGTACCTTTACCCGCGGGACAGGCGCAGTCACCTTCAACGGGGCCGCGACCCAGCACATCAGCGGCGGGCCGCGCTTCTACGACCTCAAGATCGCCAATACCAGCGACCCGACCGGCGACGAAGCCGACGTGGATGCGGACACGGCCCTGACCGTGGACCATCTGCTGGACGTCGCCGACGGCCAGTTCTCCCCCCTGCCCTGCTCGAGCTTCGCCAGCGTGACCATCAGAACGAACGGCGTGCTCAAGCCGCAGGCCGCTGCCACGGGCTGCAATTCCGGCCTGCAGGTCAGCGGAAACTGGACCAACTCGGGCGGCTCCTTCACCCCCAACGGCAGCCAGGTCACGTTCAACGGCTCGAACCCGCAAACTGTGACCGGCGAGAGCGGCTTCGGCGACGTCACCATCGGCGACGGCGCCCGGGTCGCCCTGGGCAACGGCGTTGCGCTCGACAACCTGACCATCCTGCCCACCGGGCAGGCCAGCCAGCCCGCCGGCGCCACCCTGACCGTGAACGGCGACTGGGATGACCAAAACCCCGACGGCGGCCTGAACGCCGCAGACGGAACGGTCGCCTTCGCCGGAACGGACTCCCATACCTTTACCGGAAATACCACCTTCCCCAACGTGACCGTAGGCGCGGGCAGCAACCTGGTCCTCGGCGACGGCGCCAACCTGGGCTTCACCGGCAATCTGGCCGTCACCGGCAGCCTGGACGCGACCTCCCACCCCGGGACGACCGTCACCGTGGCTCACAGCAGCAGCTCGCCGGCGACCCAGACCCTGACCGGCACGAACCTGACCCTCAACGACCTGGTCATCGACCCGGGCTCGACGCTGAGCGGGGCCGGCCAGATCCTGACTCTGGTGGGCGACTTCACCAACGACGGCGTTTTCAATGGCGGCGACGGGGCAGTGACCTTCAACGGTTCTGGCGATCCCCTGCACCCGCAGCACATCCAGGGCTCCGGCGACACGAACTTCAACGACCTGAACATCTCGAATCCGGTGGTCGGGACCAATCCCGCGGACGTGACCGGCGCGCTGACCGTCCAATCGGACGGCACCTTCCAGCCGGCCAGTGGTTTGACGTTCCACGACGTAACCATCCAATCCACCGGAACGCTCGATGCCCCGGCGGGAAATCTCAACGTCACCGGGGATTGGAACAACCTGGGTACCTTCGACCCGGGCAATAGCGGAACGGTCACCTTCAACGGCGCCGGCCCGCAGGAGCTGTCCGGGACGAACCACTTCAACAACCTCGTGATCGATAACCCTGGAAACACGGTCACGCTCAACGATCCGGTCACGGTGGATGGCGCCCTGAACGTGGACCACGGCAACCTGGTTCAGGTACAGAGCGGCTCCTCCTTCGACACGATCGTCGTGGGACCGGGAGGCACCTTCACGGCGGAGGACGGCGCTCAGGACATCGACGCCAACCACCTGAACATCTCGGGCGGGTTCCAGACGCCTAACGGCACCTTCAAGCCATCCAACATCCTCTGGGCGAGCAACGAAACCGGCAGTATCTCTATGCCCGAAAAACCGGTTGGCCTGACGGCGGGGACCTTGAAGGCGGTCGACCTCAACCAGGAAGCGCAAGGAACCTTCACCTACACCCTGGTTGACGACACCCAGGCTTGCGGCCAGAGCAACGATAACAGCTTCTTCATCCTGTCCAACGGGGCAGATGGGCTCACCAGCGTGAAAACCCGGGTGGCGCTAGACTACGAAACTCACCCGCAGCCCTACGCTCTGTGCGTGCGGGTGACCGATCCAACCGGCTTAAGCCGGGTCAAGACGCTGACCGTGGCGCCAGTTGACGCCAACGATGAGCCGGTAGTGGCTGTGAGCACAGTCTCGGTAGACGAGGACGGCGGCGCCACGGCGCTGACCATCACCGCCAGCGACCAGGACGCTACCTTCCCGCATACCCTGACCTGGAACACGATCGATCCGGCCGGGATCACCCACGGCGATCTCATCGCCGCCCCGGGCCAGTCTGGCAACACCTTCTCGTTCAGCTATCATCCCAATGTGCTGAACTGGAACGGCAATACGGAAAGCTTCACTGTCAAGGTTACCGACGGGGCCGCGACTACGGACGTTCCCGTCCACATCAACGTGCTGCCCGTCAACGACCCGCCCATCAACGAAGTACTGCCAAACGTCTCGCCAGCCACCCCTATCATCGGGCAGAAAGTCCAGGCGACCAGCGGCGTATGGAATGACAACAACGACCTCGCGCCCGGCTCGATCAGCGTGACCTACCAGTGGCAGCGCTCGTCGGATGGCAGCGAAGAAAATGCGCAGGGGATCACCGGCGCGGTGGAGTCGGCCTACTATCCGGCCGCCGCCGACCAGGGCCAGTGGCTGCGCGTTCAGGTCACCGCCCACGACACCGGAGAGGGCCTGCCGGCTTCGCAGAGCACCACGGTCAACAGCGGTTGGATCAAGGTCCCCGGGGCGGCACCCGTGGATATCCAGGTCAGCCACCTCACCGTGGCGGAGAGCCAGCCGGTTGGCACCACGGTGGGCGTGTTGAAGGCGATCGACCCCGACGCCGGAGACACATTCGCCTACCAGTTGGTTAGCGGCGCCGGCAGCGAGGACAACAGCCAGTTCAGCATTGCCGGAAACCTGCTCAAAACCAATGCAGTATTCGACTATGCAGCCAAAAACCTCTACCACATCCGCATCCAGGCGACGGACGGCGGCGGCAACACCTACGAACAGGCCTTCCAGATCGCTATCGTCGGCCTGCAGGCGGAGGTTCAGCCCAAGTCGGAAGCCACCCTTGACTACGCGGCCACCGAGCTAAACCCGACCGAGACGAATATCCAGGTCCCGTACGGGTCCATCCTCGACCCCATGACGCTGCTCTTCATTCCACGCCAGACGGTCGATACGGTCCCAGAGGGCCAGAGCTTTGCCAGCCACGCCTTCGACCTGACCGCCATCATCAACGGCCAGGAGAACAAGAGCTACGAGCTCAACAAGCCATTTACATTCACCCTGACCTATCCGGATGCATCCGTCCGGGGGATAGATGAAAAGACGATGGATCTCAAAGTCTGGTCGGGCAGCGCCTGGGAGAGCGCGGCCTGCGGTGAAACGACCCGGGACCTGCAGGCCAACCGGCTGACCGTCCCCGTTTGCCGCCTGGGAGAATTTGCCCTCTTCGGCGACCGGCAGCAGCAAATCTTCCTCCCGCTCGTCACCCGCTAACTCAAAACCGTCCGGAAATCAAAGACCCTAAGGATTTCAAAAATCCTTAGCTAGACTTTATCCATTGGACCTGGCTCTAGGGTGTGTAACACAGGGCATCGAGCCAGGGTTGGATCTCGGATACCGGGATTTTTCGAATATCGCCCTGTGGAGTGGATATCGAAAAATGGTGCGATTGCCAAATCT
>DATKLX010000112.1:0-9987 GCA_035542155.1 Anaerolineaceae bacterium
AGTGTTGGGGGGATCGAGCGGTGCTCAAAACAAACAACAGCAGCGACTGCTGAACATAATAGATTAAGTGACTATAGGGTAACCGAGTATGGCAGGGATGTCAAGGTAAAGAAGATGGAGATCTGCACGACTTTCTTCTCGTTGGACAACTTGCGCAGCAGACCCACGCGGGGGGTTTACTCGGTCCGCTCACTCTCCCGGAAGGACTGTGGAGCGTCCCCTTGGGATACCGGGACGCTGTGCGCTGAATTGTCTTTACTCCACTTTTAAAAAACCACACCGGGCAGGGGACGGGGGCGTTGGCGGACATTGATGGTATAATTAGTTTACGGTTCCTAGGATCAATTGGTCTCCATCGCCAGTCCTTATGAGGACTGGCTTTTTTCTTCCCGCTTTCCAATTTCCCGCTGGAAGGACGGGGTCCTGAGGAACGGTAAGGCAGGCCGGGAAAGGAGGCGAGAATGGACTTCCGTGTGGGTGATCCTGTCATTCACTGGACCTATGGTTTTGGGGAGATCCTCCGAATGGAGGAAAGAAATTTACCCGGCCAGGCGGCCCACTATTATGTGGTCCAGGTCCGGGATTTAACCATCTGGGTCCCGGTGGACGAAGAGCTGACAAACCGCCTGCGTACGCCTACCCCGGAGGGCAAGTTTAAGAAGCTGTTCGACATCCTAGGCAGCCCAAGCGAAACGCTCTCGAAAGATCGACTCGAGCGCAGGACGCATCTGTTGAACGAGTTGAAAGACGCAAGCGCCGAGGCAAACTGCCGGGTCATTCGTGACCTGACCTCCCACCAGCAGATGTACCAGCTCAACGACCACGATGTGCTGGTTTTGAAACGGGCTCTGGATTCCCTTCTAGGCGAGTGGACGTTTTCCCTTTCTGTTCCGCGAGCGCAGGCCGAGATCGAGCTGCATCGCCTTTTGAAACATCAGCCTCGCAGCAGCGGCATAAAATTGTAATGGGGCTTTCGTGCAACAGGGAAAGCATGCCGGACGGTATCGATCAACGAATTGGAGGCATCATGGATGAAAAACAGATCCTCTTGAAGGTGGTCGAAGGATACGTACGGACGGGCAGTACGAAGGACGGCGAAGTTAAGGTGACCTGCTTGCAAAATAATAAGACCTCGTGCGTGGAACAGATCGATGGGGAGGGGCGGTCCGTGTGCTGGACGAGTTCAGCATGGACGGGAAGGTAATCCGGGCGGAGTACAGCGCGCGCAGCAAGACTGTCTATGTCAGTTTGATCGGGGCCGGTTAGTCTCCCCCGGGATGGGCGAACCGCCCCGGATTCAATGGGGTCCTTTAAACAAAATAGGCGCGTCCAGGTAGGATGCGCCTTTCTTGGCGCGCACGGGGGTGGGATGCGGGGTAAAGACGTTCCCGGGTGGGGAGCTGGTAAGCGTGAAATCGGCGTTCCATTGGGGGGCTGTAGCGGCGCGCCTACCCCTTTTGCTGCTTGCGTTTCAGCCCTTCTTCCTGTTCCAGCTGTTCCTTCTGGCGCTGTTTGCGCTTCTCTTCCAGCTGCTGCTCCAGCTGCTGCTGCTCCAGTTGGCGTTGTTTGCGCTCCTGTTCCTGCTGCTGCTCCAGCTGCTGCTGTTCCTGCTGGCGCTCTTTTCGTTCTTTTTCCTGTTCACCCTGTTGGGTTTTTTGTCCTTCGCTCATCATGTTCTCCTTCTTGAAAACGGGTCTGTTTCGAATTCCTGGCGCATTTTAACTTTGAAATCAAATTCATTTTACACCACGGGACACGAGATCATGCCTATCGTTTTTTGCCAACTTTTTTCCTCTCGAGGGGAATGGCGGAGCCCATCAACACGCGGACCTCGTATTGGTGTCCATCATCGCTCAGTGGAATCCGGTTATCAGGTAAGGGGATTCCGTTGAGCAGGATCTGCCGGATGCCGCGATTGAAGCCCTCTGGGTTCTCGACACGGATCAGGTAGGGTGTCCTACCGAACCGGTAGGTGAGCTGGAACCCCGGCCAATTCCCGGGAATGCAGGGGTCGAACTTCAACGTATCTCCCACTCGGGTGAGACCCAAGATGGCTTCGATGCCCAGGCGGTACATCCAGCCTGCAGAGCCGGTGTACCAGGTCCAGCCGCCCGTTCCGATAAATGGGGGTTGGCTGTAGACGTCGGCGGCAATCCCATAAGGCTCGACCCTGTAGCGCCTCGCTTTTTCGGGCGTGTCGGCGTGATAGATGGGGTTCAGCAGGCGGAAAAGCTCCCCGGCGCGATCCCCCTGACCGAGCATGGCAAAAGCCCAGGCAACCCAGATGGCGGCATGGGTGTACTGCCCGCCGTTTTCGCGTACACCCGGGGCATAGCCCTGGATGTAGCCGGGGTCGCGGCCTGTTTTGTCAAAAGGAGGCGCGAGCAAAAGGATCAATTGGTCGTCCTCCCGGATCAGGAGCTGGTCGACGGATTCCATCGCCCGGGCTGCCCGCTCCGGGTCGGCGGCTTGCGATAGAACCGCCCAGGATTGGGCAATCGAATCGATCCGGCATTCGTCGTTCTCGCTTGAGCCCAGCCGGGCGCTGTCGTCATAGAAGGCGCGCAGGTACCAGTTCCCGTCCCAGGCGTGCAGCTCCAGCGCTCGCGCCAGGCGGGCTGCCTGCTGGCGATAGGGCTCCGGGTCGTCCTTCATCAATAAGCACAGCGAGCTGAAACGCGTCAGGGTGGCGTGCAGGAACCAGCCCAGCCAGACGCTCTCGCCGCGCCCTTGCCAGCCGACCCGGTTCATGCCGTCGTTCCAATCGCCGGAGCCCATCAGCGGCAGCCCGTGTACACCTGCCGTCGCGCCCTTTTCCACTGCCCGGCGGCAATGTTCATAAAGTGGTTCCCCCTCGGACGCAGGTTCATATTGACCGTAACGTTCGGTTTCCTCCGGCTTGAGCGCTTCTCCCTTAAGAAAGGGGATTCTCTCATCCAGGATGGACACATCCCCGCTGGCGGCGACGTATTCCGCGGTGACGAAAGGCAACCAGAGCAGGTCATCCGAATAGCGGGTGCGCACCCCCCGCCCGGATGGCGGGTGCCACCAATGCAGGACGTCGCCAGCCTCGAATTGGCGGCGGGCGGCGTTCAAGATTTGCTCACGCGCCAGCCCCGGCCGGGTGTGCAACGCGGCCAGCACGTCCTGGAGCTGGTCCCGGAACCCGAAAGCACCGCCGGATTGGTACAGCGCCGACCGCCCCCACAGGCGACAGCTGATCGTCTGGTAGAGCAGCCAGCGGTTGAGCATCAGGTCCATGCCCGGGTCGGGCGTCTGGACGGTGATCCCGGTCAGGAGGTCGTCCCAAAGATGTTGGACAGCCTGCCAGGCCAGCTCAATTTGACCTTGAGCCTGGTATTTGGCGATCAGCGCTAGGCTCTCCTCCCGGCTGCTCCCCTCGCCGAGCAGAAAAAAGACTTCTTCCACCCCGCCGGGGGCAAGATCGACATGCAGCTGGATCGCAGCGCAGGGGTCCAGCCCGGCGCGCACCGTGCTCGCCAGCCCGATCCGTCCGAGGGCGGCTGGGGTACGCAGGCTGCCCAGTCGGCCCAAAAACTCGCTGCGATCTGCGGTCAGGCCGTGAGGTTTTTTGCTGGCAGCCAGGAAGGCGGCGCGCTCGCCAAACTCGGCGTTGTAGCGGTTGCCCGCCAGCAGGGCGTGCCGGGCGGGGTCGAACTCAGGCACGACATAAGCCTGATTTGGCTCCCGGGCGGCGCCCAGCACCCATTCGGCGTAGGATGTCACGGTGATGCGCCGCGGCCGATTCCACAAGTTTTCCAGGCGCAGGTGGGCAATTTTCACCGGCGCGTCAGCCGCGGCGAACAGGCGCAGGAGCTGGTTCAGGCCGTGACTCTGGCTCTCAAAGGTCGAATAGCCTGCCCCGTGCCGGATTGTACAGGCGCTCTCCGCCCCGGCTGGCAGGGGGGTCGGCGACCAGACCAGCCCGGTCTCTTCGTCCCGCAGATAGAGCGCCTCTCCCGGCATGTCCGCCAGCGGGTCATTCCGCCAGGGTGTCAGCCGGTTCTCGCCACTGTTGCCGGCCCAGGTGAAACCGGATCCGGCTTCGGAGACCAGGAAGCCAAACTGTGGGTTGGCGATCACGTTCACCCACGGGCGGGGCGTGTTCTGGCCGGGTTGGAGAAAGAGCACGTACTCCCGGCCGTCCGGGCTGAAGCCTCCCAGGCCGTTGTCCATCCGCAGGCCGGTCGGTCGCCTCAGCGGGGGTGTCGGTTCGGGGTCCTGCGCAATGGCGAGCGACGGCGTGAAGGCCGGCAGGCGGATGGGGGCTGCGGTCAGGCGCCTGGCGTGTTCCGCCAAGGTCCCCTTGGTTTGATCCAGAATAACGCCGGCAATCGCCTCCAGCAAAATCCGGTCGTCTTTCGGCATCTGGTCGCTGCGCAACAGGAAGATGCCGTCACGCTGGTTCAACCACGCATCCGCACCCAGGAGGGTGATCTGGCGTTGGATTTGATTGTGCAAGTCCATCGCATAACCCGTATCCTGCTCGTTCAGGATGACCAGGTTGATCTTGATCCGCCGGTTGCGCCAGTAGGTGTAAGCCTGTAAGGCTTCCAATAATAGCGGGCTGTCGCCTTCTTCGCGAACCCGCACGAGCAGGACCGGATAATCCCCGGAGATGCCGTAAGCCCATAAGCCGGACTGCCCCTTCACGTTTTTCTCCAGGACCTCCGGGGCCGCGCGCAGGGCTTCGGACGGATAGAGCAGAGCGGACAGGAGCTGCTGAATATGCTCCACTGCAGCGGTATTCAGCCCCAGGTCGACCAGCTCCCTTTCGCCGTGAGCGCGCGCTTCGTCGAAGGCGCGGTTGATAGCCTGCATCGACTGGTAGCGGGTCACCAGCTCCAGCGCTTCCGTGCGGGAGGCTGCCGCCAGGGTGATAAAAGTGACCTGGGCCCGGGTGTGCGGCTTCAGGTCGATTTCCTGTGCCAGGGACAGAATCGGGTCGAGCGTCCTGCGAGGTAATCCCGGTTCCGGTTCGGGACCGATCGTTCCGGAAAGGTGGCTTTCCTTTCCCTGGAGGGCGGCAGGCGTCCTTGGTGTTTGTCCGCGTCCCAGGAAGCAGGCCCGGTCGCTCTCGTATTCACCGGTGACTTTATGACCCGCTTCGACCACCAGGGCGTGGGCAAGGAAAACAGGCTTTTCATCTGCCGAGCGGAGGCGGCGGTGGAACAGGAGCGCATTCCCGTCCGAAAGATATTCGCTCTCGATAAAAAGTTTGTTGAAAGCCGGATGGCGCCGGTCGTCGGCCTGCGGGGCGAGCACGACCTCGCCGTAGCTGGTCACCTTCAGCCGCCGTTGCCGGTCGCTGTCATTCAGGAGCGTCACCCGGCGGATCTCAACATCGTCCGCCCCGACAGTGATCTCGGTGTGCAGGGAAACTCCCCGGTCCCAGCGACGGAACTCGACCTTATACGGGTAGAACAGGATTTCCTGGTTTTCAGGTGGACATCCGGTCGGTTGGCATGCCGCCGACCAGAGCTCACCACTCTCCAGGTCCTGGAGATAGATCCACGTTCCCCAGGCGTCCAGGGTCGCATCCGCCTGCCAGCGTGTCAGGGCCAGATCCTCCCACTGGCTGTATCCACCTCCGGCATTGGTGATCAGGACGCCGTAGCGTCCCTGGGAAAGGAATTGAACCTGCGGAATGGGGCTGTCCACCGGAACGCGCCAGGGGAGAAGCGCCACGGACCTTTGGCTTGCTCGCACTTCCAGCGGTTCTTCCGGATGTGGATATTCGATATGCGGATTTTGCGGGATCTTTTCCTGCAGGAGCAGTTCAACACTTTGGATGCGTTCATCGGCGTGGAAACGCCGGACCATGCCATCATTCGACAGGTAATTACAGGCAGCCAACAGGATCATGCCTTGGTGATGGGCCATATAGGATTGGACGATGGCGTGCTGCAGGTCCGGCGCCAGGCGTGCCCTGGTGTAATCGAGCGCTTCGTAAAAACCAAACCGGCCGAGCATTTTCAGATTTTCCAGGCGCGCCATGTTGGCCAGCACGGCTTGTGGTTGCAGGGAGAGCCCGATCAGTGACGCATACGGGGCAACGACGACTTCCTCGGAGAGGTCGCGTTTGTAACCCAGGTCGGGCACACCGAAGGCGCGGTATTGGTAGTTCAGGCTGGCATCGAAGGCGAAGTAACCCGATTCGGACGCACCCCAGGGAATGTGCTTTTGGTGAGCGTAACTCATTTGGGCATCGATGGCAGCATGGCAGCTGTCGGACAGAAATGTCCCCTCGTAATTCCTGGTAAACAGCGCCGGCATGAGATATTCGAACATGGTGCCATTCCAGGAGAGCAACACCTGTTTCCCATCCACCCGCGTGACAGGCCGTCCCAGATGCAGCCAGTGGCTTTGGGGGACGTCGCCTTTTGCGATGGCGATCAGGCTGGCAATGCGCGCCTCGGAGGCGAGCAAATCATAATAACTTGTATCGAGCTTATCGGTCGTGGCGTTGTATCCGATGTGGAACACGCGGCGTTGTTCGTCAAACAGGAATTTGAAATCCATCGCCTCGAGATAACGGTCTGCCTGCCTCGCCAGATCGCGATATCCGACCAGGAGGGTCTCTGTTCTTAACATGGCGGACGTCAGATCCTCGTCCAGCTTCCGACACCAGTCGCGCGTCTCCTGGACCAGGTCTGCAGAATCCGGACTGCCATCCAGTCGGGTTCCTAACCGGGCCAGGGCACTTTTAATCGCCTCGTAGGTCACTGCCGCTTCCCCGAGGGGCGGGAGGCTGGTAGGGAGACCCTCCAGAAAATCCTGCCAGGCATGCAGGGCTGGATGTCCCGCCTGGGCAAACAGCCTTGGCGGCTGATTCAGAGCACTCAACCAGGGTGCCAGTAATTTGATATTGCGCTGCATGCTGATCAATTGATGCAGCAGCCCATCCAGATAGAGCTGCAGATCGTTCAAGGTTTCCTGATCCAGATTGGGATGGTCGCCGCCAAGAAATTCCATCACGTGCCGGGATATCCGATACCGCCCATCGCTGACGAGCCAGGCGAGAAAGCTGGTCCACGCCCCGGGATTGTCCTGGACGGCGGTGATGCGTCTGCAAATGCCCTGCAGCTCAACCTCGAAGGGTTCGAAGGCCGAGCCGGAGTTGTTGCTGTCCAGCTCTTTCAATATGTTGGAAAGGATATCCATGAGGACGAGCAATCCCTGCCATTGCTGTGGGCCAACGATGGGTGCATCCGCCAGGGCGAGGCAGCCTTGTTTGAGCGCGATGAGGCAGGCGGCCAGGTTGCCGCTGTCGACCGTCGAGATATAACGGGGCGGCAGGGGGGCCAACGTCTGCGTGTCATACCAGTTCAACAGGTGACCGCGGTAATGTTCCAGCGCATCCATATTCTCGAAAGTGGAGCGCAAACGTACGGCCAGTTCGAAAAGGCCGAAATAACCCAGATCATAGGCCGACAAAATGGACAACAAGAACAGGCCGATGTTGGTCGGGGTCGTATAATGGGCGACGTTGCCGCGCGGGTTTTCTTGGAAATGATCAGGGGGCAACCAGTGATCATCCGGACCGGCAAATTGTTCGAAGAACGCCCAGGTACGCCTGGCCAGGCGCCGGACCTGATTGTACTGGACTTCGGATAGCGGCGCGGACGTGTGCATGATGGGCTGGCTGATCCAGTAAGCGACCTGGGGAGCAAGGCTCCAGACGAGCAGCAAGGGAGTCGCCACCCACAGCGCCAGGGGATGGACGATGGCGATGGCCAATCCCAGGAGCGCACTGAAAGCCAATGAAATCGCCATCTCCCACCAGACTTTTTGCCTGGTGTTTATTCCAAGCGAGCGGGCGATGTGCGCGGCCGTGGTCCACTGCAGCAAGTGTCTGCGCGCGACCAGCAGGCGGGTCAGGGTGATCCCGATCGCGGTCAGCGCCAGGAAGGCTTCATAGGGGAGGAAGGTAAAGCTCAACGCCCAACGCAACAATGGGAGTCTGCTGGGATCGACCAGCTCTTTCAACCTAAGCCGTCCAATATTCTTCTTTACACCCTGGATAGCCTGGGCGGCGATGGGCATGGCGGGCACCAGGAGTGCCAGCAACGTCCACAGCAGGGGTGAACCGGGCAGGACCAGCCAGCTTGCAGCGAAAAAGAATAGATAGGTCGGGGTCAGTAAGCTGCGCCGCAGGTTATCGAAAATCTTCCAGCGGTTGATGAGCGACAACCAGTTGGGGGCAGAACCTCCTTCGGTCTGGACGACCGGGAAGAGCCAGGGCAACAGCTGCCAGTCGCCGCGGATCCAGCGGTGCATGCGGCGGGCGTAGATCAGGTAGCGCGCCGGATATTCCTCGTACAGGAGGATGTCGGTGACCAGGGCGGCACGTCCGTAAATTCCCTCGAAGAGGTCATGGCTGAGCAGGGTATTTTCCCTGACCCGGCCTGCCAAGCTTCGCTCGAAAGCGGCTACATCATAAATGCCCTTGCCGACGTAACTCCCCTCTCCGAATAGATCCTGATATACATCTGATACTGCCAGAGTGTACAGATCAAAACCGGTATTCCCGGCAAATATGCGCGAAAACAGGCTGCGATTCGCGCTGGCCGGTTTGATTTCCACGCGAGGCTGCAGGATGGTATACCCGGCACGAACCGAGTGGCCATCCGCAGTAAATTCCGCCTGGTTGAGGGGGTGGGCCAGGGTCGCGACCATGCGGCCGGCGCTGCCCTGGGGCAGGGAAGTATCTGCATCCAGGGTGATCACATATTTGATTGCGGGCAGGATGCTGAGCTCTCCGACCCGCGTGGTATAAGACGTCTGGCCGCCGTTCAACACCAGCCGATTGAATTCAACCAGTTTGCCGCGCTTGCGTTCCCAGCCCATCCAGACCCCCTCGGATGGATTCCAGACCCGCTTACGGTGAAACAGGTAAAAGGGAGCGGTGTCCGCATACTTGTGATTGAGGCCTTCGATCCCGGCGACTGCCTGGGAGAGCAGTTGTTCGTCATCAGGCATCTGCTGCGCCGGGGCATCGGTGAAATCAGTCAGGAGGGCGAATGTCAATTGGGGATCGGGGTTGCGCAGGAAGTGGAGCTCGAGCTCCTGCAACAGGGAGTTTAGTTCGCTGACGCTCACCAGCAGCGACGGAATGACAATCATCGTGCGATAACCTGCCGGGATACCTTCCGAGTAGTCCATGCGCGGCAGGGTGCGCGGAGGAATTTGATGCGTGATAGTCCAATGGACCAGGTTAATGGACGCATCCAGGGCCAGCCCGCACCCAAGCAAACCGGTGAGAACCAGTTGGGCGGGAGAGCCGTTTGAGACCCGGGTATAGGCCAGCAATCCTGCGACGATCAGCAAGGAGAGAATGCTGATGCTCCCCAGATAAGTTAATGTTGGGTGGGCGAGAGCCCATCGCCTCAGGCGTGCGTCCAACTGCGGCCGGTATCCGATGCTTCTTTCAAGCGCGGGAAGACCCGCATCGATCAGATAAAAACCGATGTGGGTTTTTCGGTCCGGATTTTGGATGGAGGCCTGGGGCTTGTCTTGAGCCTGGCGGGCGAATTCGATCGCAGCCCTTGCAACGGCTTCTTCGCTTTGGCTGGAATTTCGCGCCAGTTCTTCCACAACACTGCGGTATCTGTTCCGGGTGTCAAAATCCATGCTGGGATAGATCCCTGCCGGATCATCCCTTAGAATCTGCTCGATGCGACTGGTTTGCTCGAAGAATCCTTTCCAATCCGTAGCAGATAAAAGTCGCAAGCTGAGAAAACAATTGGCGACAATGGCTTCGGTTGGCTGTGCAGGAGGTATGGGCAGGATGGGCTGCGCATTCGGGCCTTTCGGCTCATCAATCCCTGCAATGACGGCGACCGCCGCGGCCAGGTGCTCCAGTGTCCCGATCCGGAGCATGGTCGGTAAGGCCCACAGCTCTCCAATCGTCAACGGGGTAACCCGTTGATAATCCTGCACGAAGGTCGTGGCTTGAGCCAGATC
>DATKLX010000113.1:0-4452 GCA_035542155.1 Anaerolineaceae bacterium
TTACAGCAGGCCAAAATCACCCTGGTTCAGGAAATGAACCAGCGCCAGGGCTACCTGGATGGTGAAGATCAAAAAACCTTAATCGCGTTCGTTCTCTATGGAGATCCCCTCATGACACTGGATGAGGTGGCAGCAAAACAAAAGACCGTTCTGCGCCTGAAAGGCCATCCGCAGGTAAAGACCGTCAGCGATGTGAAAGACGACAGCCGGAAAGCCGAGGAAATTTCTCCTGAGGTCGTAGCTCAAGTCAAGCGGATCGTCAACCAGTACCTTCCCGGGCTGCAAGATGCGGAAGTCCATTACTCTTTTACCGATCAGGACGGACCACAGCGGGTGGAAGCGAAAAATCAAAACGCCTTTCATACCCGTACCCTGGTCACCATGAGCAAAGAAATCCGCACCGCCCGGCACGTACACAAGCAGTTCGCCAGGATGACGTTGGATCGCAGCGGCCAGATCGTGAAGCTGTCATTATCCAGGTGAACGACCCTTTGCAAAATACGTCGTTTGTGATAGACTTCCCCCACGTTGATAAGCCACGCGATTGCGTGGCTTACTTTCCGCTTCTGGCACACCTGTGGTGAAGACCAGGGGCAATCCCGTGGAAAGGAGGATCCCATCATGAATAACTACGAAGTGATTGTGATTGTCCATCCTGATCTGGACGAAAACGCATTGAATGGCGTGGTCGAAAAGGTTAAAGGTTGGATCACTGATTCCGGAGGCACGATCGAAAAGGTTGATCTCTGGGGGCGGCGGCGGATGGCCTACAGCATTCGGAAACAGCGTGAAGGCCAGTATGTTCTCTTCCAGGCTCAAATGAAGCCGACCTTCGTGAACGAATTGGATCGTTCCCTGCGCTTCCTGGAACCAGTGATGCGCTATTCGATCATCGCTGTGGAATAACCTGCCAAGCCAATTGAGGATTTGTGTCGGTAATACGAGGAGCGAAAAAATGAGCCGTGGCTTGAATAAAGTAATGATCATTGGACATCTCGGTCGAGATCCAGAAATGCGCTATACCCCTTCTGGTCGGCCAGTCACGACGTTTACGGTAGCCACCAGCCGGACGTGGAACACCTCCGACGGCGAACGGCACACGGAAACGGAATGGTTCAATGTGGTCACCTGGGGAAACCTGGCTGAGATTTGCAAACAGTATCTCACCAAGGGCCAACAGGTCTATATTGAAGGCAGGCTGCAAACTCGCCGCTGGGATGACAACGAAGGTGTGAAACACACCAGCGTTGAAATCGTCGCCAGCGAAATGATGATCCTTGGAGACCGGCGCGAATCCAATCATGCCAGCCAGGCTGGCGAACCTGTTTCCTCAACCGGTGAAACAGAAGATGAATTTCCTTTTTGAGAGTTGATCTGTCCGGTCGAATACAATAGATTGGACTGTTGGGAGTAGAAAGAATGGTTGCAGAAGAAACCACAACCGAAAATGAACAACCTGGTGCCGGGCGACGCTACGTCGCTCGCCCGAAGATCTGCCAGTTCTGTGCAGACAAAAATGTCCTGATCGATTATAAAGCCGGGGACATGCTTCGCCGCTTTGTCTCCGAAGACGGCAAAATCCGCCCACGTCGCCAGACCGGGACATGCGCCCGTCACCAACGTGAGCTGGCCAGGGCAATTAAGCGCGCTCGCCACATTGCCCTCCTGCCTTTCAGCAGCGAAGCCTTTGGCGAAAGATAGATAGGTGAGTACAAAACTGCTCGGGGCATTGGATCAGTGAATCCATGCCCCTATCTTTTATAGAAATTAACTATGGCAAAAAAACCCAACACCAAAGTCGTCACCAAAAAACATCTGGCGCGTCTCGAACGGGAAAAAAGACAGAATCGCATCATCGTCATATCGGCGATCGTTGTGATCCTTCTCGTCCTCGGCCTCATCGGATACGGCATCCTCGACAAGAACGTTTTGCAAGGCAATCGGGCTGTCGCCCAGGTCGGATCCGACAGCATCACGCTGCGAGAATTTCAAACGTACGTGCGCTTTAATCGCTGGCAACTGATCAATCAGTACAACCAGACCAGTCAGATGATGCAGCTCTTTGGCAGCGATCCAAACAGCCCGTATACGCAGCAGTTCCAGAGCCAGCTCCAGCAAATCACCGCCCAGCTAAACGACTCGAATACCATGGCAACCACAGCGGTTGACCAGTTGATCGCCGACCGGATCATCCGCCAGGAAGCCCAACGCAGGGAAATCACGGTGACCACGGCTGAGCTGGATAAAGGCATGCAGGAACAGTTAGGCTATACCCCCAACGGCACCTCCACTCCTACGGTGACCGCCACGACCTGGCCCACTTCGACGCTGAATCCTACTCAAACGGCGTTATTCCCACCCACCTCCACTCCGACGATCACCTCGACGCCTACGATCACTCCGACGGTTACCCCCGGCGGGCCAACCCTGACTCTAGAGCCATCTCTGACCCCCACCGAAGGTGCAACAGCGACCTCCTCGGGACCCACTGCAACCAGCGGCCCAACGAACACACCTGAGCCTTCCGCCACTCCTCTGACCGCCGAAGGCTACAAGCAGCGTGTCGATGATCTGGTGACCCAGCTTAAACCCATCAACATAACCGAAGCCGACCTTCGCAAGATCATCGAAAGTCAGCTCTACTACCAGAAGGTGTTCGGTGCGATTACCAGGGATGTCGCAACCAGCCAGGACCAGGTATGGGCCCGCCATATCCTCGTCGCCGACGAAGCTGCCGCGAATAAGGTAGAAGATGAGCTCAAAGCAGGGGCAAAGTTTGCCGATGAAGCCGCCAAATATTCCACCGACACCTCCAACAAAAATAATGGAGGAGATTTAGGCTGGTTTGCGAAGGGGAAGATGGTGAAGGAATTTGAGGATGTGGCTTTTTCTCTGAAGATTGGAGAAATTAGCAAACCGGTGAAGAGCCAGTTTGGCTACCACGTCATCCAGGTGCTGGGCCACGAAGTGCGCCCGTTGAGCGAATCGGACCTTCAATCCGCCAAACAGACCAAATTCCAGAGCTGGTTGGATGAGCAGAAGAAGAAACCCGAGGTAAAGAAGTACGATTCGGTCTGGCAGGGGAACGTTCCGACCGTGCCGACCTCACCCCCCGCCTGAGAGTTAAATAAATAAAAAAGAAAGGCGGCCTTCGGGCCGCTTTTTTTTTAACCGACCATCTCTTCGGGGACATCCTCCAGCCTCAGGCTGATCACCTGGCTGGCCGAATCGCGCCCCATGGTCACCCCATAGATCACATCTGCCGCCTGGACCGTGTTGCGGTTGTGCGTAATCACGATAAACTGGGTGGTCTGGCTCAGCTCTCGCAACATTTCGCGGAATCGGCCGACGTTCGCCTCATCCAGCATGGCGTCGACCTCATCCAGCACACAGAATGGGGTCGGAGAGACCTTCAGCAGGGAAAAAACCAACGCCACCGCCGTCAGGCTTCGTTCTCCCCCGGAGAGCAGCGAAAGCCCTTGCTCGCGTCGCCCGGGAAGGCGGGCTTCGATATCAATCCCTGCCTCCGTTGGGTGTTCGATGTCGCTGAGGACCAGGTGAGCGGTTCCACCGGCGAATAGCCGGGTGAAAATATGCTTGAACTCGATGGCGACGGCATCAAAGGTTTTCTTAAATTCCCGCCGCATCAGGTCATCCAGCTCGACGATCACCTGCTGCAAGTCCGCATCCGCTTTACGCAAATCCGCCACCTGGGTGGTCAGGAATTTATGCCGGTCGCGGACCGAATGATACTCGTTGAGCGCATCCGGGTTGATCGCGCCCATCCGCCGGATCTGGCCCCGTAAGCGGGAGATATTTTCCTCCAGCTCGGGCTGGATCTGCTTCAACACGGGGAGCTGTTCCACCATCCCTTCCAGCGGAAGCGGGCTCTGACCCGGGTTTTCTGGGGCGAATTCGAAAGCGACCAGACCAAAATCTTCCTCAATTCGCCGCTGGGTGTTGTAAATGGCTTCGCGCTGGCGACTTACATCTAGCTGCGCCTGGGTATAGTAGCGCTCGCTGATCGTCACTGCCTGTTGGGCGGAAGCATCCACCGCCTGAAGTCTTTCATACTCCTTTTCCGCCGCCGCCAGTTGTTTCTCGGCTGGTAGGATCACCTGCTGCAGCCCTTCGATCTGATAGCTGACGAGCGTCTCCTCTTCTCGCCCTCTGATCCTTTCCTGTTCCAGAGTTTCCAGTTGGCCCACGACATCCTCCAGCCGGTTCTGCAATGACTGCTGCTGCCGGTGGTTCCGTTCCAGGGTTAGGCGAACCTCTTCCGTGCGGTCTTCGGCGTCTTTCAACGCCCGGGTGGCGACCGCGACGTTGGTCAACCAGTGGTTCATCTGCGATTGCAGCTCTTCCACAGCGAGATCAGAAACCAGGGCCAAATACCGGCGCACGTCTTCTTTGTGGGCACGGATCTTCTCATCCAGGTTTGCCAGATCCTGG
>DATKLX010000114.1:0-11264 GCA_035542155.1 Anaerolineaceae bacterium
TAAAAATGATCAGTGGATGCAGCAGAGTAAGTAAACTGTATTTTTATTGAGACTTGTGGAACCCCAATGGTCATTTTCTTCGCGAATCAGGAAACATCTTCTGCTACCCTCCCTCCGTTTTTTTTAATTCTTCAGAGCTGATGTTTTTTGGATTTTTGGGGGAGGTTGGGAGGGGATTGGGCTCGCATGGCTCACTCCTGCCTGCCGAACGAGAGCGCTGACTGATCCATTTTAGCAATTTTCTCCTGAGAAACAACCGATATCCGAATCCATATACAGAGATTTCAGACCTGATATAAAATATACAGGAAAGCACACATCTGTTGTCAAGAAGTTGGCGAGGAAGAAATGGATAACGGTTCATCGCCTGGAGCGCGCTTTCGCGCCGCCCTGGCCGTCGAAAAACCCCTGCAGATCGCCGGCGCGATCAATGCCTATGCGGCGCGGCTGGCGGAGAAGGCTGGCTTCCGGGCCATCTATCTCTCCGGCGGTGGGGTCTCGGCCGCCTCCCTGGGTGTGCCGGACCTCGGAATCATCACCCTCGAAGACGTCCTCACCGACGTGCGGCGCATCACCGCGGTCACCTCTCTCCCGCTGCTGGTCGACGTGGATACCGGCTTCGGCAGCGCCTTCAACATCGCCCGCACCGTGCGCTCGCTGATCCAATCCGGCGCGGCGGCGATGCACATCGAGGACCAGGTGCAGGCCAAGCGCTGCGGGCACCGCCCGGGCAAGGCGATCGCGCCCCCCGCGGAAATGGTCGACCGGATTAAGGCGGCCGTCGATGCGCGCAACGACCCGCAGTTCGTGATCATCGCCCGGACCGACGCCCTGGCGGTCGAGGGCTACCAGTCTGCCGTGGACCGGTCGCTGGCGTGCCTCGAAGCCGGCGCGGACATGGTCTTCCCGGAAGCCTTCACCAGCCTGGAGATGTACGCTCGCTTCGTCCGCCAGGTCGGCGCGCCGGTGCTGGCCAACATCACCGAGTTTGGCGTTACCCCGTTGTTTACCGTCGAGGAGCTCCGCCAGGCCGGGGTCAGCCTGGCGCTTTACCCGCTTTCCGCCTTCCGCGCGATGAGCGCCGCTGCGCTGCAGGTCTACCGCGCGCTGCGAGAGGAAGGCACGCAAAAAAACGTCCTGCCGCTGATGCAAACCAGGGCAGATTTGTACGACATCTTGGGATATCACGCCTACGAGCAAAAACTGGATGAGCTATTTGACAAGGAGAAAAAAGAATGAGCGATTCGATCCAGACAGCCGTTGAACCCAAAAAGAAGAAGTCGGTTGCGCTTTCCGGCGTGCCCGCCGGGTCAACCGCCATTTCCGCCGTCGGAGCCAACGGGCGCGAGCTGCGGTACCGCGGTTACGACATCCACGACCTGGCCAAATATGCCACCTTCGAAGAAGTCGCCTGCCTGCTGATCCACGAACACCTGCCCAACCGCTATATTCTCGACCGTTATAAGGAAAAGCTGCTGACCATGCGCGGGCTGCCCGCGCCAGTCAAGGCCACCCTGGAGCAGACTCCGGCTGCGGCCAACCCGATGGACGTGCTGCGCACCGGCTGCTCGGTGCTGGGTACGGTCTTACCCGAGCACGACGACCACAACCCCGCCGAAGCGCGTAATATCGCTGACCGGCTGCTCTCCTCATTCCCGGCCATGCTCATCTACTGGTACCACTACGCGCGCAACGGCCGGCGGATCGAGGTGGAGACCGGGGAGCCGACCATCGCCGGCCAGTTCCTGCACCTGTGGATGGGACGCCCCGCCCCCATATCCTACGTGAACGCCCTGGATACCTCGTTGATCCTCTACGCGGAGCACGAGTTCAACGCCTCGACCTTCGCCAGCCGGGTGATCGCCGGCACGGGCTCGGATGTGTACTCCGCCATCGCCGGGGCGATCGGCGCGCTGCGCGGCTTCAAGCACGGCGGCGCGAACGAGGGAGCCATCGAGCTGATCGACCGCTTCCAGAACCCGGATGAGGCGGAAGCCGGCGTGCGCCAGATGGTGGAAAACAGAGAGATCGTGCTCGGCTTCGGGCACCCGGTCTACACCATCTCCGACCCGCGCTCGGGGATCATCAAAGAGATCGCCCGCCAGTTGTGCGAGGAAAACAAGATCATGGTCCTCTTCGAGATTGCCGAGCGGATCGAGCAGGTGATGTGGGACACCAAACGGATGTTCCCTAACCTGGACTGGTACAGCTCGGTCGTCTACCGGGCGATGGGCATCCCGACCCGCATGTTCACCCCGCTGTTTGTCATGGCGCGCACGGCGGGCTGGTCCGCCCACATCCTCGAACAGCGCGTGGACAACAAGATCATTCGCCCCAGCGCGATCTATATCGGCCCGGAGGCGCAGCAGTACGTCCCTCTCGAAAAACGCCTCTAGATAGGGCCATGACCGCGAGCCATCCAGCCAGTGCTCCACCCGCTCGAAAACCGGATCAGGTCCTGGTCGACCTGGCGGAATATGCCGTCGACCCTCCGCCTTTTTCCGCCGAGGCTTACGATACGGCTCGCCTGTGCCTGATGGACGCGCTGGGCTGCGCGATGGCTGCCCTGAATTTCCCGGCCTGCACCAAATTGTTGGGTCCCATCGTGCCCGGTACAGTCGTTCCCCATGGAGCGCGCGTGCCAGGCACCCATTTCGAGCTAGACCCGATCCTGGCCGCCTTCAACCTGGGAGCCATGATCCGCTGGCTGGATTACAACGATACCTGGCTGGCGGCCGAGTGGGGGCATCCCTCGGATAACCTGGGCGGCATCCTGGCGCTCGCCGATTGGCTCGCGCGAGCGCCGGCGGCGCAGGGAGGCCATTCTCTGACCATGCGGGACGTCCTGACCGCCCTGATCCAGACCTACGAGATCCAGGGAGTGCTGGCCCTGGAGAACAGTTTCAACCGGGTCGGCCTGGACCACGTGGTTTTGGTCAAGGTAGCCACAACGGCGGTCGCCGCGCGGCTGCTTGGCTGCAACCGGGAAGAGATCATCAACGCGGTCTCGAACGCCTGGATCGACGGGCAGAGCCTGCGCACCTACCGGCACGCGCCCAACACCGGCTCGCGCAAGTCCTGGGCCGCCGGGGACGCGACCAGCCGGGGCGTCCGCCTGGCCTGGATGGCGAAGCAGGGGGAGATGGGCTATCCCACCGCGCTCACCGCCCCGACCTGGGGGTTTTACGACGCGGCATTCCGCGGGCAGCCGCTGTGCATCCCACAGCCGTACGGCTCGTACGTGATGGAGAACATCCTCTTCAAGGTCTCTTTCCCGGCTGAATTCCACGCCCAGACGGCGGTCGAGGCGGCGCTCCAGCTCCACTCCCAGATCCGCGGCCGGCTGGACGAGATCGAGCGGGTGACCATCACCACCCAGGAATCCGCGATCCGCATCATCGACAAGAAGGGGCCGCTCTACAACACCGCCGACCGCGACCATTGCATCCAGTACATGACCGCCGTCCCGCTGATCTTTGGCCGCCTGACCGCGGAGGATTACGAAGACGCGGTTGCCCGCGATCCGCGGATCGACGCGCTGCGGGAGAAGATGAAGTGCGTCGAGAACCCGCAGTTCAGCCGCGACTACCTCGACCCGGGCAAGCGCTCGATCGCCAACGCGGTCCAGGTGTTCTTCCGCGACGGCTCAGTGACCGAACAGGTCACAGTCGAGTACCCCATCGGCCACCGCCGGCGGCGGACCGAGGCCGTGCCGATGATGTTCGAGAAATTCCAGGCCAACCTGGGGCAGCGCTTCCCGCCCGAGCGAGTCCAGGCGCTGCTGGACCTGTTCGGCGACGCGCAGCGGCTCAGGAAGATGCCGGTCGACCAGTTTGTAGAATTGTTCCTTCCGGAAAGGTAGAAGATGGCGAAACTGATCTACTTTATGCTTATGTCGCTGGATGGCTTCATCGCGGGTGAAACCGATAGCATGGATTGGTCGGCGCCGGACGAGGAGGTATCCACTTTCATCAACGATCGGCACCTCCCCATCGGCACCTATCTCTATGGACACAAGGAATATGAGACGATGATGATTTGGGAAACGCCAGATGTCATTCCGGGTTTAACGCCGGCCGCGATGGACTTCGGGCGTATCTGGCAAGCGGCGGATAAGATCGTCTATTCCAAATCGCTGGAGACCGTCTCTACACCTAAGACGCGTCTGGAGCGGGAATTCGAACCGCAGGCGGTCCACGACCTGAAGGCTCAATTGCCGCACGATATTTCGGTGGCTGGTCCGAACCTGGCCGCACAGGCGATCCGGGCCGGGCTGGTCGACGAGTATCAGCTACTCGTCGTCCCGGTTCTGCTTGGCGGCGGCAAGCGGATTCTGCCCGGCAACGTAAGCGTACGGCTGGATCTCCTGGACGAGCGCCGTTTTGAGAATGGGTGGGTCTTTCTTTGCTATCGCACAAAGTATAATTAAAGCGAACACCCATCCGGAACCATACAAACCGGCCAGAACCGCCGCACGGAGAACCCATGGACCGCCTGAATTCCATTTTGCAGCAGATGCAGCTTTCACCTTCTGACCTGGCCGGCCGGGTGGCCGTGGTGACCGGCAGCGGGCGGGGGATCGGGAAGCAGGCCGCACGCGCGTTTGCCGGCCTGGGGGCGCGGGTCGTGGTGGCCGAGCTCTCCGCGGAGGGAGAGGAAACCGCCAACCAGATCTGCGCCGAGGGAGGGCAAGCGCTCTTCGTCCAGACCGACGTTTCCGAGGAAGCCTCGGTCGCGCGCCTGGTCGAGCAGAGCCACGCCGCCTTCGGACCGGCCGATATCCTTGTCAACAACGCGATCTTGTGCCCGGTGGCGCCGGTGGCCGGACTGAGCGCCGAACTGTTCGATCGGGTGATCGCGGTCAACCTGCGCGGGCCGTTCCTGACCTGCAAGGCTTTCCTCCCGGATATGCTGGCAAAAGGCAAAGGGACCATCCTCAACCTGGTCTCCACCGACGCGATGCCCGGGCTGGCAGCCTACATCGCCTCCAAGCAGGGGCTGGCCGGCTTCACCCAGTCGCTGGCGGCGGAGGTCGGGCAGCAGGGGGTGCGGGTGATCGCCTTCGGCCCGGGGATGGTCGACACGCCCGCCATTCGCGGGGTCGCGCCGGAGCTGGCGCCGCTGCTGGGGCTCAGCGAGGAGCAGTTCCTGAAGATGCCGCTCCACCCGGCCTACGAGGGCCTGATGCCGGCCGAAGACGCCGGCGCGGCGGCGGCCTACCTGGCGGCGAAGCTGGCGGAAGAGTTCGCCGGGGAGGTGGTCACCGGGTACACCGTGCTGGAACGGGCCGGGGTGATCTCCGCCGCGCCACCCGTGCTACCCTCTTCCGCGCCCGAAGCGCCGGCGCAGGCCCAACCCGCGGCGTCCGACGCCGCGCCACTTTCCGCCCGGCTGGTCGAGATCCTCGCCGAAACGGAGGCAGAGTTCAACCGGCTGCCGGCGTTCATCCGCCCGCTGGCGCGGAACGGGTTCAAGGGCAAGGCAGGCCAGAGCCTGCAGGACTGGAAGCGCAGCGCCGCCGGGCTGGAGCAGGCCATCGCGGGAGACCGCTCCGCGGCCGGAGACCTGGCGCGGTTGCGCGAACTGCTGGCGAAGCTGGCGGTCTACTACCGCGAGGTTCCCGCCGAGACGGCTCGCTTCACCAAAGACGCCGAGATACTGCGCCAGGTGCAGCAGACGAGCGGCGAGCGGGTGGAGGTGATCGAGGGGCTGAGAAAGGCGCTGGAATGGTAACGAGTGAACCCCCGACTTCGAGGACTATTCCATGGCCGGCCGGACCTACCGCTACGCGACCGCGGAGCCGCTCTTCCCCTTTGGCTTCGGGCTGAGCTTCACACGTTTCGCCTAGAGCGATCTGGGGCTGAGCCGCTCTCAGGTCAGGGCCGGGGAGGAACTGGCCGTCCGGCTGCAGGTCGCCAACACGGGCGCGGTCGAGGCCGGGGAGGTGGTCCAGTGCTACCTCAGCGACCTGGAGGCCTCCTGCCCCGTCCCGCGCTGCCGCCTGGTCGGGTTCCGCCGCGTGTACCTGCGCCCGGGGGAAAGCTGCCCGGTCAGCTTCCAGATCACCCCTGAGATGATGGCCTTGATCGATGAGGCGGGGGAAGCGCGGCTCGAAGAAGGGCGGTTCCGCCTGACGGTCGGGGGATGCTCGCCAGGTGAGCGCGGCCGGGCTCTGGGCGCGCCCGAGCCGCTCAGCGCCGAGATTACACAGGCGCCTAATCCAGATACTTCCGGAAATACCAGGTTTTCATCAATTGGGTGAGAACGATATATCCTGCCATCATCGCCAGGAGAAACGGCCAGTAAAGCGCGGGCAAAGCGACCAGGCCGAGCGAACTGGCGATCGGTGAGACAGGCAACCAAACCCCGATCGCGACGACCAGGAGAGTGGTCAGCATCAACTGCGGGCTGGCCCGGCTCTGGAAGAAGGGGATTCTGTTGGTGCGCAATACGTGGATGATCAGTGTCTGGGTAAAAAGGCTCTCCACGAACCAGCCCGTGTGGAAGAGCGCGGGATTATTCCAGCAGTTGAACACGTAGAGCATGATGTAGAAGGTCAGGTAATCGAAGATCGAGCTGATCGGGCCGAAGAACAGGATGAATCGGCGGATCCCACCGATCTCCCACTTCCGCGGGCGGACCAGCCATTCCGGGTCGACATTGTCCGTGGGGATGGCGGTCTGAGAGATATCGTAGAGCATGTTGTTGGTCAGCACCTGGATGGGCTCCATGGGCAGGAAAGGCAGGATGGCGCTCCCACCCACGACGCTGAACATATTGCCGAAATTCGAGCTTCCCGCCATCTTGATGTACTTCATGATGTTTCCAAACACCTTACGGCCTTCGATTACGCCCTGCTCGAGGACCAGCAGATTGTTCTCCAAAAGAATGATATCCGAGGATTCCTTGGCGATATCCACGGCAGAATTGACCGAGATCCCCACATCGGCCGTCTTTAAAGCCGGGGCGTCGTTGATCCCATCCCCCATAAAGCCGACCACACGGCCCTGCTTCTGCAGGGTGGAGATGATCAACTGCTTGTGCGCCGGGGACAGCTTGGCGAAGACCGAAGCTTTCGGGATCGCCTCGTCGCGTTGCGCCGGTTCCATGCTGTCCAGATCCGAGCCAAGCAGGATCCGCTCCACCGGCAGGTTGACCTCGGTGCAGATCTTCCGCGTGATGACGTCGTTATCTCCGGTGAGGATCTTCACCTGGACATTCAAGTCGCTCAGGCGCTGGAGCGCCTCCGTCGCTGTCTCCTTGGGCGGGTCGAGGAAGGCCAGAAAACCTGCCAGGATCAGATCGCTTTCATCTTTCACCGTGTACACCGGCTTGTCCGGGGCGCCGGGCATCTCCTTATAGGCCACAGCGACCACGCGGAACCCTTCGGCGTTGAGCTCATGGACGCGGCGCCGGCGGTGCTCGTCGTGCTCGGGTAAAACGTCCAGCACCTGCCCTTCGATCTCAACCCGGGTGCAGATGGCCATGATCTCTTCAACCGCGCCCTTGCAGACGAGCACGTTCAACCCGGTCTTATCCTCCACGATCACCGACATACACCGGCGCACGAAATCGAAGGGGATCTCGTCGATTTTGGTATATTTTTGTTGGATGTGCTGGTCTTCAAGGTCATGCTCGTGCTTGAGGACGGCCTCATCCATCATGTTCTTCAGGCCGGTCTGGAAATAGCTGTTGATGTAGCCGAACTCAAGCACCCGCTCGCTGGGCTGACCATGTACGTCGATATATTTCTCCAGCACGATCTTCCCCTCGGTGATGGTGCCGGTTTTATCGGTGCACAGCACGTCCATTGCGCCAAAGTCCTGGATGGAGTTGAGGCGCTTGACGATCACTTTCTTTTTGGACATGTTGAGCGCCCCCTGCGAGAGGTTGACGGAGACGATCATGGGCAGCATCTCGGGGGTCAGCCCGACCGCGACCGAGATGGCATACAGGAATGCCTGATACCAGTTGTGCTTGGTGAGTCCATTGATCAAAAAAACCAGGGGAACCATCACCAGCATAAAACGAATCAACAGCAAGGTATAGTCATAGATGCCCTTATCGAAGCTGGTGGGCTCCCGCTCTCTGGCGATGCTGGTCGCCAGTGAGCCGAAATAGGTTGCCCCGTCCGTCTGGACGACCACCGCCGTGCCCGTGCCGCTCTCCACGCTGGAGCCAAGGAAACAGATATTGGGCAGATCCAAGACGTCCTTGATGTCGGCAGGCGCGCTGGCCTCGTGCTTCTCGACCGGCAGGGATTCGCCGGTCAGCGCGGACTGGATGACGAAGAGATCCTTGGCGACCAGCACGCGCGCGTCCGCGGGGACCATATCGCCCGCGGAGAGGACAACGATATCGCCCGGGACGATCTCCTTGAGCGGGATCTCCCGCTTGACCCCATCCCGCAGCACAGTGGCCGTGGTGCTGACCATTGCCTTGAGCTTTTCGGCGGCGCTGTCGGCGCGGTATTCCTGGACGAAACGCAGCGTCACGCTGAGCACGACCATGGCCAGGATCACACTGGCAGAGCGCAGGTCTCCGGTAAAATAGGAGATCAGTGCCAGGACGATGAGGAGGATGGCCAGCGGATCTTTAAGCAGCGTCCAAAGGCGGTTCCAGATCGAACGGGGCTTCTCCGTGGCGATTTCGTTGGGGCCGTACTCCTCCAGCCGCGCCGCCGCTTCGCTCTCAGACAACCCATTCATCTGGCTGTTGAGCTGCTGGAGCGCGTCTGTCGCGCTCGCCTGGGCCAGGGCGATCAGGTACTGGGAACCCTTCCAGTCGTCGGAGTGGGTTTTCGGATGAGTGACCCGGGAATTTTCTTTTTGGGTTGTGGCCATCGGAATGCCCTTTGAGATTTTGGCTCAATGCAGAGTCTGTCCTGCAATGAATTATAGCGCCCGCAGATTGGATTGAAAGCTCTAAATAGGGTTAAAAAAGGATCAATTCCTGGCAAGTCCATTTGGGGGAAGGAAGAATCAGGACCTCGCGCAAGAGCGAGGTCCTGATGGACAAAGAATGAAGAACCAGGTAACTATATCTTCACAAACGACGCGATCACCGTGAAGAAGGAGGCGATGAGGATCAGGACTGTGCAGGCGATGGCGAAGGTGTTTTGGAAGCGGCTGTTGGCGAACTCGCCCATCAGCTTCTGATCGCTGGTCAGCCGGATCAGGTAGTAGAAGACCAGCGGCAGGCAGAAGGCATTGATCGTCTGGGTGATCACCGCCAGGCTGAAGAGGTTGATCCCCGGGAAGAGGTTCACGATCGTGGCGACGGTCAACTGGCCGATGAAGAGGATGTAGAAGGTCTTGCTCTCCTTGAAGGAGGAATCCAGGCTGCCAGAGAGGCCGAAGAATTCCGAAAAGGCATAGGCGGTCGAGAGCGAGACGATCACCAGGCCCATAAACCCGGCGTTGAGGATCCCCACCGCGAAGAGCGTCCCGGCCAACTCGCCGGCGAAGGGCTTGATCGCCATCGCGGCCTGCTCGCCCGATTCCAGCGGGATGTGGTGGATGAAGAGGGTCGCCGCGGTGGCGACGATCATAAAGAAGGAGAAGAAATCGGTCAGGAAGGCGCCCCAGTACGTCTCGAGCTGGGAGAAGTTGACCTTCTTCTTCTCGATCTTCTTGTCGAACGAAAAGCTGCTGATAAAAAACTGGCCCCAGGGGGTGATCGTGGTGCCCAGCACGCCCATACCTATCAGGAGGTAACTGCGCAGATACGCGGGGGTAAAATCCACCCCGTGCGGGTAAACCAGGTTGCTCAGCGCCAGCCCCCAATCGGGTTTAGCCTTGATCGCCGAGACGACGTAGGTCAGGAAGAAAATGCAGGCGACGAGCATGATGTTCTGCGTCAGCCTGTAATTTCCCCGGGTGACGAAGATGAACGAGGCCAGCACGATCGCGATCATGAAGGGGATCCCGGGGATGTGGAGCATCTCGGCAGTGGTCTTGATCGCCGAGAGTTCGGTGACCAGCGTGCCCATGTTGGCGATGAACAGGGCAGAAAAGATGACCAGGGACACCCGGACCCCAAACTTTTCACGGATCAGGTCGGCCAGTCCTTTGCGGGTGATCACCGTCAGGCGCATGCCCATTTCCTGGGTAACGCCGAGCAGGATAGTGATCGCCAGCAAAGGGAAGAGGATGGGATATCCGAGCGTTGCCCCGGCGATCGAATACGTCGCCACCCCGCCGGCATCGTTATCTGCCATGGCGGTGATGGTGGCCGGTCCGAAGACCGAAAGGATGACCAGGATTCTCTTCCAGGCGTTGGACTGGAAGATCGAGCGGGTATTGAGCATCCCTTTGATCATGGTTGCCTCCTGGGACCCAACTCAGTGGAAAATTCGCGGTAAACGTTTCTTCCAGGCCGTGGGAATGATTTGATCTAACGCGTCGTCCGAGGTGACGATCCCGAGCAGGCGCTCCTGGGGATCGATCACCGGGATGGCCAGCAGGTCGTATTTTGAGATCATCCTGGCCACCTCGTCCTGGCCGATATAGGGCTGGACGGTGACCGCGCGGCGGGTCATAAACGAGGAGACGGGGGCCTGCGGGTCGGCCAGGATCAGCCGCTTGAGGGAGAAGACGCCCTGCAGCCGGCCATCCGCGCCGGTGACGTAGACGTAAAAGATCGTTTCAGCCTCGTTGGCGTTTTCGCGCAGGTATTGAATGGCCTCCGTGGCGGTCATCTCAGGGTGGACGGTGACATACTCGGTGGTCATGATCCCGCCGGCCGTGTCATCCGGGTAGGAGAGCAGGCTGCGCACGTCGGCGGCGTCTTCGCCCGCCATCAGGGCGAGCAAATCTTCGCTGCGCTCTTTATCCATCCCGGCCAGCAGGTCGGCAGCCTCGTCGGGGGCCATCTCTTCGAGCACATCGGCGATCTTCTCATCGGGCATGTGCTCCAGCAGGTTGGCCTGGAACTCGGGCTCGACCTCTTCGAGGGCGTCAGCTACCTGTTTGATGTCCATCTGATCGAGGACCTGGTCGCGGTCGAGCTGGTTGAGCCCGCTGAGGATCTCGGCCACGTCGGCCGGGTGCAGGTCCGTGATTTGGGTCACGGGGACGCGGAGCTGCGAGGACTGGTCGCGGCTGACCAGCTCGACGTGATTCCAGGAAATGCAGTTGCTGGGAGGATCTTTCCTCACCAGCGAAAGGAGTCGCTCGACCGGTTTTTTTACTAACTGGCGTAAGTATGTCATTATCACCTCCAAAAGTTTCCGAATCCAAAAAGCCGTCCGATTGGAGGTCCCG
>DATKLX010000115.1:0-12857 GCA_035542155.1 Anaerolineaceae bacterium
TTTCCAAATTCGCCTACCAATCTTGGGACAAACACTCTCATCTAACTTGATTGAAATTATGGATAAAATATATTAAAATTGTATTAATACTATCTTTACCATATCCTACAAAAGAACTTGTTGAACCAATCAAATTGCCACGCGGAGCTAAGGAGCCTATTTCACCTCAGAGCAAGTAGAGTTTATAAAGGAGGGATGATCAGTGGCAAAATATCTGACCACCGCGGAAGCAGCCGATATTTTAGGACTCGACCAGCGTGGCGTCCGCGAGTTATGCAAGAAAGGCGTCCTTTCGGGGGCGAAGAAGGACCAGAGAACGGGAACCTGGTTGATTCCGTACGGGTCGGTGGTTAAGAAACAGACAACCGGCGCTCTCCCTGAACAAAGGCAGGAAGAGATTTCACGAGGCGACACAATTACCGTCGGAGATGTCAGCAAAAGCAACGTCGCGGTTGGACGTGGGGCGCGGGTCACGGTATCTACGGGATGGAGCGACGCACTACTCGAGCAACAATTTCAAAAGATCTACGAACGGATTGAAGAACGCCCCGCTGATGCGGATGTGGACAAGAAGGAAATTTCCAGCACCGTTGAGAGTCTTCAATCAGAAGTGTCCAAAGGTGAAAACGCCAACCCGAACAAGGTCGAGCGCTGGCTGAAGACGCTGGCGGAAATTGCCCCGGATATCCTGGACGTCGTCCTTGCCGCCATGTTGAGCCCGGCGAGCGCAATTTCAACTGTCTTAAGAAAGATCGCTGAAAAAGCCCGTCTGGATGCTGCGCAATGACGCCCCACATATTTAAGGTGATTTGAATGGCTCGCCCGTCAGTTTCTCGTCCTGGATCTGGAGATCGACAGAGATTTCGATCTTCGTCTGATCACCCGGGATCGAAAATGTTTCATGTCGGGGAAATTAGCCGGAGCAATGTCGCCATCGGTGATGGCGCGACAGTGATCGTCAACCATGCTCTTTCTGCTGCCGATGAGGCTCGCGCCCAGGAGAACTTCGAGCGGGAAAAATTAGCCAATGCCGTCGCCGCCCTGGTGGATAAACTATACCGGCAGGTCCGTTCCCCGCAACCGATTAATGAGAGTCCGTATATTAGCCTGCTCCCATTCGACCTGGCGGATGCTCAGCGGTTTTATGGTCGTGATGCTGCGATCGACCAGTTGTTGAACGACCTCTTATGCGACGAACGCCTCTGCCGTCTCGTTATCCTTCATGGAGATGCAGGGATCGGCAAAACCAGCTTATTGCGCGCCGGCGTAGAACCGGCGTTGATCTCCGGGCAGCACCTGCCGCTTTACGTACGAGTTACCACTGCACCCCTGATCGAACAAATCAAGCGAAGCCTCCTCCCTACGTTGGATACGATGCCGATCATGAAAGGCGCGCCATTGACCTTCTTCGTGCACCAGCTTGCCGAAGTGCTTCCGGAAGGTAAGCACATTTTCGTGCTCCTCGACCAGTTCGAGATATTTTTTACTATTCCGGAGGAGGAGCGTCATGTTTTCATCGCTGCGCTGTCACAATGCCTCATCGATGAACCATCCGTCCATTGGTTGATCAGTGTCCGGTCGGTCTTTTATGGCCATTTGCAGACATTTGCTCAATCCATCGACCAACCGATGGCCAATAGCTTTGTATTAGCTCCACTCACCAGAGAGGAATCGCGGTTGGCAATCGTCGAGCCAGCCAGGGCGAAGGGGATCTCGTTTGAAGAGGGCCTGGTTGACAAGATCATCGTGGACCTTGGGGGTGACGCGGTTGACCCATCTCGCCTGCAACAAGCGTGCCAGACATTGGTTGGAAGATCAGGGCCAGACGACCGACAGGTAAAGTCCGTAGATTACCAGCATGTTGGGGGGGTCGCAGGGGTACTGCATCACTATCTGGACCTCGTCCTGGAAAGCAACTTTCTCTCCGCGGACAGGTTTCACGCCTGGCAGATTTTGGCAATCCTGGCGGAGCAAGATGAACATGAGATGGAATCGAGGGAGCTGGTTGCAGAGATGAAAGAATTTGGGGTCGATGAAGAGAGCGTACGACGTCTTTTAATTGAACTGGAAAGCAACCGGTTGCTCCGCCAGAAAAATGAAACCTGGCAATTAGCCAGCGATCAGCTTGTAGAACGAATCCGGAAATGGTCCAATGCTCGAGCTGTGCTCGTCCAGGCCCGGCAGGAGGTTGGACGGCAATTGAAGCAGATCCGCGACAGTTCATTACGCGGGTTACTGGGCGGGGCTTTGGGTTTCAGCCTGGCTTACCTGGTCTGTTTTGTTAACCAGGTGGAGGAGACATCCTTTCTTGGGCTGTTGATGATGTATCGCGCTTTGCCTGGTGCGATGGCTGGTTTTCTCTTGATCTTCGTGGTCGACATGGCTCAGGCGATCTATCACGATCGCCGGCGGTGGTTACGCTGGTTAACAGGCTGTCTTGCCGGCGCAGGCGCTTTCATGACGGCGATGATCTTCCATGGAACGTTAAACCTTGCCGTGGTATCACCGCTTGCCCTCTTAGGGTTTTCGGTCGAAGGCGCCATCTGGGGGGCTATCGCTGGTATAGGGACCCAATGGGCGAGTACATCAAGCCGCCCATACTGGCAGACCTTAGGGGTTGTTTCCGTAGCCTGTGCACTGGGGTTGCTCATTGGGGAAAACATCGGTCACGCGATGCAGAGACCACGCATCCAAGTGGTTTCCGGTGCGCCGTTTCCCTGGCAAGTGCTGGCAGCAGGTGCGCTGATGCCTTTGTTGATTATCATAGCTGCTTTATTCGGTCGTCGCAGCAGGTATGAGGAGGAATAAGCAGGCAAATAGAGTGATCGCTTTTTGGGAGGTAGCCAATGGAGAAAAAAAAGCCATTCATTTTTCTCTTTGTTTTGCTTTTTACTTCTCTTGCTTGCGGTATCCCGATCCCGAACACCGGTTCATCCCAGCCGACCCATACAAGCCAGCCGGGGAAGGCCGGGTTCATCACACGTGAATTGGACACTGTACGCAAAGGCAGCAGCGACTTTAATTTAGCCGACCTGGTTGGTAAAAATCCGCTCTCGGACGGAGACGTGGTCCAGATCATACAAGGGGGAGAAGCGGTCCTCGAATTTGGGAGCGAACTTCAGATGCGCATGTTCAATGATACCCGCTTGAACGCGGTCAAGGTGACCAGCGCTGAAGGAGTTCCGTTGGACGTGCAAATGACCCTGGAAGCGGGTGGTTTTACCGGCACCCTGGTCAGCGACGGTGGCTCAGCGGAATACCGGACCCCGGGTGGAGTCCTTCTGCGAATTCTCGGAACCGAATTCTTTATCATCTACGATAATACGACCGGCATCACATCGGCCGGTAATTTTCACGGCAGGGTCGAGGTCGACGCGGGTGGAGTTACCTATGGCATCACCCCTGGTTTTTATGTCGATATACCCCAGGGCGGGCAGCCGACCGCAGAAATCCCCATCCCATTCACATTATTGGGATTCAACTCGCGTGCACGGGAGCTCAAATCGCCGGTTCTTGCGCTGCATGAGCTGGCGGGAAGCCTTACACCAACTTCAACTTTTTCGATGACACCCAGCTTTACAATCACGCAAACCGAAACGCCAACATGGACAGATACTATTACCTGGACACCAACGCAAACAATTACACCCAGTTGGACGCGGAATCCGACGAAAACTCCCACACGAACGGCGACCCAGACGCAAACCTCGACGCCCTGCCCTCAGATAAAGTACCTCAAGATAACCGTCAATGTGGACCCGATCAGGACAGTGAGCTGGAGTGCAACGGGCGGCTGCGCTCCCTTTAGTGGAACATTGACGTCAAAATATACCGATCAATCCTCACCTTACCATACCTACCAGGTGACCAGCCGGTCCGGGACTGTTCCTGACGATCCACCTGTTCGGTGTGAGGGTACTTTCAATATCCAATATACGATCAATTTGAAAGATTCCTCAGGCCAATCCTGGTGGACATTAGCAATATCGAGCGTCACTTTTATCTGTTAGGAGTCGAACCCGGGCAAGCGCCTGAGGATGGCTGGCGGCTTAAGATCCTTATAACACACTCACGTCGTGAGCGCGGGATTCTTTTTGCCCCGCGCTGGTGATGCGGATGAACTCGGCTTTCTCCCACAGCTCGGCGATGGTCACCGCGCCGGCGTAGCTCATTCCTGAGCGCAACCCTCCGACGAGCTGGTAGAGGATATCGGCTACGGCGCCGCGGTAGGGTACCGTGGCTTCCACGCCTTCAGGGACGACCTGCTCCCAAATTTCGTCATTGCTGACCGTACCCGCCCGATCGATGGCTTTGCGCTCGACGTTGGCGCTCAGGGAGGCCATCCCACGGACGACCTTATAGCGCCGGCCTTCGCGCACGATCACCGCTCCCGGGCTTTCGTCGGTCCCGGCGAGCATGCTGCCCAACATGACCGTGCTCGCCCCGGCGGCGAGGGCTTTGGTGAGATCGCCCGAGGTGCGCACGCCGCCGTCAGAGATGATTGGGATGCCCAGGGCGCGGCCTGCCTCGGCGCACTCCTGGACCGCGGTGAGCTGCGGGACGCCAAACCCGGTGACCACGCGGGTGATGCAGATCGAGCCCGAGCCCACCCCCACCTTGACCGCGTCCGCGCCGGCCTGGCACAGGTCCTGGACGCCTTCGGCGGTGGCGACGTTGCCGGCGATCACGTCGACGGCGGAGAAGCGCTCTTTCAGCCTGCGGACCATGTCGATGGTGTGCTGCGAGTGTCCGTGGGCGATATCCACCACCAATACGTCTGCTCCGGCGCTGACGCAGGCCTCTGCCCGGCTGAAGTCATTGGCGTGAACCCCCAGGGCGACCCCGACCCGCAACCGTCCCTTGGTATCTTTGGTGGCGCGGGGGTGCTCCTGGATCTTGATGATATCCTGGGTGGTGATCAGCCCGGTAACCCTGTCCTCGGCGTTGACCAGGGGCAGCTTTTCGATTCTGTGCTCGAAGAGCGCCCGCCGGGCCGATTCGAGCGGCTCCGAATCTTTGCCAACGACAAGCTTCTCCCGTAGGGTCATCACACTCTCCACCGGGGAGTCCCCGTCCGGAGCGAGAAGCACGTCGCGGGTGGTTACCAGGCCCAGCAGGCGGCCTTCCTCGTCGGTGACCATCAACCCGCCGATGCCGGCCTCCCCCATCTTCAACCGCGCGGCCTTGACGCTGGCGGTGGGCCGGATGGTGATCGGGTTCTCGACCACGAAACTTTCGGCGCGCTTGACCTTGCGCACGCACTCGACCTGGCGCTCGACCGTCATAAAGCGGTGGACGACCCCGATCCCGCCCTGCTCGGCCATGGCGATGGCCATCTTGCTTTCGGTGACCGTGTCCATATTGGCGGAAACGATGGGAATCTGCAGGTGGATGCTGGCGGTCAACCAGGAGGCGGTGCTCACCGCGGTCCGGCTGCGGATCGCCGAGCGCTTGGGGACGAGAAGGACGTCGTCAAACGTTAACCCATATTCAGGACGGATTTTCATCGCCTTACTCCCTCACAAAACCGAATCGTTCAGACAACACTATACCATAGAACCCTGGAAAACCGGGTCAGGATGTACAATAGAGCCATGCCGCCGGTTCCTCTGGAACGCTCCTTTTACGCGCGGAACCCGTTAGAGGTTGCGCGCGGTTTGCTCGGCGCGCGGCTGGTGCGCTTGCTGGAAGGGCAGCGCCTGGCGGGGCTGATCTGTGAGGCAGAGGCATATTGGGGCGAAGAGGATCTGGCCTGCCATGCCCGCGCCGGCCTGACCCCACGCACGCAGGTGATGTACGGCCCGCCCGGGCACAGCTACGTGTATTTCAACTACGGCGTGCATTGGATGCTCAACGTGGTGACAGAGCCCGAGGGCATGCCGTCCGCGGTGCTGATCCGCGGGATTCAGCCGGTGGAAGGGCTGGAGCGCATGGCTGCGTTTCGCCCCATGCCCGCTCACCGCGGCGACAATAGGAACGACCGGCAGACAGTCGTGGGATGGACCGATGGACCTGGCAAAGTTACCCGGGCCCTGGGCATCACCGGCGATCTGAACGGCGTGGACCTGTGCGACCCGGACGGCCCACTGTGGATCGAGGCCGGGGTCCAGTTGCCCGATGAAGCCGTGCGCCGCGGCCCGCGGGTGGGGATCCACTCGGTGCCCGAGCCGTGGAAGAGCAAAAACTGGCGCTTCCTGGCTGAAATTCCGGCCAGCGAGCCACCAGAGAAACCTTGAGCTGGACTGTCCAACCTGGCCTGAGTTTGGTATCATTTGGTGAGAATGTCGATCCAGACCGATTACCGGATCTTAGCGCTCATCCGCCGCTTCGAAGAGACCGTACTGGCCGAGTTCAGCAGCGGCGCGTTCTATGGCACCACCCACACCTGCCTGGGCCAGGAGGCCAACGCGGTGGGCGTGCTCGGGCAGATCGCCCCGGGAGATATCGTGGTCAGCAACCACCGCTGCCACGGGCATTTCCTGGCTTACGGCGGCGACCCGCGCGCCCTGTTCGCCGAGCTGATGGGCAAGGCGAGCGGGGTTTGCGGCGGGAGGGGCGGCTCGCAGCACATCCACTGGCGGAACTTCTATTCCAACGGCGTGCTGGGCAGCACCATACCGCTGGCGGTGGGGATGGCCCTGGCCGAAAAGCGCCTGGGCGGGGGCGCCATCGCGGTCGCTTTTCTCGGCGACGGCGCAATGGGCGAAGGGATCGTCTACGAGAGCCTGAATTTTGCCAGCCTGTGGAAAGCGCCGATCCTCTTCGCGGTGGAGAACAACCACATCGCCCAGACCACCCCCACCCGCCTGGCCCTGGCAGGCGAGATCGCTCCCCGTTTCACGGGGTTCGGCATCCCGGTACTCGAGCTGGATTCCAGCGACGTGCTCGAGATCGCTCCCACGGCGCAGCGCCTGTTGGACGAAATCCGCAGCGAGCCAGCCCCGCGCGCCTTGATCCTTAATACGGAACGTTTCGGTCCGCACTCCAAAGGCGACGACACCCGCCCCGAAGACCTGCTGGCGCGCATACGCAGCCAGCGCGATCCGCTCGAAATCCTCGGCGCTCGCCTGGATCCCGCACTGCGCGCTGTGATCAACGCTGAGGTGGCTACCCAAATATCCTCCGCCTTTCAGCAGGCCCTTGCCGACCCCGACCCTGTCCTCAACGCTTATTTTTGACTTTTTCATCTATGGCGACTGTTCTTGAATCTCTCAATTCCGCCCTCCACCGGGCATTGAAGGACGACCCGCGCGTGGTTCTGATGGGCGAAGACATCCTCGACCCATACGGCGGGGCCTTTAAAGTCACCCGCGGCCTGTCCAGCGAATACCCGGACCGGGTGCTCTCCACCCCGATCTCCGAGGCAGGGATGGTCGGCCTGGCGGCGGGGATGGCGCTGCGCGGCCTGCGCCCGGTGGTGGAAATTATGTTCGGCGATTTTTTGACCCTCGCGGCCGATCCGCTGATCAACTCGATCAGCAAGTTCCGCTGGATGTACGATGACCAGGTGCGCGTTCCGCTCGTCCTGCGCACCCCCATGGGCGGGCGGCGCGGCTACGGGCCGACCCACAGCCAGAGCCTGGAAAAGCTCTTCCTCGGCGTTCCCGGGTTGCGCGTCCTCGCGCCCTCGACCCTGGGCGACCCGGGCAGGATGCTCTACTGGGCGATCCTCGACCAGGAAGACCCGGTTCTGTTCGTCGAAAACAAGCTGCTTTACCTGGCCCACCTGCTGACCGACCAGAGCTCACCCGATCTGGCCGTTCGCCAGGCCGGCTCCGCGGCTGAAGCGCCCACCTTCGTCGTTTCGATCTACGAGGCGCCCGAGCCAGCCCTGACCATCGCCGCCTACGGGCACATGGCCGATCTGGCCCGCCAGGCCCTGGAGCGCCTGGCCTTCGAGGACGAGATCTTCTGCGAACTGGTCGTCCCCACCCAGTTGGCCCCATTCAGGATCGATCCGGTGGTGGAATCGGTCCGCCAGACCGGCCGCCTCCTCGTCTGCGAAGAGGGCGGCTACACTCTCGGGTGGGGAGCCGAGGTGGTCGCGCGCTGCGCCGAAGCGCTGGGACCGCGCCTGAAAGCCGTTCAGCGCCTGGCCGCTCTGGATCTGCCTATCCCATCCTCCAATGTGCTCGAGCGGGCTGTCCTCCCCGGGCTGGAGGAGTTAATCCAGATGGCCAAAAAGATGGTATAAAAGAGCCATGCCCACGCCCCTCCCAGTCCGGGTCCCGTTGCTCAATCCCAACGAAGCCGAAGCCTCCCTGGTCGCCCTGGAGGTAAAAGAGAAGCAGCGCGTCAGCCGCGGCGATCTGCTCGCCGTCCTCGAGACGACCAAATCGACCGGCGAGCTGAACGCCGAGACGGACGGGTACGTGGCCGGGCTGCGCGCCCGTGTCGGGGACGTGCTGCACGCCGGGGAGGTGCTCTGCTACCTGGCGAGCAGCCCCGAGGCGGAAGCGCCGCAGCCTGAAACCCCGGTCGACGGCCCCGCTGTACAAAACGCGGATGTCCCTGGCGGCTTGCGCATCACTCGCCCGGCCCTGGCGCTGGCCCAAAGCGCAGGCCTTGACCTGGGTCGCCTGCCGCACGGCCCGCTGGTGACAGAAAAGATGGTCCGCCAGTTGCTGGCCCCGCAAGAAGCGCCGGTCGAAACCGGATCGCCGGAGTTTGACCCGGGCCGGCTGGTGATCTACGGCGGCGGTGGCCACGGCAAATCGCTGATCGACCTGATCCGCGCCCTAGGAACCTACCGCATCGAGGGCGTGGTCGATGACGGCATCCCCGCCGAGGAGAGCATCCTGAGCGTTCCTGTCCTGGGCGGCGGCGAGTGCCTGCCTGGGCTGGTCTCGCGCGGGGTGCGCCTGGCGGTCAACGCGGTCGGCGGCATCGGCAACATTGCCTCCCGGATCAAGGTCTTCGAGCGCCTGGCGCAAGCTGGCCTGGCCTGCCCGACGGTGGTCCACCCTACCGCGCTGGTCGAGCCGAGCGCGGTCCTTGCCGCGGGCGTGCAGATCTTTCCCCACGCATACGTGGGCAGCTCGAGCCAGGTGGGCTTTGGCGCGATCGTCAACACGGGGGCGATCGTCTCGCACGACTGCTCTCTCGGCGAGTTTACCAACATCTCCCCTGGGGCGATGCTGGCCGGAGCGGTGACCGTGGGCGAGCGAGCCCTGATCGGGATGGGCGTGACCATCAATTTAGAGGTAAAGATCGGCGCAGGCGCGCGTGTGGGCAACGGCGCGACCGTCAAAGGCGACGTGCCCCCCGGCGGCGTGGTCCGCGCGGGGGCGATCTGGCCGGAGTGACAGACCGGAAAAGGCAGGTAGAGACCATGTTCCGGAAAACAACCAACCCAATTTCCCCACCAGCTGCCCCGACCGAGAGGGTCACATCGGTCCTTGGGCCGGGGATCAACTGGCAGGGCAATCTGCGCGGCAGCGGCGGCGTGCGTATCGAAGGCATCTTCGAAGGCGAAATTGCCCTTCGCGGGCTGGTGGTGATCGGCGAGACGGGGCGGGTGACCTGCGAGCACGTCCGCGCCAACACGATCATCGTCGCCGGGGCAGTCCGCGGCAACCTGACCGCCGAAAAGGTCGAAATCCGCAGCACGGGCCGGGTCTGGGGAGATGTAGTCACGGTCGCCTTTTCGACAGAGGAGGGGGCCTTTTTGCGCGGGCAGATCCGCATGGAGGAGCGCGTCGAGCTGGAGCTGGATACTCAGCCGGAAAACCAGTCTCTGGCGGAGCCTCCACAGGCTGAGGGGAGCCAGCCTACATGATGTTCCTGGTAACATTTCGAGCCCAGGCATTACCGGGCTCGCCGATTTTTTTGCAGGATTGATCCACCCAGACTATGACGACTTCGTTCCTGCTGTTGACATTGGTGGAATGGTTAGGAGTGGGCGCGACGACCTTCATCCTGGGCCTGAGCCCGGCCTTTCGCCGCCGCCCGGTGAAATTTGTCTACCCGCGCCGCGAGACCATCGTCAGCCTGAGCCTCTTCCTGCTGACCACTACCCTCGTCTTCGCGTTCGACCTGTTCGTGTATCCGCAAGGGAATGCCCCCCGCGTGCCTGCCCCATACCCGGTCGAGCCAATCCCGTTGAATTACCCCGCCGAGCGGCTGATCCAGCAGCTTGGGCTGCTGCTCATTATCTCCGCTCCATACGTTGTGGCGCTGGTCATCCGCCGCCAGCCCTGGTTGAGCGCCGGTCTCAGTCGCGCCAGCATGCGCGCCGGGCTGTCCATGGGCCTTGCCCTGGCATTCCTGACCATCTTCCTGACCAACCACACCTCCACGGTGTTTGGCGGCCTGACCGGATCGAGTGTGAACTACCTGCTGGCCATGCTGGCCGTCGGGCTGGTGGAAGAAACCATCTTCCGCGGCTACACCATGCTGCGCCTGATGGATTATCTCGGCGAAACCTGGGGGTGGATCCTCCAGGCCGTTCTCTACGCGCTCTGGCATCTCCCGCAGAAGCTGGTCATCGAGCACGCCAGTCCCACATTGTTGGCTTTCAGCCTGGTGTATCTCTTCCTTTTTGGCCTGCTCCTCGGCTGGATCATGCGCAAATGCGGCAACGTCCTCGGCCCTGGCCTCTACCACGCCATCCATAACTGGGTGCTGGTGTTATAAGATCTTCACCACAAAGGGCTCAGAGATAAAGAGAACGGAGACCAGAGAACAGGTACTTGGTCGGTTGGTAATCTGTGTGCTCTGTGGTGAGAATCTTATGCGCATGACGAAGTTGTTCAGCCAGACACTGCGGGAGGCGCCGGCAGATGTGGAAAGCGCCAACCACCGCCTGCTGCTCCGCGCAGGGATGATCCGCCCCCTTGCGGCAGGGATCTTCTCCTACCTCCCCATCGGGCGGCGGGCAATGGACAAGATCGAAGCCATCCTGCGCGAGGAGATTGAGGCTATCGGCGGTCAGGAGATCACCATGCCGGTGGTCAACCCCGCCGACCTGTGGAAGGAGACCAGGCGCTGGACGAGCGTGGGGCCCGAGCTGGGACGGTTCAAGGACCGCGGCGAGCGCGATATGGTCCTGGCGATGACCCACGAAGAGGTAGTCGCCGACCTGGTGCGCAGCGAGATCCGCTCCTACCGCCAGCTCCCCGCCCTTCTCTACCACATCCAGACCAAGTGGCGCGACGACCCCCGCCCGCGGGGCGGGCTAGTGCGCGTGCGCGAGTTCACCATGCTCGATTCGTACAGCCTGGACGCCACCTGGGAAGGGCTGGAGGCTCAGTACCGCGCCCATTATCGGGCGTATTTCAACATCTTCCACCGCTGCGGGCTGCCGGTGGTGGCTGTGCAGGCCGATCCGGGGATGATGGGCGGCCAGGTGGCCCACGAGTTCATGTACCTGACGCCCATCGGCGAGGATACCCTTTTCTTCTGCGACAACTGCGGATACTCGGCCAACCGCCAGGTCGCCCGCGCCAGGAGGCCGGTTCCGCAGGCCGAGCCGTTGGCGAAGATGGAAAAAGTCGCCACCCCGCACGCCTCTTCGATCGAGGCCCTGGCGGATTTTCTCAGCGTGCAAAAATCTAAAACGGCCAAGGCAGTGTTCCAGGTGGCTCATGTGCCTGGCCCGGAAGGGGAGCGCGAGGAGTTCATCTTCGTCGTGGTGCGGGGCGATACGGAGGTGAACGAGACCAAGCTGGCCAACGCGGTCGGCGCGCGCGACCTGCGCCCCGCGACCGAGGCGGAGATCCGCGCGGTGGGGGCAGCGCCAGGGTACGCCTCGCCGGTGGGACTAAAGAATGTGCGCGTAGTCGTCGATGAACTGGTATTGCAGAGCCCCAACCTTGTCGCCGGTGCGAACGAAGAGGGCTACCACCTGCTCAACGTCAACTACGGCCGCGATTATACCGGCGAGATCGTGGCCGACGTCGCAGCGGTCGAGGAGGGCGACCCCTGCCCCGACTGCGGCGCCCCGCTGCGCACTTCGCGCGGCGTCGAGGTGGGCAACATTTTTCAGTTGGGCACCCGTTACACCGAGGCGCTGGGCGGGACCTTCTCAGACGAGAACGGCGAAACGCGCCCGGTGATCATGGGCTCGTACGGGATCGGGGTGGGGCGGCTGCTGGCCTGCATCGCCGAGGAGCACCATGACGAGCACGGCCTGGTCTGGCCAGCGACGGTCGCGCCGTACCCGGTCCACCTGGTGCGCCTGGGGAGCAAGACGGGGGCCAGCGAGGAGGCCGCCGACCGGCTCTACGCGGACCTGCGCGCCGCCGGCCTGGAGGCGCTCTACGACGACCGGCTCGAGAGCCCGGGGATCAAGTTCAACGACGCCGACCTGATCGGCCTGCCCTTGCGCATCACCGTGGCCGAGCGGGCGATGAAGCAGGGCGCCTTCGAGTTCAAGCGCCGCCGGGACGGCGAGGTTTGGCTGGTCCCCATGGCGGAAGCGGTCGCAGCGGCGGGGAGGGAGATCCGAGGGCAGTTGGAGGAGCTGGGGAAGGCAGGGAAGAGCAGTGAAGAGCAGTGGAGAACAGTGGATGGTGGTTGGTAGTTGGGGGTTGGAGGTATTCGTTTCAAGGAGGGAACGAATGGAAACGAAACCGGATCGGAAGGGGAAAGGTTGCTTTGTTGATCGGGATAGGTTGATCAGGGGATGAGGATTGCCGGAATGGACAAGATGGGTTGTTAAGGAGCGGGCGGTTCGTGAAACGAGAACCCAGGGCCGGGAGACGACCTTCGGCCGTCCAGGGCCAGACCCCTGGACTTTGGCTCTTTGAGCGAAAGTCGAGCAGGAAAATCGAGGCGGGAACTGCTTTGCGAAAGGCAGTTCCCGCCTTAGATTCGGGCCGCACCCGCCACGGCGTTCTCCAAACCAGCTAACCAGG
>DATKLX010000116.1:0-8575 GCA_035542155.1 Anaerolineaceae bacterium
CGGTAACTTGGCAAGGCTGGTTTCTAGTGCTATATTCATTCTGGCTCTGCTCCTAACGATAAATTTGGTTTCGCAACCTCAATTTACCACGTTCGAGCAGAGCTTTCTATTCCCTTCCTATTTGTGGGTAATCACCGATTCTTCCTACTTGACAAAAGGCCAGAGCGGTCTATAATACTGTATGACTGAAAAAATAATATAGTCACACGGTAACAAAAGGACCGCCATGCCAAAGGGATTCAGCGAGCACGAGAAGAAGATCATCCGCGAACGTCTGCTGGACGAGGGATACCGCCAGTTTGCTGCCTACGGGCTGAAAAAGACCAACGTCGACGAGCTGGCGGAGGCGGCCGGTATCTCCAAGGGCGCTTTCTACATCTTCTACGAATCCAAGGAAGCCCTTTTCATGGACGTGGTCGAGCGCACCGAGCAGCGCGTGCGCCGGCAGCTCTTCGCGCTGGTCGACCAGCCAGGCCCCTCGCCGCGGGAGCGTTTCTATGCCTTGCTGAAAAAGGCTTTCGACCTTTTTACCGAGACCCCGATCCTGCAGTTCTTCAGCGGGACTGATTACGAGCTCCTTTTGCGCCGCATTCCGGGCAAAAAGCTCCAGGACCACCTGGCCAGCGACCAGGCGTTTATCCGCGACCTGGTCTCCCGCTGCCAGGAGGCCGGTATCCCCATCCAGGTTGCGCCGGAGCAAATCGTCGGGCTGCTCTACCCGCTGGTCCTGGCGATCCTCCACCGCGGCGATTTGGGGCTGGAGTCGTTTGACGGGAGCATCGACGTGCACCTGGAGTTGGTCGCGGCGTACTGCCTGGGTGAGATCGAGACCCTGGCGAAGCTGCCTGCCGCGGGCAGCCCAGGTGGAGAAGGAAAAGGACTATGAGCTACGCGATTGAAACAGACGGCCTGAGCAAATCTTACGGCGCGGTGGAAGCCGTTGAAGGGCTGAGCCTGCGCGTCGCCGAGGGCGAGATCTACGCCTTCCTCGGGCTGAACGGCGCCGGGAAAACCACCACCATCCGCCTGCTGCTGGGGATGATCCGCCCCAGCGCCGGATCGGCGCGCGTGCTGGGCACGAAGGTGCGCATGGGCAGCACCGAGCCCTGGGCGCGGGTCGGCTACCTGGTCGAGACGCCCCACGCTTACCCCGAGCTGACCGTCTTCGAGAACCTCGAGGCGGCGCGGCGGCTGCATCCCGGCACCCCGCCCGCGGCGATCGGGCAGATCATCGAACGCCTGGCCCTGGACGAGTACGCGGACCGCCGCGCGGGAACCCTTTCCCAGGGCAACGCCCAGCGCCTTGGGCTGGCCAAAGCGCTGCTGCACCATCCGCGCCTGCTGATCCTCGACGAGCCGGCCAACGGCCTCGACCCGGCCGGGATCGTCGAGATCCGCGCGCTGCTGCGCGAGCTGACCGGCGAGCAAGGCGTCACCGTATTCATGTCCAGCCACATCCTCGCCGAGGTCTCGCGCCTGGCGGGGCGGATCGGGATCATCCACGCTGGCCGTCTGATCAAGGAGCTGGACATCGAGGAGCTGGAGCGCGACCGGCGGCGCAGGCTGCTGCTTGGCGCGCGGGACCTGGCGGCGGCGCGCGCTGCACTGGTCGCTGCGGGCTGCCCGGCTGAGGTCACATCGGATGGAGCGATCGAGCTGCGCGACCCGGCGGCCATCTCCCGCCCCGACGACGTCGCCGTCGCCCTGGTGCGGGCCGGGACCCCGCCGACGCGGCTGGTGGTCGAAGAAGAGGACCTGGAGCAGTATTTCCTGCGCCTGGTCGGGATGAATGGAGCTGGGCAATGAACGCCTTACCGGATATGGTCTGGATCGAGGCCCGCAAAGCCGTCCAATCGCGCATGGCGCTGTGGACCGGGTTCGGGTCGCTCTTTTTCCCGTTGGGGATCGCTTTCCTGCTTTTCGTCGCCAGGAACCCGGAGATCTCGCAGAAACTGGGGATCGTGAGCGCCAAGGCCAACCTGGTCGCCTACGCGGCCGTGGATTGGCCGACCTACCTGAACATGTACGCCCAACTGATCGGGACGGGCGGGTTTATCTTGTTCATCCTGATCGTCAGTTGGGTCTTCGGCCGCGAGTTCACCGATGGGACGGTCAAAGATTGGCTCGCCGTTCCGGTGGCGCGGGCGAGCATCCTGCTGGCGAAGATGGTCCTGGTGGCGCTGTGGGCCGCGGGCCTGACCCTGGTCATTCTGGCGGCCGGCCTGGTGGTGGGGTCTTTGATGGCGCTGCCGGGGGGTTCGCCGGCGTTGATCCTGGAAAAGTGCGTCCCGGTGCTGGTTGCCGCCGGCCTGGCCATCCTGCTGGTCCTGCCGTTTGCCTTTTTCGCCAGCGCAGGGCGCGGGTACCTGCTGCCGATCGGGCTGGCTTTCGTCACCTTATTTGCCGCCAACCTGGCCATCATCCTCGGGCGGGGCGAATATTTTCCCTGGGCTGTGGCGGGTCTGTACGCGCAGGGGAAAACTCCCCTCGGGCCGGCCAGCTACGCTATCGTAGCGGCGACCTTCCTGGTGGGCGTCCTGGCCACCTACCTCTGGTGGCAGACGGCGGATCAGAAGTAAATCAGCTTGGCCTTGCTCTCTCCCCTTCCCTCCTGGGGAAGGGGCCGGCGAAGTGCCTGGTGTTCTGACCAGGCGGGGTCAGGTCCTATTCGCTCGGAACGATGCCCAGGCCCTGGACATCCTGGTCCACAATCTTTGGCTCGGGGTTGGGGAAGGTGGCCTGGTAGAGGGTCGATCCGGACAGATAATAGACTCCCCTTGAGTCGGGAGTCCAGACGAGGAGCTGGACCGGGTCAGGGGTGACCTGCTGGAGCAGCGCCCCGTCCGGCTGGTAGAGGCGCACGCCGTTCGATGGGCCTGACTGGGCGTCGCCCCAGCCGGCAATCCACAGTTGATTGGGGGAAAGCAAGGCGTTGTCCTCGTTTTTAATCAATTGGACCTTTCCGCCCGGGCTGGCGAAGAAGGTTCCCTGGACTCCCTGGGCGGCGAACAGGCCGGTCTGCGGCTGCCAGCTCACCTGGCGCCAGGAGCCGGCCAGGACCAGCTCTGGGTGGGCGCCCTTCTCCGGGCTCAGGCGATACAGGCCAGGGAGCCGGGGCGGCGCGGGCAGGACGGCCGGCGTAGCGGCTTCAGGTGTACTCGCTTCCTGCGTGGAGATTTGCCCTGCCGTCGGCTCCGGCGTGGTCGCTTCTGGAGTGGAAACGTCCGGCGGGGCTTGAGCGGAGAGCTCGTCCTGCGTGAAATAGAGCCAGCGACTGGCAGGGTCGAAGGCAACCGTGGCGGCAGGGCCGCGAAAGATCGGATTCAGCCAGCGGGTATTGAGGGGAAGCTCGCGCACGCTGCGGATGCCCTCGGGGGTCCAGGTGGCGACGACCAGGCTGTCGGGCCCGGTCCAGCCGAGGAAGCGCTCGCCGCCGCTCGTTCCGGGGGGCGTGTAGAGGCGGTGGATCTCGCTGCCGTTGGCGGCTGCTGCCCAGACCGCCGTCACCTTCCAGGCCGCGTTTGCGCCGCTGCCGAACGTATCGACTTCCAGGGTGATGATCCAGTTCCCATTGGGCGACCAGAATGGGGAGGCGGCCTGGCGGGTGCCCTTGGTCAGGCGGAGGCTCTGCCTGCGCTGGCTGTCGTAGACGTAGAGGTCCGCGGAAGGGCCGTCGGCCGCGGCGATAAAAGCCAGGTAGCGCCCATCCGGCGACCAGCTCAGGCTGCTTTCGTCCATCACCGCGCGGGCAGGCTCGGGGATTTGACTCGCGCTGCTTTCCCACTGCCGTTCCAGGGCCGGCGAGAGCAGCGGGGAGATCTCGCTGACCGCGCCGGAGGCCAGGTCGATCACGCGGAGGGCCATGCCTTTGCGCGGCGCGGGGCCGTCTCCAGGAGCGGTGCGCACCGCCAGCAGTCCGGCAGTGGGTGAAGCGCCGGCGCGCAGATCTGAACCGCGGAGCAGCGGGTCGGGTAGCTCGATCAGGGCCGGCTCCGTGGGAGCGCCGGGACCGGTGCGGATCGCGGCGAGGGTCTTGCTGCCCGCGCGGCTGTAGACCAGCCAGGCGGTGGGCGCTCCGCCCTGGGAGGTCGGGCGGATGGGGGAGGGCGTGGCGTGCAGGGCCGGCGGGGGAGCGAGAGTGCCCGGACCTCCGACCGGGGAGCCTGGCTCGTTAGGCGCGGGGGTCGGGGGGAAAAAGTCAGGGCTGGAGGAGGTGGGCGAGGGGGTACCCGTCAGCGACCAGGCGACGGGGGTGGGGATGCGCAGCAGGCTGCAGGAAGCGGCGAAGAAAAGAAGAGAGCAGAGAACGGAGAACAGAAGGGGACGAGAACCGTGAAATAAAGAACGGCCTGTTTGGGAACCAGGAGTCTTGCTGGAAAAATATCGACTGGCCACGCTACTGTTCCCCCTTCCTTCTTAGGGAAGGGGGTTAGGGGGTTAGGTTTGCGTTACTTGTTCAAGACTTCCAGCCTGGCCAGGGAGGCGATGAAGACTTTGCTGCGCTTGATCTTCTCAAAGAAAATGTCCACCTCCTCATCGCCGTTGCGCACCGCCGAGCTGAGCACGATCCCTTCGCCGTATTCCCCGTGGCGGACACGCATGCCCGGGCGGTAAAGGCGGGTGACCTCTTTGTCGGGGCGAGGTTTGTCGAGCAGGCTGGGAGCCGATCCGCCCGAGGAGGGGGAGTCCCAGGTGGCATAAGATGGCGAGCGCCGCCTGCCGCGCTCCCTGGTTGGACTGCGCCCGCGTAGCAGGCGGCCGGGGATATCCTGCAAGAAGCGCGAGGGAAGGGCCTCGGCGAAGGCGCCGCGTGCGTAGCGGGTGTCGGCGCGGACAAGGTAGAGGCAGTCTTTGGCGCGGGTCATGCCCACGTAGAACAGGCGGCGCTCCTCGGCCATCTCTTCCTCGGGATCCTCGGCGGTATCGCGCAGCATCGGCAGCAGGCCGTCATCCAGGCCGGTGATAAACACCCGGGAGAATTCCAATCCCTTGGCGGCGTGGAGGGTGAGCAGGGTGGGGACGTTCATCATCTCCGGCAAGGTGTCCTGGTCGGAGACCAGGGCCTGGTTCTCGAGGAACTCGACCAGCCCGCGGTCCTGGTACTCGAAGGCGATGCGGCGCAGCTCTTCCACGTTGCCCCAGCGGTCGAGGCCCTCTTCGCTCTGGTCGTCGATGTAGGCGCGGTAGCCGATGTCGGCGAGGATGCGGTCGAAGAGGCTGGGGAGGGGCAGGTCGTCCTTGTGGGCGATCCAACTGGCGAGCTGCGCGCCGAACTCGCTGAACAACATCGACGTGCGGGCCGAGAAGGCGCTCCAGTAAAGGGAATTCGAGCCGCGGCCCAGGTCGAGGACGATGTCTCCGGCGCTGGCGTTCGCCTGGCGGGCGACGGCCTGCAGGGTGACCAGGGTCTTCTCGCCGATCCCGCGCGGGGGGACGTTGATCGCGCGGACCAGGCTGATTTCGTCGGAAGGGTTGTGGACCAGGCGCAGGTAGGCGAGCACGTCTTTGACCTCGCGCCGTCCGTAGAAACGCTGCGCGCCGACCACGCGGTGGGGGATCCCGCGCTGGAGGAGAGCCTCTTCGAGCAGGCGGGACTGAGCGTTGGTGCGGTACATCACGGCGATCTCGCCGCCGGAGATGCGGTTAACCTTGAGCAACTCGCCGATCTTATCCGCCACGAAGGCGGCCTCGAGCTTGTCGGTGGGGGCCTCGTGAAGGACGATCTTTTCGCCCTCGCCGCGGTCCGAGAAGAGGTGCTTGGGGGTGCGGCGGTTGTTGCGGTCGATCACCGCGCGCGCGGCGTCGAGTACGGTGGTGGTGGAGCGGTAGTTCTGCTCGAGGAGGATCTTCAGCGCGCCAGGGTTGTCCTCTTCGAAGCGGAGCACGTTGCGATAATCGGCCCCCCGCCAGCGGTAGATCGACTGGTCTTCGTCGCCGACAACGAAGAGATTTTTGTGATAGGAAGATAGCTGGTGGAGAAGCTGGTACTGGACCTGGTTGGTGTCCTGGAACTCGTCGACCAGAACGTGCTCGAAGCGGCGAGCGTATTTCTCCAGCACCGCGGGGTTCTCGTTCATCAACGTCGTCGTCCACAACAGCAGGTCGTCGAAGTCCATGGCGTTGCTGTTGATCAGGATCTGCTGGTAGAGCTGATAGATGCGGCTGACCACTTCGTCGCGGTAGGTGAGGATCGGGTAGGCGTCGGGGAGGATCAGCTCGTTCTTGGCGCGCGAGATGGCGGCATGGACGCTGGCGGCGCGGAAGCGCTTCTCGTCCACGTTCAGGTCGCGGATGGCGCGCTTGACCACCCCTTCCTGATCGTCGGAGTCAAAGATGACGAAGTTGGACTTGTAAGGCAGGTGCTCGACCTCGCGGCGCAGGATCCGCGCGCAGACGCCGTGGAACGTGCCGAGGAGCATGCCGTTGGTCAGGCCGGCCCCGACCAGGCGGGCGACGCGGGCCTCCATCTCTTTGGCGGCCTTGTTGGTAAAGGTCACGGCCAGGATGGCGTAGGGGTGCACGCCCAGTGAGCCGATCAGGTAGGCGATGCGGTTGGCGAGCACGCGGGTTTTGCCCGAGCCGGGCCCGGCGAGGACGAGCACGGGACCCAGGTCGGCGGTGACCGCCTTGCGCTGCTGGGGGTTCAGGCCGGAGAACATGTCCATGGGGAAGAATTGTACCGTCAGGAGGGGGGAGTGTCAAACGGAATTTTCGATTGCAGATCACTGGTTGCTGATTGGGAAGAGCCGAAAGCCGAGAAGGGGTGAAACATTCGGAGTGGCAAAGGTCTTCGGTACAGAATAGCCCGTACGAATGCTTCGCCCGGGTCTGCTCAGAAAGTGATGTTTATCCGCCTTTGGTTATGACTTTTCCCTACTCCTTGGGAGGGAAATCCCTACTTTTATGAAATTGCTCGCGGGAGTATGATTGTTGGAAACACGATCATTGCCACTCTGGCACATGTTTCCTATCCATGACAAGACAGTTTGAATCCAATTGTGTCTCAATGGTTCCGAACAGCAGTGGGGGATGGACGGTCACTGTGGATGGGATCTTGCCCCGAGGTGAGTATTCCGAGGAACAGCTTGAGGCTGAGATCCAAAGATTGTTATCCGCCGGGTGGAGTCTGGTTGGAAACGTGAATCAGAGAAACTTCGATCGCCGCCAGGGCCGGCGAGACCTGTATTTCCGACGGGAGATCTCTTTAAACTGACCCGACTTTCTTATGCCTGTGTCCTGTGTGCGCGCCGCCCGAGCCGCACACGGTTTTGTTTTTAAGAACAAAGTCCCCGGAATTTCACTACTCTCCCCGTTTTTTAAGATAGAGAATCAGCGCCAGGCCAAGGCCGATCAGAAGGGCGAGCACAGCGGACCCTACGATGATGCCAAGAAGAACGGTTATGTTCATGAAAACCCTTTCTGGGCTGGAGGAGCTTTGTTCAATTTGGGTAGATGCTCTTTCCGCTGGATTGTGGTATCTTCATTGCTATAGCGTTGTGGCTGCAGGAACAACCCTTCTATTTCGCTCGCTCTTTTTCGGTTGAAGGGTTCACGCATAATGAATCACAGTTTCATAATGAAAAAACGAATCTGCGCCATGATTGTTGCACTTCTATATTTTTTGGCCTCGCCGGCCGGCCTGGGCCAGTCGATGAACGCGGGGATCAGCCAGATTTCATTTATCGATGTGGGGCAGGGGGACGCGGCGTTGATCCAGGATCCGAACGGGACGGATATCCTCATCGATGGAGGACCGGATTCAGCGGGGCAGACCGTGGTGAACTACGTCCACGGCCACACCGACGGCAATCTGGAGGAGGTGATTGTCACCCACGCCGACGCCGACCATTCCGCCGGGATCGTCACGCTGCTCGAAGATCCCACAATTTCCATTGGCCGGATCTATTACAACGGTTACGCAGGGTCGACCCAGACCTGGAGCGACCTGGTCAGTCTGGCCGGTTCGCGCGGCATCCCCATGGAACCGGCGCAGTTCCCAGCGGAATATACCTGGGGGGAGATCAAAGCATACATTTTGAACCCGGTCGGAGGATTGGCCAACCCGGATCAGAACGACGCGTCGGTGGTAGCGCGGATCGATTATCAGAATAACGAATTTTTGTTCACCGGGGATATCAGCTCGGAGGTGGAGGCGGATGTGGTCGCCCGGCAGACGCCAGTGGCGGCGGACGTATTAAAGGTGGCCCATCACGGCAGCGCATCCAGCTCGAGCGCGGCGTTCCTGGCGGCGGTCCACCCGGTCGAGGGGGTGATCTCGGTGGGGCAGAACAACTCCTACGGTCACCCGGCGCCCGAGACGCTGGCCCGCCTGGCGAGCGCTGGGGTGGAGGTCTGGCGGACGGACCAGCGCGGGACGATCGTGGTGACGAGCGATGGGACGCGGGTGGTGTTTCCGGATATTGCCGGTGCTAACCTAGTTTGCGGTGCAAAACTCTGGTTTTAGCCTGGTAGAAGCGACTGAAGCGACTTTCGGGCTGTTTTGCACCAAGCTATCCTTCAATATTTGAGCGCTCGTTCTTTAACAAACGAATACCTCCCATTTCTCTTTATGCCC
>DATKLX010000117.1:0-37524 GCA_035542155.1 Anaerolineaceae bacterium
CTCCCCAAAAGGAAAAGGATGCAAAAAAACAAACGAGAGGGTCATTGTTGTGACAATCACCGCGGAAATTCCCCGCAGCAGCCAATACGGGCCATCCCGATCCGAGGAGAGGCCCAATTTGCCCCCCAACTGGCGCAGCCAGAGCACCGCTTGCGGGGGCCAATGAACCGCGATCACAAAAACCAATTGAGCCGCGAGTAAGACCATCGCAAACAAACGCCGCATCCGCTCTAGAGTGCGCACGCGCATATCTTCCACATCCAGGCCCTGTTCCTGATCAAAGCGGTAGCCGTGTTCAATCCGTCCCCGCAGCCGCCAATCCTGGTAGATCTGTTGCGCGCTGGTGAGGTTGTCCAAAGGGACATTGGTGATCAAAACCACTGGCTGGTCGAAATGGGGGTTCTCGACCACCGCCACCCAGAGGGGTTGTTCCCGCTGCTCGGGCAAACGGATGGCAAACCAGCCCAATTGCACTTGATCCAGGCGAGATCGTCCAGCGTGTCGGTAGAGGACTTGAAACGTGGCCGTGTACAGGACGCTCTCGACCAGGTCTTGGAGGACTTCCCTTTCCCAGCGATCCAGGCGCTCATTGTAAACTTCCACAATCCGCTCTCCATGACTAACCCGAAAGACAAATTCTTGTCCCAGGCGCCCTACCTGAGCAAACACCTTGTGGTCATCTAAGCCGGAGTCGCCCACAAAACGTACCCGGTGGTCCGGATACAAGCGACAAGTCGTGACTAAGGCTTGCTCGATTTCATAGTTTTGACTGCGAAAGTCGAGCTGATACGAAAACCAGTTGGCATAGCTGGTCACTGGCACTTGGGTATTGACAATGTTGCCGGTGATGGCGGGATAGCCCCGCGCCAGCCGGGCGTGACCAGCCAGGTCGGGCGGGGTGGCCTTGTGGACCGTGCTGATCCCTTCCAGGCTGAAGGCGTACGGCTTCTCAAAATTGACTGGATCGATTGCAGTCACCAAATACGCTGGCCTTTCGCGCGCGACAGCCTGGCAACCCACCTGATACAAGCCTTCATACAATTGGCAGGTGGGGAAGTGCCGATTGTCCAGGAACCGATAGATCCGTTTGGCTGTGGCCCAGCTTTCACCATCGCTTTTGGTATTCTGACGGGCCATCGCCGTGACCACTGGCGTTTCCCCGCCCAAGATCCCCAGGATCATTTCCTCGACGACTCGTTCCAAGCGTTTGTCGGGGAGTTGCTCGGCCAATGGCCGGATATATTTTTGTACGGTCTCAATAATCGCATCCATCGGTAACTTGGCAAGGCTGGTTTCTAGTGCTATATTCATTCTGGCTCTGCTCCTAACGATAAATTTGGTTTCGCAACCTCAATTTACCACGTTCGAGCAGAGCTTTCTATTCCCTTCCTATTTGTGGGTAATCACCGAGATTTCCCGGTTGACAAATCTTTTGGATTGGCTATGATATACATGTAATTTAGGTCTTTATTATCAAATATCCTGTTCCGCGATTCGAGGGAAACCCGACCCACACTCACCGGACCGTTTTGAATGATCTTTCACCAAAACCCGCTGCTTCCTTCTTCCAACCCCTTTGCTGAGGTTTTCCTGAACCGGCAGTCCTCTGATTGAAATCCGCGCCCGCCCGGCTTCTTCGCTGGGCGGGCTTTCGTTTGAATGGAGGCAGCCTGATGACCCTCAAGATCGATTTGCTTCGCCCGGACGACCTGCTCAATCTGCACATCGAGGGCGAAAACCTGCGCATCGACACTTCTCAGGAAGGCGACCCCGCCCTGGTGCTGGAGGATGCCAGCCAGCCGGGTTACCTGGTGGTGAACTTCCCCCCGCAGACCGTCGTCGAGCAGGCTTTCTATGAATCCTCTGCCACCCAGCCGGTGCCGTCCGAAGCCAGCAACCCCTACAACGCCATCCATCCCCCGGCTGCCCTGCCCACGCCACCCGTCCAATCTCGCATCGGCGGGCCCAGCCGGCTGGTGTTTCGCATCCCCGCCGGTTCGAACCTCCGCATCCCCTACACCACCGAGGGCCTCCTCGACTGGGATCCGCTCGATCTGAGCGTTTCCCCCCTGGCCGACGTCCCCGACCCGGCCAGTTTTGCCGAGCGCCAGAATGCGCCGGCGATCGCCGCGCCGGGACGGCTCGAAACGGCAGTCGAGCTGCCGTACCGCCTGCTGCTCTCTCCCAACCACGCCGTGGCCTGGCTCCATGCCCGGTCGGCGCGCACCGTCCTGGGTGTCACCGAGCTTTGGCATACCCGCATGGCCAAAAAAGCCGATAACGGCGAGATTTCGCTGCTTTCACGCGCCAACCCGGCCCCGCTGCGCGCCATCTGGTCCCCCGATTTCAACCCAAATAAATTCCACGCCAGCGACCCGCCGCTCTTCGCCAAGCCGGACGCGGATTGGGGCGTCCTCACCCCGATGACCCCCAGCGACCGGCACGAGATCGTGGTCCTGACCTCCGCCTTCCACAGCTACGTCCGGGATATCGACGACGATAGCCCCTATGAGCCGAAGCCGGTCTACGCCGAGCAGTTCATGCTCTCACCGTTGGGCGGCTGGCTCAGGTCGCGCGGCGAGTGGGACCCGCCTGCTCCTTTCAAGCCCTTCCGCGTTCTCGACCCGAACCTGGTCACACAGTGGGACCGTTATGTCAGCGACCTGGCCAAAGCCCAACCTCGCCGGCGGATCGATTTTACCGCGCCGGTCGAGTCGGCCGGGGCGGACCTGGAAGCTCCGGCGGAGGCAGAAGGCCTGGTTCTGCCCGGGGAGCTGAATGCCCTCAACCCAGTGATTCTGACTCCCCTTACAAAAGCAAACATCGGCAGCATCCTCTGGCCGCCGCTCAAGGGCGAGACCGGCGACCTGCTCAACATGTCTGAGTGGACCCACATCGCCACCCTGGGCCGGGACCATTTCGTCCGCATCGTCTACGAGGGACATCTCTTTCCCTTCGGCCACCGCGCCGCCCTGGTCAAGATCACCGAGCGCAAGATTCGCGACGTGATCCTTCCTGACGGCTCCACTTCGCCGCTGGCCTACCTGGTCCAGCGTATGTTCATCATTGTCCGCAAGCCGCTCCAAGACTACACCATCCCCCACGTCCACAGCCTGATGGAGCACGAAGGTCTCAGCTTCCCCTTCCGCAGCGTGCGCCTGACCACACTGGTCACCCCGGATATCGCCGACCCAACACAGGGCAGCCAGATCCCGGGCACGATCTTCTCCTTCTGGGTCCGCCTGGGCCTGGGGAAGACCGCGGCCGACGACTTCAAATTCCACGCCGTGGCTGAGGACATCGCCGGCAACACGATCGATTTCTCCGCCTCGCTGATCTTTATCCCCTTCAGTGAGAACCAGCGCGGCCTGGTCTTCAGCGCCTACGACGTCAGCGGCGAAGAGCGCGCCTGCCTGGTCCCCGGCCAGAAAGTGACCTTCGCCCAACCCTTCCCTGGCGGCGCGAACGAAAACACCAGCCTGACCACCAACGCCCTCTATTTCACCCGCCAGCCCGCTCCGATGAACAAGACCTTTGGCGCTTTCCTGCCGAAACTGTTCAAAGCCAGTGTCAAGCTACCCGCGGTGGAGGCCATGCTGGGAAAGCCTGCCGAAACCCAGCTCGCCTACCACGACAGCTACCTCAAGAAAGATCCCAACAACAACAACGGGCTGTTCATGAACGTGGTCAGGGAGGCGGTCGCGGGCGTCCTCCAGGCCGAAAAGCTCCTCTCTGAGTTCAGCGCCGACAAGGCCGGCGGCTTTGCCACCCCTGACCTGTCGATCTCCGGCCTGACCAGCAAGCTCGGTCCCCTGGCTGGCGACCTGGCCAACGCGGCCAGCGACATTTTCAAGCCCGACGATTTCTTCAAAGACGTCAAGGACGCCGCCAAGCTCTTTGGCACCCTCAACCTGGCCGATCTGCTCGAGCCGTTGACCATGACCGCCGGAGCACCCAAGATCCAGTTCAACAAGGAGGACCTCCCTATCGCGCCGCCGGCCAAGAAGGTCAGGCTGATCACCACCCTCGATTGGACTCCCGAGGTTCACGATTTCACCCTCGAGATCGTCAGCTTCCACGCCAGCAGGAAGGTCGATGGGAATACGGTCAAGACCAAGCTCGAGGTCCACGGGCGCACGGAAAAAGTGGTCGTCCTCCCGCCCACCGGCCCGGACGAGCCCGCCACGGCGACCATGAACGGTACCCTGACCGATTTCACCATCGAATTCCTCCACGTGGTGGAGATCCTCTTCAGCAAGTTTGCCTTCAGCGGCGGAACCGGCAAAAAGTTGAACGTGACCGTCGATCTCGACCCGGAAACCCCGGTCCGCTTTATCGAGGATCTCCAGTTTGTCGAAGAGCTGCGGAAGACCATTCCCCCCGGCCTGTTCGGCGACGGCCCCAGCCTGGACATTAACGCCGTGCGGGTCAAGGCCGGGTTCAGCCTGGGGCTTCCCCCGGTCAGCGTAGCGGTCTTTTCGCTAAAGGATGTGACCATCGCCGCGTTTATCGAGCTGCCCTTCCTCGACGGCCGCCCGCTCTTCGATTTCAGCTTCTCCAGCCGCGAGCATCCCTTCAACTTGACCGTGGCCTTTCTCGGCGGGGGCGGCTTCTTCCACCTCCAACTGGATACCAAGGGGATTAAGCTGCTCGAGGCCGCCCTCGAGTTCGGCGCCAGCGCTTCGATCGATCTGGGCGTGGCCAGCGGCAGCGTCCACATCATGGCCGGGATCTACTTCAAGATGGAGCGCAGGACCATCGACGGCATGGATGTCGACGCGGCGACACTCTCCGGCTACCTGCGCATGGGCGGCGAGCTCTCCGTGCTCGGGCTGATCTCGGTATCGCTGGAGTTCTACCTGTGCTTTGCCTACGAGTTCGAAAAGAACGCGGCATACGGCCGCGCGACCCTGACGGTCAAGGTCGAGGTGCTCTTCTTCAGCACCTCGGTCGAGATCACCATCGAGAAGCGCTTCGGCGGGTCCGGCGGCGATCCCACCTTCCTGGACGTCTTCGCCTCCTCTTCCGTGTGGGACGAGTATGCCGGGGCTTTCGCATAGCTTTTTCTCTGTGTACTCTGTGGTAAAGGTTCTTTAAGAGGAATTTATGGCCCAACAAACGATTCTTTTCACCGTCATGCCCCGCGGGACCAGCGTCAACCCGGCGACGCTGCCCGTTTCGGTCTTGATCTCACCCCGCCTGGAAGGCGGCAACGCCCTCGGCCAGTTCCCCGATTGGCTGGACTGGACCCAGAAGCTCAAAAACCAGCCCCTCGAGCTGACCTTCGGAACCGGCGTGAAGATAGTCACCCTCAAGGCGAAGACGAACCTGCTCCGCCCCGAGCTTTGGGCGGCCATGTTCAACGAGACGACCTACGTCCGCTCGCCTGCCATGCCGGATTACGCCAAGCGGGCCATCTTTTCCTACCCGGTCCGCCTGGCCCTGAGCACTCTCAAAAACGTCTACCAGGAGGCCGGCCTGACCCTGGGCCTGCCCGACGAGACGGACGGAGAATCGGATAAAGAACACCAGCGCTCTCCCCGTCGCCTTTTCATGCAAAGCCTGCTCTCCGGCCTGGCGGTCAACTGGAACGATGAGTCTGGCGAACGGCTGCGCAAACAGTACCGCGATGGTTTTGTCCAGATCGGCAAGGCGGCTGGCGGCGCGGCGCCGCATTATGACCCTGCCTGGCTCGCCCCGGACGGCACTCTGAAAATCCTACCACCCGCCAGTACGCCCGCTGCGATCGGGCCCAAGGAGTTCCTCGCCGGCCAGTTCGCGGTCTACTCGCACATGCCCCAGGGCGCGCCGGTCCACGACAATCCCCCCGATTTCGATACCCTGATCGACTTTCACCAGGCGCTCAGCTCGCTCAATACCTATCCCGAGCTGCTGCGCGCATTGGGCCTGGTCCTCGATTTCGAGCTGCCCGCCGATTTCCTCCCCGAGACGCCGGTCAACGTCCCCGCCCATTTCGCGGTGGTCGACGTGCCCCATCACATCTGGGCGATTGCGACCCAGGCAGTCCCCAAGCTCCCGCCGCTCCAGACCGCCTATCTGAATATCTCTGCCGGCGATCCGGGGCATCCCTGGAAGGTGTTCACCACCGCGCCCGGGTTCCTCGGCGGCGGCCTTCCCGACCTGGAAGTCTTCTTCGGCCTGCTCAACCTCGACCCGGCCCATTACGGACTGGCCCAGGTCGATGTGGAGAGTGGGATGCACAAAACCACCAACCTGGCCGAAGCCTGGCAGGACGACCGGCTCGGCCTGGCCTTCCCCGAGTACCCGCAAATCTTCGACGAATCGACCACCCTGCCGTCGCTGCGCTCGGGCGGGTTCTCCCTCTTTGCCGACGGGCGCGCCCTACGCCTGCTCCAGACTCTTCAGAACAACCAGCAGTTCGACCAGGATCTCAAGAATAAAAAAGCTTCCAAGCGCCCGTTCTTCGCCGAGGACCTCGTTCACGGCTATCGCCTCGACGTCTGGGATGCAGCGACCGGTCGCTGGCACTCGCTCCACCGCCGTATCGCCGCCTACCAGATCGGCGAGGAGACCTTCAATCCCGGCGCCGAGGTGGAGGGTTTTACCCAGCTCGCCGCCGCCCAGGCCGCACCTGACCCGGACAACCCTCCGCCCAACGACCTGTACCTCAACGAGTCGGTCGCTCGCTGGGCCGGGTGGAGCCTCAGCGCGCCCTTCCCCGGCAAGGGCCTCTCGCGCGATCCCGACCCGGACAAGGCCCTGGTCGAGGATCCGAACCACCCCGCCAACGAGCCGGCCACCCCGTTCAAGATGACCACCGAGTTCAAGGTTGCGTCCGGATCACTGCCCTCGCTGCGTTTTGGCCGGCGTTACCGGCTGCGCGCCCGCACTGTGGATATCTGCGGCAACAGCCTGAATTACGACGATCCCCTGGCCAATTTACTGGCAATCCTCGCCGGCCTGCCGCGCGACCCGGAAGGCACGGCTTACCTGCGCTACGAGCCGGTCGCCGCTCCGACCGTGGTCCTGCGCGACGTACGCGGGGTGACCGATCCTGGTTCGCAGCTCAACCGCCTGGTCATCCGCACCTACAACGACGCCGAGAGCAAAGACGGCGACCCGGCCGACCTGACCGCTTCCGAGCGCTGGATCGTCCCACCCAGCACTTCAGTCGAGATCGGCGAACGCCTGGGCATGTTCGATAAAAACGGCAAGCTGGACACCAGCGCGGCGATGTACAACCTCATCGGCCAGCGCGAACAGGGCCGACTCAACCAGGTCACCGCGACCGTCGCCGGTCAGGAGCAATCTTTCCCGCTCGAGAGCGGCGCGCTCGACAGCCTGCCCTACCTCCCGGACGTGCTGTCCCGGGGAGCGGCGCTGCGCGACCTGCCCGGCTCGCCGGAAGCCAGCCTGGCCAGCGTCGCCCCGGGTCTCGGACCGGCCGCGGACGTACCCTATCAGCCTCTGGCAGACGCCAACCCGCGGGGCGGATCGGCGCTGCTGATCAGCTTTGACAGCCAGGACGACTGGCAGAAGCTGCTTCCCTTCCGCATCGTTCTCGCCGACGGGACCCAACGGCCCGCCTGGGATCCACAGAACCGGGTCCTGAGTGTGTTCCTGCCCAAAGGGACCAGGACCATCGTCCCGCTCAGCTCCTACCTCAGCGGAGACGATCTGAAGCTGATGGGCGTCTGGCAGTGGCTGCGCGAATACATTGACCTGACCGCGATCTTCAACCCCGAGGCTCCCGATTTGGACCACCGCCGCCACGTGGAGCGCATCGCCCAGATTTTGCAGCGCGCCCTGGAAGGCGGCCACTGGATGATCACCCCGCCCCGCCTGCTGACCCTGATCCACGCAGTCCAGCAGCCGCTGGGCCACCCGGCCTTCACCAGCCTGACGGTGCAGCGCACTCCGTACGGCGGGAAGGACCGCTTTGGCATCCACAACGAGCGCATCGACCCGGACCCGCAGGTGCTCCAGACCGCCTCGGAGTCCAGGCCCACCGCGGAGAGCGAGCTGGCTCCCATCACCGCCTGGCGCAAACCCGGCTCGCCCGAGGCCTTCCTCCTCGGCGGGATCCAGGTCCACGCCGCCAGCACCGAGAAGGTGGACCTCCTGGCCGAGTGGCTGGATCCCTACGACGACGAGACCCAGCCGCGCCTGGAAGGCGAGGATTACCGCCAGCGCAACACCGCCCGGGTGGATGAGATCCCCATCCCCACCACGCGCGAGGGATTGATCGCCGTCGACGCGGGGACAGCCAACTACCGCCTGGTGGCCTATTACGACGCCGACCACGACCTGCTCTGCATGGTCCGCGCCGGCGACCAGCTCGGCAGCCTGGAGAGCGGCGTGCAGATCTATTCTGACGCGGCCCCCCGCCATTATTTCAACGACACCCGCCGCCACCGCGTGACCTACACGACCCGCGCCACCTCCCGCTATCGCGAGTACTTCCCCGCCGACCAGGACCTGGATTTCACCCGCCAGAGCGAGCCGGTGGTGGTCGACGTACCTGCCTCGGCGCGCCCCACTGCTCCCAAGGTCGCCTACGCCGTCCCCGCCTTTGGCTGGGAACGCCAGGCCCAATCCAACCTCAAGCGCAGCGTCCGCTTTGGCAATTCGCTGCGCATCTATCTCGAGCGACCCTGGTTTTCCTCCGGGGATGGGGAACTCCTCGGCATCGTCCTCTACGACGACTATGCCAATGGGATGCTGGCTGACCGCGAGATGTGGAAGCCTTACGTCACCCAGTGGGGCGCCGACCCAATCTGGATCGCTCCCGGTCTCCCGGATCTGCCCCGCGCCTATACTTTCCCGAACCGCGTTGCGGATGAGGCCATGCTGAGCCTTCCGGGCCGAACGCCGGGACGGGTCGCCGTGGCCGGCTTCACCGTCGATTTCGACTTCGCCAGCCAGATGTGGTTTACCGACCTCAGCCTCGAAGTACCCAACAACACCGGCAGCCCGCTCAATCGTCCCTATACACCGTTCATCCGCCTGGCCCTGGCCCGCTACCAGCCCTTTGCCATCCCAGACGCCCGCCTCTCCGCGGTGATCCTCGCCGATTACGCCCAGCTCACTCCGGAACGCTCTGCCGTGGTCACCGCCGACCCCTATCATCCTCGCACCTTGCGGCTGACGGTCAGCGGCCCGGCTCCCGCCGGCCCTGCTCCGGAGATCAGCGGTACGCGACCCAGCCAGGCGGTCCACGTGCCCACCCAGATAACGGTGACGATCCAGCGCCGCGACCCGGCCATCTCTACCGACCTGGGCTGGGAGGACGCTCCGGCGGGCGCCGCCGCCGTCCATCCGCTTTCCCCGGGAATCCCCGGGACGCTGCTGCGCTGGACCGGCACGGTCGATTTCGCGACAGTCCCCGAGCCCGGGCAGTACCGCCTGCTGATCCGCGAGTACGAATATCTCTCCGCCAACTACACCATCCCAACCGCCGCCAGGCGGGGCAGGGTGACCCGACGCGAGCAGCCCAAACGCCTCATCTATGCCGAGACGGTCGAGATCGACACAGCCCTCATCGGCGGCCCGGCGACGAATACGGGGACGGTGGTGTGAATAAATTTTATAAAAAGATGGAGAGGCGAAAGCCTCTCCATCTTTATCTTTTTATAAAAATCCCCCCTTTTCGGATATAATCCCATTACTCCCCTCCGGGAAGCCAATCTTTTACTGGAGCTTCATCGATGGCCGAGGCATCCCAGTCGATCACCGTAACCGAGCGCGTCGCGCGCATGTCGCGCGACCTCAAGCTCTTTATCGCCGCCTCATTGGCGATGGGCGTCGCCTACAGCATCGTCGACTCGACCTTCAACAACTTCCTTAACGAGCGCTTTCCGATCACCCCGTTCCAGCGCTCCTTCCTCGAATTTCCCCGCGAGCTTCCCGGCGTGCTATGCGTCTTTGTCACCGCGCTTCTCTGGTTCCTCTGCAGCCGCCGCCTGGGGGTGGTGGCTATGCTCCTGGGCGTCTTGGGGACCCTGGCAATCGGCTTTATCTCGCAGACCTACGCCATCATGACCGTGTGCCTGTTTATTTACAGCATGGGCATGCACCTCTTTTTGCCCGCGTCGGCCTCGATCGGGATGGAGCTGGCGGAGGAAGGGAAATCCGGCCAGCGCCTGGGCCAGCTTAACGCCGTCCGCAACGCGGCCACCATTTTGGGCAGCTTCCTGGTTTTCCTCTGTTTCCGCTACTTCGGGCTGACCTTCCAGCACACCTTTACGGTCTCGGCCCTGGCCTTCGCTGTAGCGGCCATTTTCCTTTTCGCCATGAAGCAGGGCCAGGTCTCGCGCCCGGCGCTGTTTTTCAAGCTGCAAAAAGAATATCGCCTTTACTACATCCTCGCCGTGCTCTACGGCTCGCGCAAGCAGCTCTTCATCACCTTCGCGCCTTGGGTGCTGGTCACCGTCTTTCACCAGCCGACCCAGATCCTGGCTACCCTGATGACCATCGGTGGGATCATCGGGATCCTCTTCCAGCCGTTTCTTGGCCGGATGATCGACCACTTTGGCGAGCGCGTCGTCCTGGTCGCTGAGGCGATCCTCCTCGTCCTGGTCTGCTTCGGCTATGGCTTTTCCCGCTCGTGGTTTTCGGAAAGCGCCGGATTTTTCATCGTCTGCGGCTGCTTCCTCCTCGACCAGATGCTCATGTCGGTGAACATGGCTCGCTCGACGTATATGAAAAAGATCGCTCTCGATCCATCTCACGTCCAACCGGCGCTTACCGCCGCGGTGACCATCGATCACATCTTTTCCATTGCAGTTGCCCTGATCGGCGGCGCGATCTGGAATGCCTTCGGCTTCCAGTACGTCTTTCTGCTCGGCGGGGTGATCGCCCTGCTCAACTTTGCCGCCGCGCTGCAAATCCACCTGCCCACAGTATCGTAGAAACCGGCAGGATAGGGTCGTTGTCGATGGGGCGATTTGCCCTTTACGATCCCTCAAGCCACCCTACGACGTACGCCTTTTACGGTTCTAGGATCCCGGGTCACGTTGCTCTCTTCCCTTCACGAGCACCGTCCAAGTTCCCTGCTGCACCACCTGATCGTTCTGGTTGAGCACCTCCACCCACAGGGTGACCATCCCCCCGCGCAGGCGCGGCACCGCTTTGGTTCCTGCGATGGTTATCCTCGCCCGGATGGTGTCGCCGGGAAAGATCGGCAGGCTGAACTTCCAGTCGTTCAGTCCGCGGAAGGCCACCACGGTGTCCTCCAGGAAACCCAACCGCACTGCCAGCCCGTTGGCGATCGACAACCCCAACAGCCCGTGGGCGATGCGCCTACCGAATGGGCCCTGAGCGGCATACTCCACGTCGCTGTGGATCGCGCTCCAGTCTCCGCTCAGCGCCGCGAACGCCACCACGTCAGCCTCGGTGATCGTCCGCCCAGCGCTGGTGATCGTCTGGCCGGCTTCGAATTCTTCAAAGTACAGTCCCTTGCGGGCTTCCAGGGTTCTTTTTTCCATGGTGATCTCCCGTGTTGATTTTCGTCAATTGAACCACAAAGACGCAATGGACACAAAGGTTTCACGAAGGTTTCAGAAAATTGGAGCACAAATTCGGATAGTAAATCTCTTCTTGGTGGATTATAATTATGGGAACGGTTAAGGTTTGTTGATTTGCTCTACGGGCTGGAAAGGAAGTAATGATGGAAAATATCGAATTAGATTCATTGTTGAACAAGCACCGCCTCTCATTTCACTGGGGCGCGGCGGCAAAAACATGGTTTCTGGTAGGGCAGATGAAGGGCGGTAATACCCTCCACACGACCAAGCCCCGTCAGGCTGAGGATATCAATAAGGCCAAAGCAGACGCGGTTCGATTCATTCACGAGCTTTTCCAAGATTAATACATTCGCCAAGCATAGAAAGAGGGCTGCCTGGCGATTGCACGGTGGCCCTCTTCCTTATCGACCAATCTTTCAGCGTGAAAACGAAAAAAATACACTCGACATCTGGTCGGCCGGGATGGTTACCAGCAGAAGTGTAAGCCACTCGCTGCGGGGATTGGGAGGAAGCATGCGCTACAGGTGGGATGAGGTCCCGATGGTACCATCGGGACCTCACTATCTGGGCTTTTGCGTTCTTCTTCCCCCAGGAAGAAGAGTCTGGTTATTGCTTCTTGATGGGATTGCCGTCCGGGCCGATCACAAACCAGACTCCACCGACATTCTGACCGGTCGCGTCCCCCGCTTTGGTGTCGCTGGCCCAGTAATACAGCGGCATCTGGTGATACGTGACGATCTTTGAACCATCGGCCAGGGTAGCCGTGCCAATCATGGATTGGTCCACGCCAACTCCGGTCATGACATTGCCTTCAGACAGGAAGGGCGGCCAGGCTTTCAAACAACCGGCGCTGCAGTTGGATTGATTCGGGCCATCCTTCGTATAGATATACAGCGTCATCCCTTTCCCATCCACCAGGATCTTGCCGTATTCGGCATTGTCTGCCACGTTCAGCACCGTCTCACTGGCAGCGGCCGGGCTGGGAGTTACCGATTCCTTCTCCTCTTTCCCCACAACTTTTCCATCCGGAGAAGCCAGAAACCAGACTCCGCCGACGCCGTTGCCGGTCGTATCGCCTGCTTTCTTATCTTTGGCCCAATAATACAGCGGCATGTGGTTGTAGGTCACGATCCTGGATCCATCGGCCAGGGTTGCCGTAGCGACCAAGGATTTGTCCACGCCGTCGCCCAACGTTGGGCTGCCCTGGGTCAGCAGTGGAGGCCAGGCCTTCAGACAGTTCCCACTGCAGTTTGACTTGTCGGGTTCATCCTTCGTGTACACGTATAGCGTCATTCCCCTGCCATCTACCAGAATCTTGCCGTACTCGGAATTATCGGCCACGCTCAGGGTCGCTTCGGCGGCGGGTGGGGTGGTGGGTGCGGCCGTCGGTGGTGTTGTTGGCGCGGCCGTGGGCGCAGTCTGCGGGATCGGCGCGGCGGTGGGGGCCGCGGTCGGCGAGGCAGCGGGCTGGCAGGCGGCCAGGACCAGGACTAAGATGGTGAGAAGGCCTGCCAGCCGGAACAACTTTTGTGATACGGATAGCGGTTTCATTCTAGTAATTTCCTCCTTAAGTAATAAGCAGTATTCGTTTGTTTAAAATCCTACGAGCAGAATGGCAGATTGGATCTTTTCAGGAGGGGAAATTAGGGTAAATGTGAGCTTAAATTGGATAATATCGGTGAACAAATGCCAAAATCGGCCCATTATTAATGTAGACTTAAGAATGCCGCTCTATACTAGTCTGGAGTTATGTAAGATAACACTCAGATTGGGGGAAATCGTTATTTCCAGTCGAAAAAACTTGGCCGCATGATCTGTAAATAGAGTGACGGATGGATCCCTCTGGAGCTCGCTATTACACGCCTGTTGCGGGAATTGCGGGCTGACGGCGGATCTCTCCATCTGGGATGCTGTAGAAAGGAGGTGGTCGCGCGGGTGATTGGGTTAGCTAGTGGATGACTGGCAATGTTCTTCCAGTCAAGAGCTACTGGTAGATTCTGATCCTAGTGATGGAGGTTTTATGAAGCGAATTCTGTATTTTGGCCTGATGTTGGCTCTGCTGCTTGGAGTCGTGGGGATTGGCGTTGCGCCGGTTTCTGCGAAGTCGGATGACCACCCTCAGACCTATACTGTAATCGTTGGCGCAGAAAGTGTTTCCAGAGCCATCGATATCATGTCGTTTTTCCCCGCCACCGTTCACGTCCACGTTGGCGATACAGTGAGGTGGAAGCAAAACACGTTCGAGATCCACACGGTGACCTTCCTGGCGGGCGCGCCTATGCCTGACCTGATCGTCCCCGCTCCGTCCGGTCAGCCTTCCCCGTTAATGTTAAACCCCCAGGTTGCATTCCCGGTCGCGCCGGCCGGTGGTCTGTACGATGGCTCCATGTACGCCAATTCGGGGATCATGAGCAAGAGTCCGGGCCAGCCAACCTCCTTTGAGCTTACCCTCACCAAAGAAGGCACTTTTAAGTATATTTGCCTTGTCCATGGGATGATGATGTCCGGAGAGATTATCGTCGAGCCGGTTTCGGCCAAAATACCTTCGCCATCCAAAGTCTCGGCTCAGGCCCGGCGCGAGATCGTAAAAGCCTGGAAGAACACCCCCGATATTCGCCGGGCGGTGAAAGCCGAGCTGCAGCCCGACGTTCATAATCCCGATGGGACTACCACACACCAAGTTCTGATCGGGTTCTCGGTCGGTGTGTATGATTTCATGCGTTTCTTCCCCTCGCGAGTGAGCGTCCGCCCGGGTGATACGGTGGTCTGGTCATTATCGAAAGAAAATGCTGCTCCCCACACAATTACCTTCTTGAACGGCACACCAGACCAGCCCCTCGTTGTGCCGGTGCCGCAGCCTCAAGGGCCACCGCTGCTGCTCTTCAATCCTGCGATCCTCTTCCCCTCTCCCAACGCAGGCCAGCCGCTGACCAACCAGGGCTATTTCAACTCAGGCCTCCTCAACCCGGGCGACCCGAGTACATCGAGTTTCAGCGCAAAGATCGGCGATGTGTCCGGCCTGCTCCCCTATATCTGCCTTCTTCACGATGAAAGCGGGATGCACGGAACCCTGATTGTGCGCTCGCACTCGGATAAGGATTGAAACCCGTCTGACATGAAATCAACCGGGGATTTTCAGGTTTTATCCTGAAAATCCCCGGTTTTAGTTTCTCTTGTGAATAGTTTGTCTTATCGGATCGAGTGGATGAATTTGTCGAAGATTTCCTGGTCCCAGCCCTGCTGCGGGCCGGCGATCAGCAGGATCACGCTTCCGTTTACTCCCTGGAAAACAACTGACTCCATCTGGTATGCCTCGCCATTCTGATTGGTCCCCTTGCGAGTGACCATCTCGACCTGCTGCGAGCGGATCTGGACCGGCCTGGTGGTTGGCGCTTCCCATTGAATGTCTGAGCTGGCCTGGTCCATTCGCTGCTTGAGCAGATTTTCGAACTGAGCCTGTTCCTGCTCGCTGATGTTGGGCACTCCGAAAAGCAGGATCATATGGCGGTTTTGATCCGCCCCGCTCTGGCTGAGAATCACCCCCCGGTACAGCCCAAGCAGGTTCATCCCGGTTTCTTCATAACCGGCAGGAACGGCAAAGGTCGCGATTTCCGCGGACACTGCGGCTACGGCGGTGGGGTCGCTGACGACTGTTCTGCTCAACGAGCGGGCCGAGTTCTGGAAAAAGAGGATCGCGGCCAGGGAGATGCAGCCGCCAACGACGATCAGTCCGCTGATGACGGCCAGGATGACTTTTGTGTTCCGTGACATGGGAGTGGGCGACTGCGCTCGTTCCAATCGCGGGCTATTTCTTGACATCCAGGGCTCGCTCGATTTGCTCGAGGTGCTCTCGGCGGTGATTCGCACGGTTGAGATGAATTGCATCCCCCTTTTCCTGGATGTCGGCCATCTGCCTGGGGGTGAGCTGGGCGATCTCCCGGTCGACTGCGTCGGCCGCTGAGATTGCCAGGTGAGCCGCCGCTGGTGGGGCAATCGCCAGGCAGTGGTGCCGTACCACCTCGTTGACCACATCCGTATCGATTGGAGAAGGGCCAACCCCGTCGACCGCCCATTTTTTCAGCAGAGTCAGGGCGCGCAGATCCCAGAAAGCCAGATGGGCCAGGACCGCTGAAACCGTCCAGCCCGATTCCAGAGGGTGGTTCAGATCCTGGTCGGAAAGCTTGCCGATCAGCTCGACCAGATGCTCGCGCTCGACGTTGTTCTCGGCGGTTATGGGAGAGTGGTTAGACATAGGTCTTCCTGTCTGGAACAGATTCTTTTACCTAATTGTAACCCAATTCAGTCCATCTTTAAGCGTATTCCAGAGTAGCGTAGGCGATTTTTTACGCCGGGCCGGGTCAGCCGATGGCAGTTGTGCTGGTTACGCTCGCCGCGGCAGAGTCTGCTTGTGAGAGAATGATCAGGTACCGGCCAACCAGAAAATCTTGTGCTCCAGCGCCTGAGAAAAAGGTTCCATGCAGTCTCCCCCTTCGTACAGACCGGGTTGAGAAGATTATAATCCAGGTTTGTAGCACTCATAAACCCACTTCACACCATGAGCGACATAGCGTATTCGTCGACAAATTGTCCATCCACGCGCAGAGAATCGTGCCGCACGCCTTCGATGGTGAACCCCATCTTCTGGTACAGGTGAACCGCTCGCTCGTTGGATACCATCACCGTCAGCTCCAGTCGGTGCAGACCGCGTTCCTTTGCCCAGTCGAGCAGAGCTGAGAACAGGCGCTGTCCGATTCCCTGTCCGCTCCAGGCGCCCAGGATCCCAATCACCAGGGTTGCGCTGTGCCAGTTACGCTGGAACTCTCCCCCGCTTGCTTCCAGGTAGCCCACCAGCTCATGGCGGGCTTCCGCGACCCAGGTCAGCGAGTTGTCGCGTGCCAGGAGCTCGCGGATGCGCCGGCGTTCGTCCTCGACTTCTGCCGTCCGTTCGCCCGGTTCGAGCATCATGAAGCGGGTTTCGCGGTCGAGCACATTCTTCAGCCTCAGCATCAGGCCGGCGTCTTTTTCTTCGATCGGGCGGATCACAATCATGGTTGCCTTCTCCGGATCTATCAACCAAACGAGCCCCGCTGCGGGGCTCGTTTTATAACCTGTAATCCAATCCTGGTTTCTTATTGCGCCATTGGCTGGGGGATCATCTCATCCAGGATCATTTCCATCGCCATGGTGTGACTGCATCGCCCGCGAGTCTGGAAAAAGTCGCAGTCACAATGCCAATTCCCGTTTTTGTAATTCACAGTGTGGCCGTTATTATCCCCATCTAACCTTACCGTAAAGGCCTCAAAATGAACCCGATTTCGTTGTTGGGCGTAGCGTTTGGCTTTCTCGATTTTGCCAATCATCCCATAATCCATTGTCTGTTTCTCCTTTCGGTTGAGAGATAGAAAAAAGGCACGCGCGAGTCCGCGTGCCCAGGATCAGGCCATTTTCAATTTTGAGGAGGATTCGATTCGCATAGCGCAGAATGTTCTCCAATAAATCCAGTATAAAGAGAGTCAGCGTGAATGTCAACTAGATTCGGGATAAATGAGAATCTTTTAAGGTTGTTCCGTATCGATCCTTTTTTCCAACACCAGGGCATCCTCGCCGTCGTGGTAATAGCGGTTCCACACGCTCACCTGAGAATACCCCCGCTGATAATACAGGTGGATGGCCTCTGTGTTGCTGCGCCGGACGCACAATCGCACCCGCGGCATGCCCATCTGTGCTTCACAGCGGTCCAGCAACGCCGAAGCAATCCCTCGCTGGCGGTAATCGGGCAACACGCCCACGGTCGTCACCCAGCCCACGTCTTCCGAGCGGCGGATATCCCCGGCGATGAAGCCGACCATTTTTTCGCCGTTCACCGCTTTGATTCGCACGATATCCGGGAAGGTCAGCACGGCGATCAAATCCCAGAGGGGCCAGGCGTCTTTCGGGAAACAAACCTGTTCGAGCTGGCGAAGAGCGGTTAAGTCGCGCCAGCCGGCGGTCTGGATCGAGATGGTCGGGTCCACGCCTTTTTCCCTTCGGGTTGGAAATGAATTGGGTTTCGGACGGTCCGCTGCCGTCCGAAACCCGGGAATGTCGCTTTGTCCGGTCTACCGGTTCAACTGCCGTGGTCCGAGCGGTACTTCATGAAGTCAGAGAGCAGGCTGGTGAACTCCAAGGGTAAGACGTACTTGGTCGATGCACCTGCTCCCAGCTTATTGAGGGTGTCGAAGTACTGCAAGGTCAGGGTGCGCTGATCCAGCGTGACGCCTGTCTGGTTGATCCGGTCTAATGCGCTGCCAAACCCTTCGGCGCGCAGCAACTGGGCTGCCTTTTCACCTTCGGCGCGCAGTATGTTGGACTGCTTTTCGCCTTCGGCGCGCAAGATGGCGGCTTGCTTCTCGCCGTCTGCCACGTTGATCGCTGCCTCACGCGTACCAGTCGATTCAGTGACCACCGCGCGCCGGTTCCGTTCCGCCGAAAGCTGGCGGTTCATCGCTTCCTGAACTTCGCGAGGCGGGATGATTTCGCGGATTTCCACATTGGTCACTTTCACGCCCCAGCGTTCGGTGACTTCGTCCAGGCGGGTGCGCAGCATATTGTTGATGTGCTCGCGTTCTGAGAGCACCCCGTCGAGCATGATGCCGCCGATGACCGAGCGCAACGTGGTGGTTGCCATACCCTGGGCAGCCGTCTCGAAGTTGCCTACCTGCAGCACGCTCTCCGTGGGGTTAAGGACCTTATAGTACCAGAGGAAATCGATCGAGATGGGCGCATTATCCTTGGTGATCGAGGTCTGGTGCGGGATTTCGCGCACCTGTTCACGCAGGTCGACCCGGACAGCGCGATCGATGAAGGGGATCAGCAGGACGAGGCCTGGTCCCCGATCGCCGATGCAGCGTCCCAGGCGGAACACCACCAGGCGCTGGTATTCTGGCACCACCTTGATCGCGTTGAACAGAAAGACCAAAACGAGCAGGGCGACGACGCCGATCGCACATAAGACAGGTAGCTGTGAAGTATCCATCATATTCCTCCGGGGGACAGATTGAAAAGATCAAAAACGGGACATATTGGTCGAATAGCCCGAAAAAAACCTGGTTTACTGCGCGGAGTGCTCGCCAGACGGAGTGGTGGAAAGGGCTGTGGGCTGAGCCTGCTCCTTGACTTCTTCTACCTCGAGGATGAAGCCCTCGCGGTGGACGACCCGAACGCGGGCTTTAGCGGGAATGTTCTGGTTGCTTCGTGCGCTCCACATTTCTCCATTCAGATAGACTGAGCCCTCATCATGGATGACGGTTCGAGCCTCGCCGACCGTGCCCCGCTCAGGAAGGGTGCGGTTCACCGGGCGCAGCCGCATGGCTTTCAGGCTATCTTGGACCACGATGTACAGAAAGCCGGTGGTCAGTATGGAAACGATCGTTGCCAGGATCGGGTTAACCGCAGGTTGAAAATCGCTCTTGCCACGGAACAGGAACACCGACCCGATCAGCAAGGCTAACCAGGATATGACCAGGTACACCATCCGCCTTGATTTATCGCGAAAGGCGAGCAGGAAAAAGATTAGCCCTAAAGCCAGCAGGCCCAGCGCCCACCAGTTGATCGGCATATTCGAGATCGAATAGCCATCGAACACCAGGGCGAACACTGCCGCCAGTTCCAATACCCCGGTTCCTGGCGAGAACATCGCCAGTATCGCAATCAATAAACCGATGACCAGGATCACATAGGCTACATTTGGGTCGAGGAGGAAGTTCATTCTTGCCTCTTTTCTGTGTCAAAATCGCTGTGGGCGCTCTGCTCAGTCTTCCTTCCTGATTCATTATACAACGCTTTCCCAGGCCGAAACCCCAGAATATCTGGGGGTCAATGGGAAGAAGTACGCGTCTTTCCGTGATGCAGACAATAGAAAAACTACGTTATAATCATCGAATAATGCTGATTCGGCAAACAATCAGAATTTGAATGATTTTGAATATTTGTGCTATACTGATCTTATGCAAACCAACCGCTCATTGTGGCCGGCATGGGCTCGATTCTTGCAACGTTGGGGAATGGGGGATCTTGTAGCGACGATATTAGAGACGGCCGGCCCATTGGCTGTGTTTGGCGCGCAGCTCCTCCATTTTGGTCAACCCTTTCTTCAGCAATCCCTGCCAGGCGGTCACCTGCAGGCCCTGGCGAATTTATTAGAAGATCCCGCAGAGACAAAGAATTTCACTGCTTTCCTTCGGGAGGAAAAAACTCTGTGAACTGGATGAGCATCACCGGCTTGATTATTGTGATTCTGTGTGGGGGGCTGATGTTCGTCTTTATGCTGCTCAACCGCAGTCGCCCGCTGCGGGGCCTGCGAGTGATCCCGGCTTTTTCCCGCCTGCGCCGGGCTATGGCCCTGGCGGTTGAAGATGGGTCGCGTCTGCATGTCTCCCTGGGCAGCGCCAGCCTCCTCAGCTCGCAGTCCGCATCGGCCCTGGTCGGCCTGAGCATGCTCGACCGGATCGCCCAGCTCAGCTCGATCAGCGACCGCCCGCCAGTCGTTACCTCTGGCGATAGTGTCCTTGCGATCCTCAGCCAGGACACCCTCCGCTCGAGCTTTCAGGCGGCCAACGCGCTGGACCAATACGATCCAACCCGCGGCCGGCTGACTGGCTTTACCCCCTTTTCCTATGCGGTTGGCGCGACCCCGGCGATCCTGGATGAATCTGTCTCCGCCAACGTACTCGTCGGCCATTTCGGCCCCGAAGTGGCTTTGCTGACCGATGCAGCGGTGGAAGCCAATGCCTTCTCCCTGGCAGCCAGTGATGGTCTGCCCGGGCAGGCGGTTCTGTACAGCGCTGCCCAGGAGCCGCTGATCGGCGAAGAGCTCTTCGCTGGCGGAGCATACCTCCAGGCTGGCCCCATGCACGCTGCCAGCCTGCGCGCCCAAGATGTGCTCCGCTGGGTCCTTGCAGCATCCATGCTGGTCGGCGCGCTGCTGAAACTGTTGGGGATCCTATGAAATCATCCGCCCTATCCATCATCCTCACCGTGATCGCCATCGCCGTCGGGTTGGTCGTCCTGCTCGGTTATTTTATATCCATCCCAGGCCTCGGTCTCGACGCGCTCCGGACGACCCTTTTGGGTTGGGCAATCATCCTCGCCGCTATCGCCTCCTGGGTGGGGATCGGGAACCTGCTCACCGTCCACTGGAACAAGATCAATAACGGCCAGTCTGGCTACGGCTACAGTGTGGTGCTGATATTTTTCTTCCTGGTTACGCTGGTCGTCGGCATTCTCAGCTATCTATCCCCCGAGAACAATTTGCTGCTTCCGATCGTTAAAGCGATTCAATTCCCGGTGGAGGCCAGTTTGATGGCCATCCTCACCGCCGTCCTGGCGTTTGCCGCCATTCGCCTGCTGCGCCGCCGGCGGACCTTCTTTGCCATCGTCTTTTTCGTTTCCGCGCTGGTCTTCCTGGCCCTGGGCAGCGGCCTGATTTCGTGGATCGGTGGAGTACTCTTCCCCACCAACCCGGATCTGACCCGGGTTCTGGTAGGTGTGCTTGACCGGATGCCCATGGCCGGCGCGCGGGGTATTTTGTTGGGCGTGGCCCTGGGCAGTCTGGCCACCGGTCTGCGCATTCTCATGGGCGCGGACCGCCCCTACGGGAGTTAAGGCCATGGCTGAGATCCGTTGCCCGATGTGCAGCAAATGGAATCCGGCCGAGTTGGATGAGTGCCAGTATTGCCACGCCCGCCTCAAGCCGCTGATCGCTCCCTCGCCCGGAGAGCGTTCTACCGCGCAGCCGCAGCTTTCCACTCCCCAGCCCCCATCGGAGCCCGAAGGGGAAACTCCTGATTGGCTGAATTCCCTGCGCGCCAAACAGGACGCGGCACCTGCCGAAGGTGGAGAAGAGAGCAACCCGGCCACGGATGCGGCTCCTTCTGAAGAAGTGCCCGACTGGCTGGCGCGGATCCGGGAGCGTGAAACCGAAGAACGTCCGCCCGAAGAGCCAGAAAAAAGTGAGCTTCCTGACTGGCTGACTTCCTCTGTCTCGGCCGAATTTTCCATCGCTTCCGAGGGGACCGCACCCGCCGGCCAGAACGACCTGCCCGATTGGCTGCGCACCCCAGGCGCGGACCAGGAATCTGCGGCACAGGAAGTTGAGCCAGAACCGGGGAATGTCCCCGACTGGCTGGAACAACTCCGCACCCGGAATGGGGACAGCGCTGAATCTCCAGCGGACCAGCCAGCGCCGGATCTTTCCTCCGGTTCTTCCTTCGATGTTAGCCAGACCAGCGCGGACACACAGGTCCCGTCCTGGCTGAATGAATTTGAGGCCTCGTCCGCCCCTTCTGCTCCGGTTGAGCCAGCCGCGGATCTATCGAGCGCGTTCGACATGGGCTTCCCTGCCGGCGGCAGCGAAACCGCATCTTCGGAGAATCCCTCGCCCGCTGCACCAGGCGAGATCCCTGATTGGCTTCGCGACCTGGGTCCTGCCGGGTCCGGTCAGGTGGAAACCCCTCCTACAGAACCAGAGCCTCAGGCCAGGCCTGGCGTAGAACTACCCCCGGCGCGCCAGGGCGCGCTTCCTCCCGAAGACCTGCCAGAATGGCTGAGCAATATCGCCGGTGAGACTCCAGCAGAAGAGGAGACCGCCGGTATCCAGCCTTTTGCGGAGATACCCGAAGAGCCTCTGCCTCCTTCTCCCGAACCGGAAGTGACCGAAGATTGGCTGGCTTCTTTTAAATCTGAAATGGACCAGGCGAGCACGCAGAGCGACGAGACAGGACCTGTCATCTCGCCCAATTTAACCGAAACCCCGGATTGGCTTTCATCGCTTTCCAGCTCACCCGGCGAAACGGGGCAGCCTTCTGCACCTTCCGAGGAGCCTTCCCGGCCAACCGGCGGGCTGAAACCCGCTTCGCCTCACGTCCGCACCGGCCTGACGGGCTGGCTGGGCCGCTCGGATGAGATTGGCAAGAACGCGGCTGGTGAGGCGGTTCCAGGGTCCCTGGATACCGGCGCCAAAGGTCTGGAGGAAATGCCCGACTGGCTGGCTGCCCTCCAGCAAAGCGTTCCCAGTAGCCCACCTCCTCCCGAAGAGTCCGCTCCCCCAACCCTGTTCACTCAAACCGAACAGGAAGCGCCCCCTGTTCAACCTGAGCCGGTTCAACCGGTAGCCCCCTTCGAAGGCGGCGACCTTCCGGATTGGATCTCCGATCTGGGACCCACCCAAAGCGCCCCGGCAGAAGAAGCCGTTGCGCCCGTGGAAAAAGAAGCTCAGCCCGGGCCGTTCCTGCCGCCCCAGGCGGCTCCCGAGCCGCCACTAGAGCCGGGTTCGCTGGCGCCGGCTGAGCTACCCAGTTGGGTTCAGGCCATGCGCCCGGTGGAAGATGCTGCGCCCGAGGCTGAGCCGCTCATCGTCCAGGAAAACGACCAGCGTGTTGAAAATCTCGGACCCCTGGCAGGCTTGCGTGGTATCCTTCCCGCCGAGCCTTCGGCTGGCGATTATCGCCGCCCGCCCACCTATTCGGTCAAGCTGCAGGTCAACGAGACCCAGCGCCGCTCGGCGCAAATCCTCGAGGATCTCCTTGCCAGCGAGAACGTCCCGGTCCCACCCAAAACCGAACGGTTGATCAGCTCGCAGCGCATTCTGCGCGTGGCGATCGCCCTGATCATCATCGTTGCGGTGATCATGGGGTCGTTGGTTCCCTTGATTCCGATCCCGAATTTGTATTCCCCCGAGACTCTCAGCCTGAAGAGCACGATCGACGCCCTTCCTGATAACGCCCCGGTGCTGCTCGCAGCAGATTATGAGCCCTCCCTGGCTGGCGAGATGCAGGCCAGCTCCAGCGGGGTTGTCAGCCACCTGATGCAGAGAGGCGCGCGTCTGGCGATTATCACCACCACGCCCACTGGTTCAGCCCTGGCCGGCAATCTACTGAACCAGGCTTCGCAATCGCTTCCCGCGGCGGTCAGGCAGACCTACACCGGCGGCGAAAAGATCGCTCAACTCGGCTACCTGGCCGGCGGCCCGGCTGCCCTGCTCGAGTTTGCCCGTAACCCGCAGTATGCCGCTCCCGCTTATATGCCCGATCACGTCCAGAAGGCCTGGGACCAGCCTGTGATGAGCGGTGTCCAATCCGTGATGGATTTCAAGGCCGTGATCGTTCTCACCGATAACGTCGATACCGGCCGCGCTTGGCTCGAGCAGTTCCAACCGCTCCTGCCCGCGGACGGCAGTATTCCCTTCCTGATGGTCACTTCTGCTCAGGCTGCGCCGATGCTCCGGGCTTACCTGGACAGCGGGCAGGTACAAGGCATGGTCAGCGGCCTGGCCGGAGGGGCGGCGTACGAACAGTTGATCCAGTCGCCTGGTCCCGGGTCCCAGAACTGGAATGGGTTCCAGGCCGGCATGCTGGTGACCCTGATCCTGGTGCTGGCCGGCGGATTGATTTATTGGATATCAGGACTGGCAAACCGCCGTAAAACCAAAGAAGAGGCATAAGCCATGAATGGGGTCGATCTGGTTGTCGCTATCGTAAGCTTTTTGCTCACTCTCCTGGTCTTGAGCTATGTCTTCTTGGGAGACACCCCTCTGTTCCGCTTCGCGACCCATGCCTTTGTCGGTGTGGCGGCTGCGTACGTCGTCCTGGTTACCTTCGAACAGGTCATCCTACCCCGCCTGATCCTGCCGTTTGTGAATGGAGATGTCTTTCGCCAGCCGGCGACCCTGCCCATCTATATCATCCCACTGGTGCTGGGGATTCTGCTGCTCTTCAAACTATCCCCGCGCCTGGGGCGCATCGGCAGCCCCTCAGTGGCTTTCCTGGTTGGAGTGGGCGCGGCAGTGATCATCGGCGGCGTCGTCCTCGGCACCCTTTTTCCACAGACTACAGCCACGGCCAACCTTTTTGGCCGCCAGAACCTGACCTCGCGGGGCAGCGACGCCGGTTCGGTGGGGGTGGCCTTGATCGACGCACTCTACATCCTCGTCGGGGCGATCTGTACCCTGGCGTTTTTCCATTTTACCGGCCGGCCGCGCCCGAACCTGCCGCCGAAACGCCATCCGGCCATTGAAGCCTTGGCAAAAGGGGGCCAGTTTTTTATCGCCATCACCTTTGGCTCGCTTTTCGCGGGCGTTTACATGGCAGCGCTGGCCGCACTGGTAGAACGGATTACTTACCTGGTCAACCTGTTTAAGAACTTTACCCTATAAACGGCTTTCTCCTACAGGCAACCATGACGACCTCCCTCGTTGATGCGGATACCCTCCTGGCCATCGATATCGGTGCGGTCAACACCCGCGCGTTGCTCTTTGACGTCGTCGATGGCCAGTATCACTTCATCGCTGCTGGAAACGCCCCGACGACTGCCGACGCACCGTATAAGGATATCAGCGAAGGCGTCCGGCTGGCGGTGGAGCGGCTCCAGGAAATAACCGGGCGGATCTTCATCGGTGGTGACGACCACCTGGTCATTCCCAGCAAGGCCGACGGCACCGGCGTGGACGTCCTGGTCAATATGATCTCCGCCGGCCCGGCCATCAACATGGTCGTGGTCGGCCTGCTCACCGACGTCTCCCTGGAGAGCGCGCAGCGCCTGGCATCCAGCACCTATTCACGCCTGGCCGAATGCATTGGCCTCAACGACCGGCGCAAGTCCGAAACCCAGATCGATGCGATCATCCGCGCTCAACCGGATGTGATCATCCTGGCCGGCGGGACCGAGAATGGAGCCACCCGCTCCGTCTCCAAGCTGCTCGAGATCGTGGGCCTCGCCTGTTACCTGATCCCCCAGGAAAGGCGCCCGACAGTCCTCTACGCCGGCAACCAGGCACTGGCCGATAAGGTCAAAGCCAGCCTGGAAGGGATCGCCCCTGTTCAGTTCGCTCCCAATATCCGGCCATCCATCGAGGTCGAGGATCTCAGCCCTGCCCAGCAGACCCTTGGCGAAATCATCGAACAGGTCCGCGACCGCCAGGTGGGCGGCGCGCGTGCTATGGGTTCGCTCAGCGGTCGCAAGGTCCTCTCCACCGCCCAGGCTTTTGGCCGCTTTGTCCGTTTTCTCAGCCGCAACGTCAACGACGCCAGCAAAGGCGTCCTGGGGATCGATCTGGGGGGAACCTCCACGGTCGTCGCCGCCGCTTTCGGCGGCCGGCTCAACCTGAGTGTGTACCGGGTGGGCGTGGGTGAAGGGATGACCGGTCTCCTCGCCGAAGGGGGTCTGGAAGAAATAACCCAATGGCTTCCGATGCACGTCCCTGACGGCATGGTCTGTGATTATCTCGAGCACAAGGCGCTCTTTCCGGCCAGCCTGCCGGTGACCGGCGAAGAAAATGCCATCGAGCAGGCCGCCGCCCGCCAGATCATTCGCTTTGCGGTGAAAAATGTGGTCACTCCACGCTCCTTTGGCGCTTCGATGAGCGGCAGCGGCCTGGCGGGCACCGGCCTTAACGTTCCCTTCGAGCCGATCCTGGCTGCCGGCTCGATCCTTACCCACGCTCCGACCCCCGGGCAAAGCCTGATGATGCTCCTCGATGGCCTCCAGCCTATCGGCGTCACCACCCTGCTCCTCGACCAGAATGGCCTGATTTCAGCCTTTGGGGCTGTCTCGGACATCAACTCGCTCCTGCCCGTCCAGGTATTCTTTGGCTCCGGGGCGGTGCTCAATCTGGGCACGGTGATCTCCCCGGTCAGCGAGGCCCGCTATGGCACACCCATTTTGCGCGTGCGCCTGGTTCGCGAGGACAACAGCGAGACTCGACTCGAGGTCAAACAGGGCGCATTCCATGTCCTGCCCCTCCCGCGCGGGCAAAGCGCGCAGTTGTTCCTCGAGCCACTCAACCGGACCAGCCTGGGCCTGAACCGCCCCGGCAAGGGGGTGAAGGTAGTTGGCGGCGCCCTCGGGGCGGTCATCGATGCCCGCGGCCGCCCCATAAGCCTGCCCAGCGATGCCCCTCGCCGGCGGGAAATGATCAAGAAATGGCTCTTCGCGTTAGGGGGCTGACTCTGCGGTATACATCTTGCACCGTCCTCAGGACCTGAGATACACCTATGTTAGCCAACGTCACCCACATTCTTCCTCTGACCACCATCCGGCGAGAGCGCGTTCTACCCACTGCTGGCAGGGTGGTTGTCCGCGCCGCTCAAAAGGTTGCCGCGACGGACGTGATCGCTGAAGCGCGCCTGGTCACCCAGCACCAGGTGCTGGACGTTTCGCGTGGGCTGGGCGTTTCCCCGGATCAGGCCGAAAAATACATCACCCGTAAGATCGGCGAGGATGTCAGCCAGGGTGACGTTGTGGCCGGCCCGGTCGGCATTTTCCCCCGTGTAATCCGCACCCCAAAAGACGGACGCGTCGTTGCCATCGGCGGCGGCCAGGTGCTGATCGAGCTGGAAAGCCGACCATTCGAGCTCCTGGCGGGCATCCCCGGGATGGTGACCGACCTCATCCCCGACCGCGGCGCGATCGTCGAGACTACCGGCGCATTGATCCAGGGCATCTGGGGTAACGGCCAGATAGATAGTGGTGTGCTTGTGGCCCTGGCGCAAACTGCCGATGAAGAGCTCACCGCCGAGCGTTTCGACGTTAGCATGCGTGGCTCGATCCTGCTGGGAGGGACGTGTACCCAGGCCGATACCCTCCACGCTGCCGCGCAGGTTCCCTTGCGCGGCCTGGTTTTGGGGAGCATGACAGGCGACCTGGCTCCGGTCGCTTTGCAACTAAAAATCCCTATCCTGGTGCTCGAAGGGTTCGGCAAGCTGCCTATTAACCCGGCAGCGCTCAAGATCCTGACCACCAACGAAAAACGGGAAATCGCGGTCAACGCCTGTGTCTGGAACCGACTAACGGGTGAGCGCCCTGAAGTCGTGATCCATTTGCCCGCGGCTGGACCGCTGGCAACGCCCCGCGAAGCCGACATCTTCGCCCCGGGCCAGACTGTCCGCATTGTTCGTTCGCCCAACTCCGCTGCTGCTGGCACGCTCGTCGCCCTGCGGCCAGGGCAAACCACTTTCCCCAGCGGTATCCGCGCTCCTGGCGCTGCCGTTAAGCTCGAAAATGGCGATCAGGTCGTGGTCCCTCTGGCTAATCTCGAAGTTGTGGAATAAACCGTCGTTCAGGAGAAGCGCACATGTCAGATGATTACAACGATCTGGATCTCAATAACGAGAACGAAGAAGGAGGTGAGCAGAAACCGCCGCCTCAACAACAGGGCAGCAACCGCACCTTTCTCATCGCCGCGGGCGTTCTGGGTGGGTTGTTCCTGCTGGCCCTGGCATTGCTGGTAGTCTATCTGGTCTTTATTCGCCCGAACCAGGGCGGCGTCAGCACCGCCAGCCGCATCGCCACACAGAATGCGATCAACACGGCCACCGTCCAGGCAATCACCCAGGCAGCGATCAACGCCCAGCGTACAACGATCCCCAAGTCTCCAACCCAGACGCCCCTGCCCACCGCGACGCTGCGCCCCACCAACACTGCCACCCCCGTCCTGGCGATCGCGACCACGGCTGTACCCGGCCTCAGCCAGGATGAAGCCCGGACTGCGACCGTTGCTGCGTTGCTCACCCAGGCGGCTCTGGCTCAGCAAACCGGGACCGGCACCGCCCACGCGCCGACCTCGACTGCCCTCCCGACCACCGGTTTTGCGGATGAGGTCGGTCTGCCAGGCCTGTTTGGCCTTGGGCTGATTCTCCTGGCGGTTATCTTCGTCGTCCGCCGCCTGCGCTCCTCCTGAGCGATTTGCCTGACATAGCAAGAACCCCGAATTTCATCTTCGGGGTTCTTAAATGCCCCCATACGCGGGAAAGGATCTTTAAACGATACTGGTGGCGATTTGCTCGCCAAATCCTAACAGCGCCTTCACCATCTGCGGGCTGCGTCCTTCCGCATAGACCCGCAGGACAGGCTCCGTCCCGGAAGGGCGGATCAACAGCCAGGAGTCGTCCGCCAGAATATATTTCACGCCATCCAGCACGCAGATCTCCTGAATCGCCTCGCCCCCAATATGGGATGGGGCTTCGTTTTGCAGCCGGTCGGTGATCGTGGTTTTTGAAACCGGGTGGCTCAGGCGCATATCCTTGCGCTCGTAAAAGGCCGGTCCCACCTGGCCGAGCAAGTCTTCGACCAGGTCGTAGAGCGTCCCGCCGCAGCACGCCACCATCTCGACCACAAGCAAGCCCATGATCACCCCATCACCCTCCGGGATGTGCCCCTTGAAAGAAATCCCACCTGATTCTTCCCCGCCGATCAGCACGTCCTCGTTGAGCATATAATCGGCGATGTGGTTGAAACCGACGGGAGTCTCGTGTACTGAAAGGCCGTATTTATTAGCCAGGCGGTCGATCATCCGCGTGGTGGAGACGGTACGCACCAGCGAGCCGCCCAGCTTGCGCCTTTCTACCAGGTGGCGGACTGCCAGGGCCATAATCTTGTGCGGGTCGACGAAATTGCCTCGCTCGTCCATCGCTCCAATCCGGTCAGCGTCGCCGTCGGTCGCCAGTCCGAAATTTCCCATCCCCATACTGATCGCCCCGGCCAGAGCGCCCAGATAACGCGAGATCGGCTCGGGATGCACGCCGCCAAAACCGGGGTTCATCTCCCCACGGATTTCCTGGACTTCGCAGCCGGTTCCCTGCAGCAGCCCGCGAATGATCCCCCGTCCCGCGCCGTACATCGAATCCACCACGATCCGCTGCGGGTTCTCGGCAATCGCATCAAAGTCGATCAGCCGGCGAATCTGCTCGCTATAGGCCAGGATGGGGTTGAAGCGCTGGATCAGGCCCTGCTGGCGGGCGTGTTCGTAATCCATCAGGTTGGGACCGCGCCCCTGCTCCTCGTTGTCATTCAGGTAAATTTCAACCCGATGGCACTGCTCAGGGAGCGCTGACCCGCCGTAAGCAGATTTCAGTTTGACGCCGTTGTAGCGTGGTGCGTTGTGCGAGGCAGTGATCATGATTCCGGCGATGGCGTTGAGCGAGCGCACCGCGTACGAGATCGCCGGGGTTGGAGCGTCCGCCTGGGCCAGGTACACGGTAAACCCATTGGCGGCCAGCACCCGGGCGGCCTCTTGGGCGTAGCGGTCGGAAAGGAAGCGGGTATCAAACCCGACCACCATTTTCTTCGGATCCGGAGCCTGGTCCAGGGGTGTTCCGTTGATCCACTTATCTGAGGCGACCGCGTCGGCGATCGCCTGGGTGACCAGGCGCAGGTTGGTAAATGTGAACGTATCCGAGATGACCGCTCTCCACCCATCCGTGCCAAAATGAATAGTCATTTCACTCTCTCCAAATCAGATCATTGATTGTACGAAAGCTGGGTTCTCACCACCCCGGAGCGGGGGTCGCTGTGACCAGCAGCCCCTGCCAAATCCACCCTTCCTGCCCTTTGCTCGTGCGAACGTGAGCCCAGATCGTGTTGCCATCGCGAACGATCTCTGGCAGAACCTGTACCAGCGTGCCGTTGAGCAGGCTGGTGACAATATCGGCAGTTGGTTTTGGCTCTTTACGAATAAACGCCCCGTTCAGGCTCTCGGCGTTGATCGCAGCCCAAACCGGGGTTGGGGCAAGGGTTGCGGTCAGCGTGGGGGTTCGGGACGGCACCAGGGTATGGGTCGGGATGAAAGTGGCTGTCGGCGGCTCGGGTTGGGCTGTTTCCGTCGGGGTAAGTTGGATGGTTGGCGTCGGGGTTGCATTCGCCGGAATCGGCGGTGCGACAGAAGAATTCCACCACGGCGAAGCGGGGGAGGCTGGAAGCGCGACTTGCGCCTGCAGAGCTGTCCCAATCCCTGACAGGCCGATCAGGATGACCAGGCTAGTCAGGGTGATCGTGGTCCCCAGGGTGTAGCCGAACAGGTTGAGCGGCCGGAACCCCACGATGGCGAGGACGATCGTGCCAAGCAAGATCGAGCCCGTCAGATAGACGAGGTAGATGATCAGCCCATCCGGCCAGAGATGCGGCCTTCCGCTCGCCAGCCCAAAACCGGCCGCAGCCACCGGCAGATACAGGGTGTAGGCCAGCGCTACACTGGGGACCACCGGCCGCTTCTCCGACCTTACCATCGACAGGGTGGTGATGATCACCCCGATGCCCAACAGGATCATCTCCGACCAGTCAAACCGGACGCTGGCATTACTTACCTTGAGAGGCAGCTCTGGCCAGATGCGCGGGATCAGCCCGACCAGGGCGCTGGATGCGAAAGCCAGCGCGGCGCCAGTGAACGAACCGCCAAACGTGAGGAAGAAGAATCGCCCTGATCCGATAATCGTGGCCAGCGACAGGCCAATCACGGGTCCCATGAAAGGGGCCAGCAGGGCGGCCAGGACATGCAAGGCCGGCGCGTCCAGCAGAAAACCGGCTCCGAAGATCGCTCCGCAGAGCAGGGAAAAAAGGAAGAAATCAAAGGAAGGTGTGGCCCGGTGAGCCAGATCGTCGAGGAAAGCAGCGCGCTGGTCTGCGCCGGTGGGGAGGATCTGCCGCCGCCCGCGCCGCTTTCGCGCCGGGGGAAGAGAGTTCGGTTCGTTTTCGTCAGGGATGGGTTGGCTGATAGGTAGGCTCATTGGCGTAGGCTTGCCAGGTTATTCAGTGGCTTCTCTGGGAGCTCGGTTAGGATTATTATAATACAGCTAGAGGCGCTTCTTTGAGGTAAAATGGGACTCATGCCCAACCGCATCACCGCATCGTTCCCGCGCATCCTGGCTGTGGCAGTTCTGGCAGTTTTCAGCCTAACGGCCTGCCTCAATGCGGGAATTGGCGCCCCCCCTGCTACTCCCAGTCCTTCCCCTGGCGAGCTGCGTCCCCGGGCAGCAACGCCGACCACCGCGCCTACCGCTACCCCGGCTTCGCCTCAGGTCATCTTTTCCTCGGGGCCGGCGGCGGAGGCTGCCCAGGTTGAGAGCCTTCGTCCGGTCGTCCAAGATCTGGCCGGGCAGAGCGGGTGGAAAATGGAAGAGCGGTCTACCCTGGCTGCCGGCGATCTGGAACCGGGCTGGAAAGTCGTGGTAGTGGTTTCTCCCGGCCCTGCCCTTCAGGACCTGACGACAGCCGCTCCACAAACAGAGTTCGTGGCGATTGGCAACACCGAAGGCGTCGATTCTGCCCCCAATCTGGCGCTGATCTCCGCTCTGCCCGACCAGCAGGCTTTTTTAGCCGGTTTTATCGCCGCCGCCACAACTCCTGACTGGCGAATTGGCACTCTCACCCGCACCAATCAGCCCGCGGATCTGCCATTTGCGCAGGCTTTCCTGAACGGCGGCCGTTTCCTGTGCGGCATCTGCAATCCCCTGGCGCCACCTTACCCCGGATACCCGCTTTTAGTGGAGATAGGCAGCGGCACCGATTGGCAAGCCGGGCTGAATACCCTCACCCAAAAGGGGGTTCAGACTGTCTGCCTCGTTCCGGAAATGCAGACGGCGGAGATCCTTCAGGCGGTCATCGCTGCGAAAATGCGCTTTGTTTCCACTGACCCGCGGGCTGTTCCTGAAGAGCTGCGCTCGGGCATGATCGCCTCGGTCAATATGGATCTCGCCCAGGCCTTGAGAGATGCCTGGCCGCGGATCGCCGCCGGGTCCCCCGCGGAGTCAAACAGCCCCACAACGGCGGTCATCACCATCAGCAATACCCAACCGGATCTGCTCACCCCAGGCAAACTGCGCCTGGTCAATCAGGTCCGCGACTCCCTGGCCAGCGGGGCAATCTACCCACTTAATGTAGAGGGAAAGTAGCTACGGTTCCCGGTGCTCGATTTTCGGCTCTCGCTCTTCACTTCCCATGAACTCTTCCGCAGTCGCCTGCCCGGGCTGCGTGATGCCTTCGCGCTTGAACACTTTCCAGAGGGTCAGCAGCACAATTTTAACATCCAGCCCCAGAGACCAATGGTCCACATACCAGACATCCAGGTCGAACTTCTCTTCCCAGGTAAGCGCGTTGCGCCCGTTGACCTGCGCCCAGCCGCTGATCCCGGGGAGGACATCGTGGCGGCGCGCCTGGTGTGCGTTGTAGCGGTCGAGGTACTGGACCAAGAGCGGGCGGGGGCCGACCAGGCTTATCTCCCCGCGGATAACATTCCATAAAGATGGCAGCTCATCCAGACTCGTTTTACGCAGGAAGATCCCAAACGGGGTCAGGCGCTGTTCGTCGGGGAGCAGTTGGCCGTTCGCGTCGCGCTGGCCGGTCATCGTGCGATACTTGTACAGACGGAAAAGGCGCCCCTGAAATCCAGGCCGCGGCTGGGTAAAGAAGATCGGCCAGCCGTTGATCAGCCAGACCAGGATGGATAAGACCAGTAAGAACGGGGAAATCAGGATCAACCCGGGGATCGTCAGCGCCAGGTCGAAGATCCGCTTACTCAACGAAGGCCTGGCAGAGGGTTTACGTTGCATCATGGTCTGATTCTACCAGAGAAGCAACTACCCGAAACATTTACTCTGTGGTATATTATTCCCTTTAGGAGGGTTCATGAACGAACGCATTCTGATCATCGAAGATGATGAAGCCATTGTGCGTTTGCTGCGCCGCGGCCTGGCCTACGAGGGATACCAGGTGGACACAGCCCTCGATGGTCAGACTGGCCTGGCCCTGGCCCGCGATGGGCACCCCGATCTGATTATATTGGACTGGATGCTGCCGGGAATGGACGGGTTGGAGGTTTGCCGCCGCCTGCGTACCGGAGGGAGCGTCCCGATCCTGATGCTGACGGCTAAAGACACGATCCAGGACCGCGTTCAAGGACTGGATGCCGGCGCCGACGATTACCTGGTTAAACCTTTCGAGCTGGACGAGCTTCTTGCCCGCGTCCGTGCCCTCCTCCGCCGCACCCAGCCGGAACGGACCCAGGTACTCACCTTTGCCGATCTGACTCTGGATACGGGTACTCGCCAGGCGATCCGCAAGGGGCGGATTATTTCTCTGACCGCCAAAGAATACGAGCTGCTCGAGCTCTTCATGCGCCATCCACGCCAGGTTCTGACCCGCGAGATGATTTTCGACCGCGTCTGGGGGTACGACTTCGGGGGAGAAAGCAACGTCCTGGACGTGTACATTCGCTATTTACGCCAGAAATTGGAAGCGGAAGGAGAAATGCGCCTGCTGCATACCGTGCGCGGCGTGGGATACGTACTCCGAGAGAACCCATAACATGTCCTTGCAGCGGCGCCTGACCTTGCTGTATACCAGTTTGGTTGGGGGCGTTCTCCTCCTTTCCGGGGTAGCCATCTATGCGTCGGTAAGCGTTGAGTTGCTCGCCAGAATCGATACCCAACTGGCGAATACGGCTGAGCAAATTCTTCCGGCCATCCGCACTAGCGGTAGCCAGATTTCTTTAACCTCTTTTCCTCCGCTCGATCAGGTGGAAACCGTCTATATCCAGCTCTGGAGCCAGGACGGCCGCCTGGTGGCGAACAACACCCGTTTCAACGATTCAATCGATCCCGCCGGCCTACGGATTAACCAGACTATCTACCGCACCTCTACCTTCCATGCGGCCCACCTGCGGATTCTGGATGTCCCCCTGGTCGTCGGAGAAAGGCCGGTGGGCATACTCCAGGTAGGAGGCAGCCTGGGAACCATCGACACCACCCAGAATGTGCTGCGCAGCGTTTTGTTGATCAGCGCTCTCATTTCGATGGCAGTCGTCGCGCTAGGCGCCTGGTTGAGCACTGGCCAGGCTCTTTCACGCCTGAAAGCCGTCACTGAGGTCGCCACACACATCACCCGCGCCGACGATCTTTCCCGCCGCATCCCGGTGTCCCCACCGGAGGAAGACGAGGTGGGCCAGTTGATCATTGCCTTCAACCAGACCCTCAGCCGCCTGGAAAGCCTCTTCAATACCCAGCGCCGCTTCCTGACCGACGTCAGCCACGAGCTGCGCACGCCATTGACGGTGATCAAGGGAAACGTTGGCCTGCTGCGCAAGATGGGAGTGACCGACGAGGAATCGTTGAGCGGCATTGAAATCGAGGTCGACCGCCTTACCCGCCTGGTTGGCGACCTGCTTCTCCTCGCTCAGGCCGAGTCGGGCAAGATCCCCCTGGACATGCGTCCCGTCGATCTGGACACCGTCCTGCTCGAAGTGTACCAGCAAGCCCGGGTCCTGGCCGGCGACCGCCTGCAGGTGCGCATCGGCGAGATAGACCAGGTCCAGGTGATGGGCGACCGCGACCGGCTTAAACAGGTGCTGATCAATCTGGTCAGCAATGCGATCAAATACACCCCTGCTGGTGGGCAGGTGATCCTGGCGCTTTCAAAATCCTACGATATGGCCCGCCTGGTAGTCTCCGATACCGGGCCGGGAATCCCCACCAAAGATCTCCCGCACATCTTCGAGCGCTTCTACCGCGCAGAAAAATCGCGCACTCGCGGGAGAGATGGCAGCAGCTATGGACTGGGTCTTTCGATTGCTTACTGGATCGTCCACCACCACGGGGGAAGGATCGAAGTCGAATCAAAAGAAGGCCATGGCACAACGTTTGTGTTGTGGCTACCGTTAGACAAAACTACCCGGTAAATTCATACAACCCCGGTTGTTGTTGAAGAATATCTGCTGATACTGACCCTGGTTATTCTGGGAGATGGAAAGCCGCTGTTTCCAGGCGTTAGCCGGCTGGGTCTAAGGCTCAAGGAAATTCGCAGTTTTCGATCTGGAAACGTTATACTCCCTTACATCTCATGAGGAAACAATATTAGTTGGTCAATCCTAACCGACGGGCAGCCTGGCGGCACAGGCGGCTTCCACCATTTCCCAGCCAATCCTGTAAGGTCTGGCTTTCGGCTACCCCCTGCCTGGCATCTGCATAGATTGCCGCGCCCCAGGCCGCATAACGCCGGGTCTCGACCGGCCAGGTTGCCGAGTCGGCCTGGATCAACCCGATCCCACCGTTGTATCCGGCCAGGGCCAGGCGGGCGTCGCCACCGGCCTTTTCAAACGAGCGCCTGAGATAGTTGAGACCACGCCGGGCGTTGGTCTCGGGGTCGAAGGGGTCCTCTCCACTCTTAAAGTGGAACGGCATCACCTGAAACAACCCAGTGGCCCCGGATTGGGAACCGGCCTGCGGATCGCCGCACGATTCGATCTGCATAACCGTGGCCACCAGGTTGGGATCCAGGGCATACTCGCTGGCCCAGGATTGAATGAAAGGGCCCCAGTGCTGGATTTCCTCGGTATACAGTGGAGCCAGTCCGCTGGCCCCTACACTTTTAGGACGCGCCGCGAACGCCGCCGGCGAGCTGAAATACGTCCCCAGGGCCAGAACGAGTCCGATGGTGAGTATAGCAAGGGATGGAATAAAAAATCTCACCAGGCAGCTTCCGCCGTGGGAAGTGCGGCTGGAAGAGCCGGGCTGGGGTGATGCGGAATGCGAAAACGAGCGGCGAGGCGGCATTGGACTGTGGTTTGTGAGCCCCGCCGCTCGTGGATTTTCGGGGGTATCTAGCGGCGGGTATCGGAGGAAGCTGAGATTTCGCTCGGTCGCACCGCGGACGTTCCATTCCGCGGGCGCATCGACAGGTTCTGGTAGGTCGGCTCCGGCCGGGTAGGAAAAACCGTCTCGGGGCGCATCACCGGCTTGGGAGCGGGGTGCACCGGATAAGAAGGTGCCGGCGGCGTGTTCGTTGGCTGTGCGGGCGAAGGGGCGGCCTGGGCCTGGGCTCCTACCCGCGCGGCTCGCCCCAAGGGGTTGTGCTGCTGCGTCGTGGAAACAGAGTTGCGCATCCGGGCCGGAGTACGCGGGAACAGGCGATCTCCAGCATATGATAAAGAACCAATAATCAGGATCCGGATCAGCCAGACCATCACCGCGACAAAGACCGGGACGATCTTCATCAGCATGCCCGGGTCGATGACCGCGCTGCTCTCCATGGGGTGGTTAAGGATCGCCATGGAGACGCCCCACCAGGTCAGAATCGCGTTCATCGTGGCTGCCAGGAGCCAGGCGCCGAACAGGTACCAGACTTCGTTCGGCTCGGTGGCACCCTGTTCAGGCGTAAACAGGCGGGCAATGCCGGCAAAATCAATCCCACAGAAAGCCAGGGAAAGGATCGTTGCCCAGCGCACTCCTGCGAAGCGCAGGTCGCCCAACAGATCACCTAAAGCAAATTCGGTCGTGCTATAATTGAAAATCTCGAACGCCAGCAAGGCGCCGAGGATGATTATACCAAATACTGAGCCTCGTGGTAAGCGGAAACCCTGAAAGCGATTAGCCAGGGAGAAGGGATGATCCTGACCGCCTGATCCCGTTGAATTCATTTCGACCTCCATTCCAAGAGCTGAGCCGACCAAAACGGCGGATTGGTTGAATTGTTCCCATTATAGAACATTAGTTCTATATAGTCAAGAGGCAATTTCTCTTTCCCCTTGACTCTTCCCCGGGAGTCTGATAGACTCCTGACCCGCTGGAAGTGCATTAACCTTGCCTTCGCAGAAGGCCTTTGGTATAATCGAGCGCGCCGAGGGTTTCCACTGAACCAGGAGACCCGTTGATTCATGGCGCCGACGTAGCTCAATCGGCAGAGCAACCGCCTTGTAAGTGGTAGGTTACGGGTTCGATTCCCGTCGTCGGCTTACGTTGTGGGCTGGCGTTTGAGATGCTGGCAAGACCAATTGAAATCAGTATCTCAGACTCGAGCTGACAACGGCTCAAGGTTGCCAATATCGTGATCAGGGCAGTTAGCCAAGTGGCCAAAGGCGACTGACTGTAAATCAGTTGGGGACACCCCTTCGGAGGTTCGAATCCTTCACTGCCCACCTTGGTCCTGCTGACCTCCACTGCGCCTTGCAGTTTCAGCGAGTGGCCAGAAACACAGCAAGCCCTCATAGCTCAGCAGGTAGAGCACGTTCTTGGTAAGAACGGGGTCATGGGTTCGAATCCCATTGAGGGCTCTTGCTGGCAGCCTATACAGAATCTATGTAAGGAGAGAAGGAACGATGGCCAAGCAGAAATTTGATCGGTCGAAGCCGCATCTGAACGTGGGGACGATGGGACACATCGACCATGGGAAAACGACGCTGACGGCGGCGATCACCAAAGTGTCGCAGATGATGGGGCTGGCG